>NZ_FSRQ01000001.1:1547598-1895196 GCF_900143185.1 Chryseobacterium scophthalmum | reverse complement strand
TTTTTACCGTAACAATACCGGTGAGTTTATAAAGCTTCATCGGATCAAGTGTTACAACTTGTCCGTTAGTAATATCACCTTTAAAATTATTAGGATCCTGAGCTATTCCAATAACTGGAATTGCAGAAGTTATATCTTCATCTTTACCGCACGAATGAATGGTAAATGACGAGCCAATAATAAAGGCAGCGATGATTATTTTTAAGTGATTTTTCTTCATAATTCTCAGATTACTCTTCTTCAACGAGATTTTTATCAATCTATTTTGAATGAGAAGACCAAATTACCATTTTTCTGTTTATTATCCCAATTCAAACGGTAATGAATTGATTTTAGATTAAATATTATGATTATCTATTATTAATTATATTATTTGATTTTAACGCAAAGCTCGCCAAGTTTTTTTAACCACTAACTGTTTTTAAGTTCGCAAAGGCGTTTGACTTACGTCGAATCTTCGATTTCACTTAGCAAAGAAAACAAAGAATTTTTAATTGAGACGGATTGATGACAATTAAGAAATATTTTAAAAATAAATTCAAATTGGTACAAAAAATAACCACGCCCGGAAAATAAATTCCGGGCGTGGTTTTGCATTTCATATGAAGAAAAAAAAAGTTTATTTTATTAAAACCTGACGTGATTTCTCATTAGTTCTTAAGATATATTTTCCTGAACCTAATTGAGATTTAATATTCATAAAATCTGTATCGTCTGAAGTGGTTTTTAATTTTTTAAGCAAATTACCGTTCATGTCATAAACATTAACTTCAATTTTATCACCGATATTTGCCATTTTACTATGATAACCTGCTCCTAATAATTTTATATTATCATTTTCATTGGTTTCTGCGATTGTATTATCTTTATCTAAATGAAAAGCTACTCCCATAAAACTATTCGAACCAAAATCTGCTATCGTTGCTTCAGTTGTGACCTCTGCACTGTTTTGAGCTTGCCCAAAACTTAAATATTGAGTTTTTACGGTTTTAGGAGGAACGGTCGGATAATTTCCCTGTAGTATATCAAATTGACATAAATCAAATCTCAAATTATTTATAGCAGCATTACCTGTTTTAGTTACTATAACTTTAAATTGATAACTAGCATTTTTTTGCAATTGAGGTCCTCCGTTGCTACTTGTATTAGAATCAAAGATTTTAACTCCACTTAAGCTACTATAAACCTGAACAGATGTTATTGTTAAGTTTGGAGTTTCGATTGGGCGAACATATTCTAACGTTTTTGTTAATTCTGGAATTAATATACTACCGTCATTATTATAAACAGGCCAAGTTTTAATTACCAAAATATATTTCAGAGCATTTTTTACTTTAGAAAAATCATCCCATATTAAGTTCCAAGTATCAATAGTCGTTGATGTAGGATAGTAAATTGGATCATAATTAGAATCATCAAAAACAGAATTAGTGAAAATCCGCGTATCGTTTGATACTACATTATAGTACATTGCTAAATTATAACCTCTGTATTTCCCCTGTACATCATAGTTATAATGTATATATTGATCAGAACCTACGTAGCTTACTTTGAAATTAGAAAAATCGGCTTGTGTACTAAAATCTTGAGAAAATACAAATTGACTGATTAAAATAAAAGCAAATGCTATTTTGCTAAATAATAAATTTAGTTTCATGATATTAATTTTAAATGATTTGGTGATTTTAAAATAGACCGTTCAAATTTTTTCAATAAAATTTGAACGGTCTTCTGTATAATTAATTTAGATATCTTACAATCCAGCCCAACCTGTAGCCCAAGTTGGAGTGTTTATTCCATTTCCTGCACCAGTTGCAGAAGCATTTTCTGAATAAGTGTTTGCTAAGATTGTTACGGCTGCACCTGCTGTATTTTTAGCAGAAGCTTTAGTAGCAACATTTGTATCAAATTTAACGTTAGTAATCTTGTTACCACCGTTGAAATAAGCTACAGAAGCATCATGCTCTACATTGATACCAGTAGTCCAGTTAGATAATACCAAGTTATCAAAAGTACCATAAGTACCAACTCTTAATTTTAATGCATCAGCTTCACCTGTTGTACCTCCGATAAAAGTAGCATTTTTAATAGTAGGGTTAGATCTTGGATTTGCGTTGTTATCCAAAGAGTTGTTATCAGCTTCGATACCTCTATTACCAACACCGTTTGCTCTTCTTTTTGTATAAATGTTTGTTGCAGTTCCATTCCAACCTTCAGTCCAGTCGAAAGCATCATCTTCATTTGCAACAGATACGATATTTGATACGTTTACTGTTCCTCCAAAAAACTCGATACCATCATCAGATCCGTTGATTAATGAAATGTTATCAATTGTAGTTCCGTTACCAACTCCGAAAAGAGAAAGACCGTTAAATTCTTTATCACCTGTAAAAATTGCACCTGCATATTCAATTCTTACGAATTTTAAGATTCCTGAATTATCAGAAACATTAGTTCCTCCATATGTTGCATTACCTACTTCAGCAGTTGCAGTAGTTCCTTTATTAATAGGAGCTTTACCACAGATTACTAAACCTCCCCAGCTTCCTGGTGTAGGGTTTGGTGAAGTCATTACGATTGGAGAAGAAGCTGTACCGTTTGCGAAGATTTTACCATCTTGCTCAACTGTAATATAAGCAGAAGTACCACCTGAAGCTTCAATTCTTGTTCCTGCAGGAATTACTAATGTACCACCAGCTTTTACGGCAACAGCACCTGTAAGTTTATAAACTTTTGTTGGATCTAAAGTTACTGTTTCACCAGACTTTACTTCTCCTTTAAAGTTGTTAGGATCAGAAGCAATACCCGAAGCGATGATTTCTTCGTCATCATTATTACTACAAGATTGGAATACTACAGCTGTTGTCGACATAATGAATGCAGCAGCTAATAATTTTAAAGTGTTCTTTTTCATTTTACAATATTTTATATTTATTTTTTATTTAGAATTCGTAAGAAATGCTTGCTCCTACAGCTGTTCCTCTTTTATATTTTTTTGATGCAAGTTCATTTCCTGTTATTAGATTGTCTTGAACTCTTGTGAAATAAGGATTAATTAGGTTTCTTCCAGTGAAAGAGAAGCCCATTCCATTTGATAATTTAAATTTCAAAGTGGCATCTAAAGTACTGAATGCCTTATCTACCATATTTCCTCTGTTTTGTGTACCTAAAGAGTAAATGTTATCTGAAATATAAGAGTATGAAACAACCAAATCCATCGAGTTTTTGGTACCCCATTTCTGTTCTAAACCAATATTGGCATTAGCTAAGAAATCTGAAGCACCCTGCATTTTATCTTTTGTAACATTGAAGTTAGTAGAGTAATTTGATTGTCCAGGTCCTGAATTCTCTTTAGCAACTTTGTCGTTGTCAAGTTCTTGTTCAGTATTTAAATAAGTACCGTTCAAGAATGCATATAATCTTGTATTACCAGTACTGTAAATGTCTTTTCTGATTTCTGCTTCCACTCCATATACTCTTCCTGTGTCTCCTACGTTCATTACAGAAGTAGAGTTGGAAGATGAATTAATGGTTACTCTTGCAAGAGGATTTTGGATATATTTTCCAAATGCAGATAACGACACTAATTCATTTTTACTTGGAAACCATTCCCATTTTAAATCTACATTATAGTTGTCTGCAAGGTAGTTTGATTGATTACCCAATGTACTTTCTTCAATATCTTCATATTCGAAAGGTGCAATTTCAAGTAACAATGGTGAGGTGTAGGTTTTAGATCCCGCTAATCTTAAATTATGTTTATCATTTAAGCTATATTTTAAGTTGAAAGCAGGTAAGATTTTATTGTAATCTCTGTCCTGTTTTCCTTCTTGAATTGCAGTATTGTATTTAAGTTTTTGCATTAGATTTTCGTATCTTACTCCAACCTGCGCTGTAAACTTATCGCTGAATTTGTAATCTACATTTACATAACCTGCATTATT
Organism: Chryseobacterium scophthalmum; assembly: GCF_900143185.1. Classification (NCBI taxonomy): domain Bacteria; kingdom Pseudomonadati; phylum Bacteroidota; class Flavobacteriia; order Flavobacteriales; family Weeksellaceae; genus Chryseobacterium; species Chryseobacterium scophthalmum. Next base: position 1,891,252 of record NZ_FSRQ01000001.1, on the reverse strand, counting down.
AGTCATTTCAGAAGTAAATGTTTGCGGAATTAATGCTTGTTCCGGAGAATATTTCACATCACCTCTAAAAGTTACAACATCAAAGAAAACTCCCGACTGATAATTAGCAAGATTAAAGAATGTGTCATAATTTTTAGGATCAACAAAGTAGCTTCCCTGTACCGGCAAAATTCTAAAGTTATATTGTGTTGCTTTGAAATCACTGTCTTTATATCTTCCGCTATATCCTAAAGTAATTTTTGCGCTTTCTCCCAATTTGTAATCTGCATGAATATCACCTACAAAATCATTCTCCAAAAGCTGATCGTAATATCTGTTGTTTGCTCCAGGATTACTACTTGCGAAGAAGCTATAGTTTTGTTGTTTGTCTAAAACAGTTACATTCTGTTGCCTGTCTGGTCTTCTGCTGTCTAATCTGTTATAACCAATATTCCAAGATATTTTCAATGGTTCAGATAATGTATGCTCACCTCTTAATTGGTTTACTAATAAATCGTTAATACGAGTTGTGGCTCTTCTCAGCTGAGTTGTGTATCTTGTCTGGTTAACATCATTATCATAATAATCTCTGTTATATCCTGAGAAATTTCCTAATTTCTGCTCAGAAGTATGGATATAATTTGATGATAGATTAATATTATGATTAGGATTAATTTTGTAATTAATATTTACTAAACCAGTTGTATTGGTAGTATATTTAAATTCTTCTGCTTGAGTATATATTCTAAGAGCATCGTCCTGTGCGCTATATGTACCTCCTGTGATTCCGTTAAAATATTCGTAGCTGTTATCAAAACCTCCGTATCCGAAAATACTTAGTTTTCCTTGGCTTCCAACTTTGAAATTAGTTCCGAAATCAAAGCTCAAGTTAGAGTTGAAAGGATTGTTTACTTCCTGATCTTTCCAAGACGTATTAAAAACATATCCTCTATTTGCAACTGCATTTTTAGAAGGCTGTTCCAGTTTAGCAAAGCCAAAATAGCTTGGTCCGTCCTGAAGGAAATAATTGTTTTTTTGTACTGCATTAAAGTTTACAGAAGACCCTAAATTAATTTTAAAATAAGGCTTTCCGGTGTAAACTTTTGTTACAATGTCAACATTGGCTCCAGACATATCACCCCAAAGCCTTGGGTTGTACACTTTTTCCAGACCAATAAAATCGATCATATCAGTTTTGATGATACTTAAATCGATGTTTTTGTATAAAGGATCGTTTGAAGGAACCTGAAGTCCGTTAATCGTTGTAGAGTTGTTACGGTCACCAAGACCACGGATAAAAATTTGTCCGCTACCTTCTTGTTTCTGCGATCCTGTTGCTTTCGTTACGGCTACAGAAACGTCACCTACACCTTGTTTTTCCAGCTGTACAGAACCTACACGTTCAATTACTTCAACAGATTTTCTCTGTACAGTGATGATGTTAGATTCGCTGCCCTTCTTTGTTGTTCCCTGAATAATAACACCCTCAATCTTTTTTTCGTTCTTTACGGTGTCATTTTTTTCTTGAGCGTACATTAAAGTACCAGATGTGGTAAGGAATAATGCAGCGATACTCAGTTTTCTAAAATTCATTTCTTTTTTACTAATTACTTTCGGTGCAAAGGAAGAAAAGATTGTTCGTGTAAATGGTTTAGTAAAATTTAAATTTTTCTTAACTAAACATTACGAAAAGGAAATTATTGTTAACTTTATGTGAACGATAACCATTGTGTTAATCCATCATTCAAAATTGATTAACTTTGAAACGTAAAAATTGAAAATGAACCAAAAGAAAATTCTTCTAATAGACGATGAACTCGATATTCTAGAGATTCTGTCTTACAATCTGGAAAAAGAAGGCTACGACATTTATACCGCTACAAATGGTAACGAAGGTATAGATAAAGCTAAAGAAATTATTCCTGATTTAATATTATTAGATGTAATGATGCCCGAAAAAGACGGTATCGAGACTTGCCAGGAACTTAGAAAAGTAAAAGAGCTGCAAAAAACGCTTATAGTTTTTCTTTCTGCAAGAAGTGAAGAGTTTTCTCAGTTGGCTGGCTTTCAGGCAGGAGCAAACGATTATGTTGTAAAACTAATTAAACCGAAAATTCTTATTTCTAAAGTAAATGCATTGCTTCAGCTGACTTCTCAGGTTTCTGATAATGCCAAACTGATCGAAATAGGTGATTTAATCATTGATAAAGACAACTTCAGAGTTTCAAAAAGCGGGCAGCAGTTTTTATTGCCTAAAAAAGAATTCGATTTGCTTTATCTTTTAGCTTCAAACACAGAAAAAGTGTTTAAAAGAGAAGAAATTCTTGAAAAAGTTTGGGGGAATGACGTGATTGTTGGTGAAAGAACAATTGATGTACATATCCGTAGACTGAGAGAAAAATTAGGAATCAACACGATTCAGACTTTAAAAGGTATTGGGTATAAATTAATTGTTTAGCTCAAAAAATCCTAACTTTACATTTAACCTATAAAATTTTGTAAAATTGAAATTTTACAGACTTACCCTAGTTTCATCATGTCTGCTTACATTGGTGATGTTTGTTTTGGTGATTATTTTCGATTCACTGAAAGATATCTATTACCATACTTCTCAGTTTAAGATTGGTCTTTTTGTGTGCATCGTTTTGATGTTTATTATTAATTATGTGGTGTTAGAACTGCTTTTTAATTATTACGCAAAAAAACAGGTCAGAAAAATTTCGAAAATTCTTCCGGAAGAAATTGTTTACAGTGATCAGAATAATATTACGCTGAAAGAGCTGGGCGAAAGATTTTCAGATTTCAATCAACAACAGCTCACTGAGATGGATATGATGAAGGAAATGGAAAGCTACCGTAAAGAGTACATCGGAAATGTTTCGCATGAGCTGAAAACTCCACTTTTTTCGATTCAAGGTTATGTAGAAACTTTGGTTGACGGTGGAGTTGATAACTTAACGATTCGTGATAAATATTTAGAAAGAATTGGGATTTCTGTAGAAAGATTAATCGCTATCGTCAACGATCTCGATATGATCAATAGATTGGAAGCCGGAGAAATAAATCTTACTGTTTCAAAATTTGATGTTAATATTCTGATAAAAGAAATTTTTGATTTGCTTGATTTAGAAGCTGAAAAAAACAATACCGTTTTACAGCTTCAGACTTTACACAGCCAGATTTTTGTAGAAGCAGACAAACAAAAGATTTCTCAGGTTTTTATTAATTTAATTTCAAATGCTATTCATTACGCCAACAGACAGGAGGCTAGAGTAGTGGTGAAAACAAGTGTTCTTAAAAACAAAGTACTCATCGAAGTGATTGATAATGGGATGGGAATAAAAGCCGAACTTTTACCAAGAATTTTTGAAAGATTTTATAGAGTAGAGACCAGTCGAAGCCGAAGACAGGGCGGTTCCGGATTAGGACTTGCCATTGTAAAGCACATTCTGGAGGCTCATAACGAAAATATTACGGTAGAAAGCGTTTACCTTGAAGGCACAAAATTCAGTTTTATGCTCGAGAAAAGTAAATGATTTTGGCGAAATGTAAGAAAAAAAAAGTTTCTAAAAAATTATTAAATATTTTTTGTAAAATCTCATTTATTATATATTTGCATCAAGAATTTATCATAATAAATAAAGGCAAAAAGTAATTGAAATACTGATATGGTTTACAAAATCCGTGTAATATTAGATACGAAAGAAGACATTTTCCGAGATGTAGAAATCAAAGGAAAACAAACACTCTGGAACTTACATTTGGGAATTAAAAGTGCATTCAACCTTAGTGGAGATGAGCTGTCTACTTTTAATCTTCTCGAAGAAGATGGTACTGTTGTAAAAAGCGTTCCACTTGAAGATATGAGTGATGATGGTGATGGCGAGATTATGTCAGATGTGTACATCGATGAAGCATTTGAGTCAGCAGGAGACAAAGCACAGTTCCAGTATGGTTTGCTTGATCTTTGGGAATTTTTCTGCGAACTTGTAGAAGTAGTAGAAGAAACAAAAGGTGTGAATTATCCGCTTACTGCATACAGATTCGGAAATGCTCCTTTAAAAGCTCCAAGCAAAAATAAAAGCGCTGCAGGATCAAAAAATAAAAAATCGGCAATGCCTTTAATGGATGACGATTTTAATTTTGATGATGATTTCGGAGGTGGAAGCAATAACTTTGCAGATGAAGATGACGATAGTTTCGATGATGATGAAGAAGATGACTATAATGATGATGTTTTCGATGATGAAGACGATGACAACGAAAGATAGAAATTAAAATATAGCCCTGAAGTAAAATTCAGGGTTTTTTGTTTCAAATAAATTTTAAAACTCAATTTCTTATTTTTGCAAAGAAATCAGTTAAAAACTGATTGTATGAAACAGCACCTGTTTCCTTTATTTTTTAAAATGAAAACGAATATGGATTTACCTCAGGAATGGAAACACACCACCAATATATATGAAGTTAACGTAAGACAATATACTAAAGAAGGCACTTTCAGAGCGTTTGAAAAAGAAATGCCGCGCCTGAAAAATATGGGCGTTAAAACTTTATGGTTCATGCCGATTACTCCGATTGCTCAAAAAAATAAGAAGGGAAGTCTTGGAAGTCCTTATGCCGCGTCAGATTATACTTCGATCAATCCAGAGTTTGGAACGATGGATGATTTCAAACATTTGGTGAATGAAGCGCACCGTTTAGGTTTTAAAGTAATTATCGACTGGGTGGCTAATCACACAGGTTGGGATCATATTTGGACGAAAACAAATCCTGAATTTTACCTGAAAGAAAATGGCGATTTCAAAATGGCTTCAGGAATGGATGATATTATTGAGCTTGATTATCAGAATAAGGATATGCGAAAAGCCATGATCGATGCAATGAAATTCTGGATTGAAGAAACCGATATTGATGGATTCAGATGCGATTTGGCTTCTTGGGTAACTGTTGATTTTTGGAAAGAAGCAAGACCGGAAGTAGAAAAAATAAAACCTCTTTTCTGGATTGGTGAGTTTGATGAATTGGAAAGTCCGGAATACGGAAAAGTTTTTGATGCAAGTTATTCTTGGAAATGGATGCACAAATCTGCCGAATTTTATAAAGACAATCAACCGATTCATGAACTTATAGATTTGCTTAGGAAATATTCTCAAATCGGAGATTCTTCAATGAGAGCATGGTTTACAAGTAATCACGATGAAAATTCCTGGAACGGAACAGAATACGAAAAGTACGGCGATATTACCAAACCAATGGCAATATTTTCAGCAACCTGGAACGGAATTCCTTTATTGTATTCAGGTCAGGAACTTCCTAATCTGAAACGATTAGAATTTTTTGAAAAAGACCCAATTGAGTGGACGAACCATTGCGAAATGGCTGATTTTTATAAAACTTTGTTGAATCTGAAATCTTCAAACCCAGCTTTAAGAGGTGGTGATTCAAATGTTGTGACCTATCTTTTAAATACTTCTGCGAATAATAAAATTTTTGCTTACATCAGAAAAAATAAGTGGAATGAAGTTTTAGTGGTGCTCAATTTTTCAAAAGAGAACGTAGAATTTACCATTGAGGATGAAAATGTAACCGGAGCTTTTAAAAATATTTTTGATGGAACGAAAAGAGATTTCAACAACGGTAAAAACTTTAGTTTTAAGGTTTCTGATTACGCAGTTTTTGAAAAATAAATTGGCATAAAGTTATAAGCTAAGTTTTTCTTTTAAGATTAAATCAAAATACATAACTTTAAAAATATATTATAAATAGAGCGGGCTTTAGCCCGTTTTTTTAATGAATTAAAGAAAAGGCTTTAGCCAAAATTTAATATGAACAAATCTTCACTTATCAATATTGTTAAATTAAAACTCTCTGAAAAAATAAACAACTTCGAGAAACTGATCTCTGAAACTCGTGCATCAAGCAACGATACGAAAAGTTCAATGGGAGATAAATATGAAACAGGAAGAGAAATGCTTCAGCAGGAAATCAATAATCTTCAGGTTCAATTAAATGAGGTTTTGAAGCAACAGGATTTTCTGAAAACAATACTTCCAAAACAGTCGGAAAAAGCAGAAAAAGGCGCGGTTGTAAAAACTGAAAAAGGTTTGTTTTTTATTTCGGTTTCTTTGGGTGAAATTACTTTTGAAAATCAAAAAATTATCTGTATTTCTCCGGAATCTCCCTTAGCAAAAGCAATGAATGGAAAACAGGAAAACGATTCTTTTTCGCTCAATACGATGAATCAGAAAATTATTGAGCTTCAGTAGTTTTAAGTTTGAAAATATCATTGATTCAAAAAGAATCATTTGTGAATTTATTAACTTTTAAAAACCTCTGTTTGCATAATTTTTGTTGATTTAATATCATAATTAAATATCATTTATTATGAAAATTTTAAATAATAAAGTAGCATTGGTTACTGGTGCGGGTTCAGGAATTGGACTTGCTATCGCAAAATTATACGCTCAAGAAGGAGCAAAAGTTATCGTTTCAGACATTAATGAAGAGCATGGGAAATCTGCAGTTGAACAGATAAAATCGGAAGGCGGTGAAGCAAGTTTTGTAAAAGCCGATACTTCAAATCCGGAACAGGTTGAAGCTTTGGTAAAAGCTACCGTTGATACTTACGGAAGATTAGATATTGCTTGTAACAATGCCGGAATTGGCGGTGAAGCAAACCAAACGGGAGATTACAGTCTTGATGGATGGAAAAAAGTAATTGATATTAATCTCGATGGCGTTTTCTACGGTTGTAAATACGAATTGACGCAAATGGAAAAAAATGGAGGTGGTGTTATCGTAAACATCGCATCAATTCACGGAACAGTTGCGGCTCCATTATCATCAGCTTATACTTCTACTAAACACGCTGTTGTGGGTTTAACAAAAAATATCGGAGCAGAATATGGCCAGAAAAATATTCGTTGTAATGCGGTTGGACCTGGTTATATTGATACCCCTCTTTTAAATCAATTGGATGAAGAACATAAAAAAACATTGATTGCAAAACATCCGATGGGAAGATTAGGAAAGTCTGAAGAAGTTGCAGAATTGGTTCTTTTCTTAAGTTCTGATAAATCATCTTTTATGACGGGAGGTTATTATTTGGTTGATGGAGGTTACACAGCAGTTTAATTTCGTTAAAAATAAATTTATAGAAGCATTCATTTTTTGTGGATGCTTTTTTTGATAGAAAATTGAAATCGTATTGATATGGATAACTTTAGTTTTGAAATGAAGATTTTAAACTTAGTTTTTTCTAAATTTGAGGGATAATTTTTCGCAATGCAAAACTACCTCGATTTACTTCAGCATATTTTAGATAACGGAACCGATAAAACCGACAGAACAGGAACAGGAACAAGAAGTGTTTTTGGATATCAGTTACGTTACGATTTATCAAAAGGATTTCCTTTGGTTACGACCAAAAAGGTTCATTTGAAATCTATTATCTATGAATTGCTTTGGTTTATAAAAGGAGATACCAATATCAAATATCTTACCGATAACGGAGTTTCTATTTGGAACGAGTGGGCTGATGAAAATGGAGATTTGGGTCCAGTTTACGGCGCACAATGGAGAAGTTGGAGCGGCGCCGACGGAAAAGTGGTTGACCAATTTTCTGAAGTAATCGAACAAATCAAAAAAAATCCTGATTCCAGAAGATTAATTGTTTCTGCATGGAACGCTGCCGAAATTCCGAATATGGCTTTGGCACCTTGCCATGCTTTATTTCAGTTTTATGTAGCAGATGGAAAATTGTCGCTTCAATTGTACCAAAGAAGTGCAGATGTTTTCTTGGGTGTTCCTTTCAATATTGCAAGTTATGCGCTTTTATTGATGATGGTTGCGCAGGTTACAGGTCTTGAAGTTGGTGATTATGTACATACTTTTGGGGATGTACATATTTACAATAATCATTTTGAACAGGTTAACAAACAACTTTCCAGAGAGACACGAGCTTTGCCAACAATGAAACTCAATCCCGAAATTAAAGATATTTTTGATTTTAATTTTGAAGATTTTACTTTAGAAAATTACGATCCGCATCCGGGAATTAAAGCTCCTGTTGCGATATAATTTTTTAGTAATAAAATCATTAACTTTGATTAAAATCCTGAAATTATGGAAATTAAAATCAGTTTAGACGAATATGCAGATATTCCTTTCATTAAAAAACTTTTGTCTCAGATAAAAGGAATTAATCATATTGAGATTTCTGAAAACGATAAAACTTATTCGTGGGAAGAGCTTGAGAATTCAGAAGCCTTTGCAAAAGTAATTGAGCAAAGCAGAAATCAAATTAAAAATGGCGAATATGAAGAGTTTTCGGAAGAATTAATTGATTCGATTTTTAATAAGAAATGAAAATTGTTTTTTCGAAAGATGCTATTAAAAGTCTTCAAGAAATCACTGATTTTTTGAATCACCGATGGAGTGAAAGAGAATTAAAATTGTTTAAGAAAGATTTGGAGAAATTCAAACAATCATTAAATGACAAAATAATTTCTTATCCTACAGTAAACTCAGATAACAAACTACGATTTGCTTTATTAGGAAAGAAACAAGTAAAAGTATATTTTGATATTAAAATTGATTCTGTCGAAGTTTTATTATTTCTGCCATCGAAAGGTAATCCTGATAATTTAAAAAATCTCCTTAATAAAGGATAGAGTGAAGTACAAAACTTCACTTTTTTTGTAACTTTCACGCCAAAATTTCTACTTATCACTTATGAAATCACTAAAAATCACCATTGAAGAAAATACGGATGTTGAAAAATTAAAAGAACTTTTGCTTCAGGTGAAAGGAATTAATGATATTGAAATTATCGACGATGAAAATCCGGAAAGTGAACTGAAAAAAGCGTTTGCAAAACTAAAGAGCAGTTGAAAAAAGGTGATTACGAAACATTGGTCAACGATATTTTTGATATTCTGATTAAAAAATAATTCAAAAAAAAATAATAATATAGAAAAGGATGAGAAAAGCCATTTTATCTATCGCAATACTGGGAGTTTTATTCTCCGCAAATGTATCTGCACAAACAGAAACTTCGGGAAGAGAAAAAGTCTACAGAGCAACGCATACAAAAGTTACAGAGCTTAAACACACTAAACTTAAAGTCAATTTTGATTATCAAAAAGAGCAGATGAATGGTGAAGAATGGTTAACAGCTTCTCCGTACTTTTATCCTTCTAATGAATTGACGCTTGATGCAAAAGGAATGTTGATTCATGAAGTGGCTTTAGATAATAACGGTAAAAAATCTCCTTTAAAATATGATTATAAAAATGATGTTTTAAAGATAAATTTAGATAAAGCGTATACAAGAAATCAGGATTATACGGTTTACATCAAATACACTTCCCGTCCGAATGAAGTGAAACAAGAGGGAAGTGCGGCAATCAACGATGCAAAAGGTCTTTATTTCATCAATGCTCAAGGTAAAGAAGCTGATAAACCAACGCAAATCTGGACTCAGGGTGAAACTGAATCTTCTTCAGCTTGGTTTCCAACAATCGATAAACCGAATCAGAAGACCACTCAGGAAATCTTCATGACGGTTCCTGATAAATATGTTACTCTTTCTAATGGGATTTTAAAAGAATCTAAAAAAGAATCCAACGATTTAAGAACCGACCATTGGGTGATGGATAAGAGGCATTCTACCTACCTTTTCTTTATGGGAGTTGGTGATTATGCTGTTGTAAAAGACAAATGGAAAAATATTCCTGTAGATTATTATATCGAAAAAGCATACGAACCATATGCAAAACAGATTTACGGAAACACACCGGAAATGATCGATTTTTTCTCTAAAAAATTAGGCTACGATTATCCTTGGGCAAAATATGCTCAAATTTCTGGTAGAGATTACGTTTCTGGAGCGATGGAAAATACCACTGCAACGCTTCACGGAAGTGATATTCTTCAAAAACCGGGACAATTAATTGATGAAAACAAATGGGAAGATACCATCGCTCATGAATTGTTCCACCACTGGTTTGGAGATTTAGTTACTGCAGAAAGCTGGAGTAATCTTACAGTGAATGAATCTTTCGCTAACTATTCAGAATACCTTTGGAACGAATACAAATACGGAAAAGACCAAGCAGATTATCATCAGATGGAAGATGTGAATCATTACATTCATAATCCTTCAGATTTCAAAAAAGATTTAGTAAGATTTGATTACGGTTCTCGTGAAGATGTTTTCGATTTGGTAACCTATCAAAAAGGAGGCGGAATTCTTCATATGTTGAGAAACTATCTTGGTGATGATGCATTCTTCGCAGGAGTTACAGATTATCTGAAAACCAATGAATACAAAAATGCCGAAGCACATCAGTTGAGATTATCTTTTGAAAAAGTTTCAGGTAAAGATTTAAACTGGTTCTTCAATCAGTGGTATTTCGGAAGCGGAAATCCTAAACTAAATTACACTTATACTTTTGAGCCTGTAAAAAAACAGGTTACGGTTACTTTGAATCAATCTCAGGATCTACCTTTTGAATTTCCTTTAGCTATTGATGTTTATGATAACGGTAAGCCAAAAAGATATAATGTTTGGGCGAATGCGACTGCAAAAAATACATTTACATTCGATTCGTCTAAAAATCCGGATTTAATTAACATCAATGCAGACGGAGTCTTGGTAGCTGATGTTACTGAATCTAAAACTCCGGAACAGAATTTCCTGCAGTTTACCAATTCTAAAGAATTTAAAAGCAGATACAATGCTTTAAATGCGATAAAGGATCAGGTAGGAAAAAATCCTGCGGCTACAAAATTATTGGCAGCAGCTATAAAAGATCCTTTCTTCAGAATCAGAATGAAGGCTTTGGAGTTGATGGATCTAAGTAATTCTGAGCAAATGAAAGCTTTGGGAAGCGATGTCGAAAAACTGGCTTCAAATGATCCTAAAACTTTGGTTCAGGGTGTTGCAATTGCGGCTTTGGCGAAAACGAAAGACAAGAAATATGTCCCGATTTTTGAAAAAGGTGTAAATGCGGTTTCCAATTCTGTAAAAGTAAACTCTCTGGCGGCAATTATTGCTGTTGACCCTTCAAAAGTAAATGGTTTAGCTGATAAAATTGAATTGGATGGTGCTTCTGAAGAAATGCTTACTCAGTTATTGCCTGTCGTGGTTAAAAATAAAGTGACTTCTCAGATGGCAAATATTGCTTCGATTGCAGCATTTTATCCTTTTGTGAAATTCCAGAATCCTGAATTGGGAAAAGTGGCTGAAGAAGGCTATAACTGGATTATGTCTTCGGATAATTTAAAAGCTACAGAAAGTATTACAAAAATTTTAGATCAGGCTAAAGGACAAATGGGAGATAATCCGCAAGTAAAAATGATGATTACTCAAATGCTGAAAGACGGTCTGAATAAGAAAATGGAACTTCTTAAGCAGAATCCGCAAAAAGCATCAAGCATCAATCCGCAAATTGACGCAATCAATAGAGCGATTGAAAATTTTAAATAGATAAATATCTATATCATAACTAAAGCATCTCTCATGAGGTGCTTTTTTATTGATGAAATTTTGTGTAATCGGTAAAAAAATAGACGATTCTCCAGTGTTTTTTATTACATCTTTCATAAATTAGTTTAAAATTTGACGATTATGAGTTTTGGAATTGAGGCAGCAACTTATTATGTGCCTTCTTTGTATTTGGAAATTAAAGATTTAGCAGAAAAAAGAGGAATTGAACCTGCAAAACTGGAAAAAGGATTAGGCTTACATAAAATGGGTTTCCCCGATCTACATGAAGATGCTGCTACATTCGCTGCAGAAGCTTTATTAAAATTAATAAAAGACTATAAAATCAATCCAAAAGAAATCTCCCGTATTTATTTAGGAACAGAGAGCGCAATCGATGCCGCTAAGCCAACAGCTTCTTATGCAATGCAGATGGTAGAAAAAGTTTTGGAAGCAGAGTTTGGAGAAAGATGTTTCAAAAACTGTGATGTGGTAGATATGACTTTCGCTTGCATTGGCGCGGTTGATGCACTTCACAATTCTTTAGATTTTGTAAGAGTAAATCCTGATAAAAAAGCAGTGGTTATTGCAAGTGATTATGCTAAATATGAGCTGGCTTCTTCCGGTGAATATACTCAAGGTGGAGGTGCAGTTGCTTTATTGGTTTCTGCAAAATCTAATTTAATTGAGATTGAAAATAATTGGGGGGTTGCTACAGAATCTGTTTTTGATTTTTTTAAACCTAGAAGACATTTCAAAAAAGAAGATTTGGCAAACGCTCCTGAATCTTTTCCTGACAAAATAGAAATTTTCACGGATGAACCTGTTTTTGACGGGCAATATTCCAACCAATGTTATCAGGATAGGATTAGGGAAGCTTATCAGCATTATGAGGAAGTTTCAGGCAAAACAAAACCTTCTGAGAATTGGAAATATCTTATTTTCCACCTTCCGTATGCATTTCATGGGAAAAGAGTTTTTACAGAAATTTACAGCTTAGAAAACGGACTTCCTTATTCAAATGCTGACGAACAAAAAGCAGTTGCAAAGTCTGAAAATTATATCGAATTCATCAACAGTAAAATTGAAAAAACACAACGTGCATCTTCGGAGATAGGAAATATGTACACTGCTTCGATTTTTATGGCTTTACTTTCAGGTTTACAGACTTCTTTTAATGAAAACGAAGAATTGGCTGATGAAGAAATAGGATTTGTTGGTTACGGAAGCGGTTCAAAATCAAAAGTTTTTGCTGGAAAAGTTTCTGAAAATTGGAAAAATGTGGTTGCAAAATGGGATTTATTTGAAAATCTTAAAAACCGTTTAGCCATTGATTTTGATACTTACGAAAAGCTTCACAGAAAACAATTGGAATATTCTGTAAATCCAGATTACAACGGATTTGGTTTAGAATCTGTAGAATTGGAAAATCCTGTGTTGAAAGGAGCGAGGTATTATGGTTATAAAGGATAAATAGAAAAGCATCTCTTTTGAGGTGCTTTGTTTTTTAATATTTATAATAATTATCTAAATACCAATAAATATATTTGTCTAATAAAGAATCTGCGGTCAAGTTTTTTCTTAAAAGTGATTTTTCTGGAAGTATTTTATTTAAAGCGGTGTTGACATCTAAATTAACAGATAATTTTTTTCCATCTATTGGTTGTCCCAAAGGATTTAAAAAATTAAGTATATATTTTTCGTTTTGATAACTAATTATGGCTGAATTCAATCCATGTGAATAAACTGTTATAATTGAGTCAGATGGCTTAATGAATTCAAGATATTTATCAAATAGTTTGAACTCTTTAATATCTTTTATTTTCTGTTTTCCAGATTTATTAATTTCCTTTGTTTGTTCATCTCCAATTTTGTAGAAAATATCATTTACTTTAATTAGTTTAATGATATCTTGTTTTGATATTGATGACTTTATTTGTTTTCTGATTAGCTCGTAATCGAAATTATTTTTATTTTGACCTAATTCGGAGATTAAATTATCAACGAGAGAACTTTTTAAATTCCTTTTTGTAGTATGAATTTCATTGATTGATAATCTGGTATCTTTTTTAGTGGAATCGTTGTAAATGTAGAATTTCTTTAGTTGTGTAAATTCTAACTTATAATTATTCTTTTCGGGATAAATTTTGATAATTTCTTGATTGTCATAAATTCCACTTCCATCACTTTGATAGCCTGAATTCCGATATTCAATTTTTATATTTTGAGCTAAAAAATTTTGTGTAAGTAAGAAAACTATAAAAAGAGCGAAAAACCTCATAAAAAGTCTAAATAATAATTTTATTCTGATAACTTTTTGGCGTTACTCCAACCAATTGTTTAAAAACCCGTGTGAAATAATTGGTATCAGAAAAACCGGTTTGAAAAGCGGTTTCCTTGATGCTGTTATTTAAAGCTAAAAGTTCTTTTGCCCTGTTAATGCGTTCCTGAAGAATAAAATCATTGGGCGAAGTTCCCAGTTCATCTTTAAACATTTTAAAGAAATTAGATTTGCTTACGTAAGCCAATTTCGCAATGCTGTCAATAGAAAGTTTTTGGTGAATATTTTTCTTGATATAATCTACCACAAACCCGATTCTTGATTTATTTTTAGCAATATTTTTTTCTACCATAGTTCTTGCCTGAGTTTGCATCAGCCTGATTAATAATTCTTTTAAAGCAAAATCTGCCATAATATCTTTCTGCGAATTATCATCCATCGCAATTCTCATAATATTGTTTGTGGCAGAAACTAAAGACTGATTATTAAACAGAAAATATTCATCCAGTTGCATATTCCATGTTGAGGTTTCGTCTACTTTTGGAAGATTGTAGTTGAGATGATTCAGAGAATTTTCAATAAATTCCGGGTTTAAGCTTAAAGAAATACATTGAGAAGGAGTTTCGTCTGCATCAGGAAAATCGATGACCATGGTTTCTCCGGGAGCGACCAAAACACTTTCTCCGGGATGATAATCAAAATAATTGGTCTTATTTTCCAGCTTCATATGCTTTTTACCGCGAAGCATTGCTGTGAATGCAATATTGTCAAAGTGCAGTTTTACGCCGTAAGCAGACTTGTGGGTTTCGTAAATACTGAATTCACAATTATTTAGATTGAATAATGTCTGGTTTTCAACCAAGTTCAGAAGCTGGCTTTCCTTCTTTAATTCAGGAGTATTTAATAAAAACTTGTTATCATTCATTTCTAAACATTTTTCAAGACCTGTATATTCAAATATAGAAATTAATTGAGGAATTCTTTGTTAATGAAATGATAAAATTAGAATGATGTAGGATTTTAGTATTCTTTTGTAGGATTCTGCTATTCAATTCTCTTATCTGTGTGTAATTTGGCTTTAGATAAAATTAAACTTACTAATATGAGCACAACAACAGAACAACAATCATCTACCACTTTACAGTGGCCGGAGTTTAAAGATCAATACAATAATTATATTGACGGAAAGTTTACAGCACCGGTTAACGGGCAGTATTTTGATGTAGTTTCGCCGGTTGACGGAAAAGTTTTCACTCAGGCAGCTCACTCATCAAAAGAAGATTTAGAATTAGCAGTAAATGCAGCAGAAAAAGCATTCCAAACCTGGAAAGACACGTCATCTACAGAAAGAAGCATCATTCTGAATAAAATTGCCGATAAGATTGAGCAGAATTTAGAATATATCGCAACCGTTGAGACAATTGATAACGGTAAAGCAGTAAGAGAAACTTTAGCGGCAGATATTCCTTTGGCTGTTGACCATTTCAGGTATTTTGCATCGGTCATCCGAGCAGAAGAAGGTTCTCATAACGAATTAGATAAAGACACAGTTTCATTAATCGTTCATGAACCATTGGGCGTCATTGCACAAATTATTCCTTGGAATTTCCCAATTCTTATGGCGGTTTGGAAATTAGCTCCGGCTTTGGCAGCAGGAAATTGCGTAGTTTTAAAGCCTGCAGAAAGTACACCTGTCTCTATTTTGGTTTTAATGGAACTCATTGGCGATTTACTTCCGGCGGGAGTTGTGAATATCGTTAATGGTTTCGGAGCAGAATTAGGAAGAGCTTTAGTAACCAATCCAAAAGTAAACAAAGCAGCGTTTACAGGTTCTACAGCAACAGGTCGTTTGGTAATGCAGTATGCAACAGAAAATATCATTCCGGTGACTTTAGAATTGGGAGGTAAATCTCCAAACGTATTCTTCAGTTCGGTAATGGATGCAGACGATGCATTTTTAGACAAAGCAATTGAAGGAGCAGTGCTTTTCGCTTTAAATCAGGGTGAGATTTGTACTTGTCCGTCAAGATTATTGGTACAGGAAGATATTGCAGACGCTTTCATTGCAAAAGTTATCGAAAGAGTAAAAGCCATTAAAGTAGGAAATCCTTTAGATAAAACGGTAATGATGGGAGCTCAGGCTTCAAAAATTCAGAAAGATAAGATTCTATCTTATATCAAATTGGGTAAAGAAGAAGGCGCTGAAGTTTTAGTGGGTGGCGATGTAAATCATGTTGGAGAAGGTTTAGATGAAGGATATTACATTCAGCCGACTATTTTCAAAGGAAACAACAGAATGAGAATCTTCCAGGAAGAAATTTTCGGACCTGTTCTGGCGTTCACAACCTTCAAAGACGAAGAAGAAGGAATCAAAATCGCCAACGATACCATTTACGGATTGGGAGCAGGAGTTTGGACGAGAGATGCACACCAGTTGTACAATGTGCCGCGTCAGATTCAGGCGGGTAGAGTTTGGGTCAATCAATATCACTCATATCCTGCAGGAGCTCCGTTTGGAGGGTACAAACAGTCGGGTATCGGTAGAGAAAACCACAAAATGATGTTAGACCATTACCGTCAAACCAAAAACATGTTGATTTCATACAACAAAAACAAATTAGGATTCTTTTAATTTTTAAATACTAGGGGCGTGCCCGTTTGCCTTGGCTTTGGTCAGGGCAAAACGGTCGGGCTATTCAGGGCTGCACTTCGTTTCGGTACTCCGCTTCGCTCCGCACTCTCGCTTTCAGCGAGACCCTTCCTATCCCTCACGCAAAAGCAGACTTATTTCTCACTTATCTTACCCAAATTAGATGAGCAGGAATTCTTATGAATTTTATTCTCATGAGCCTTGTCAAGGTTCTGAACCATGACAAGGCTTTTTAATAAAGATAATTGAATAACAAGAATAAAAGTCAGCCTAATAAAAAGTAGATAGAAAGAATCTCAAGCAAGCAAAAGCTTCATCAGAATCAATTCATTGATTTCATCCTTTGCTCCTTTAAAATATGCAGCTTCAAAATAAATCTTTGCGTTAAAAAAGAACAACGATTAACAAATTAAAATAAATCTAATAAAAAGTAAAAACTATGATTCCAAAAACAATGAAAGCCGCCGTAGTTCAAGGCTACGGACAGCCGTTAAAAATTATGGAAGTTCCGGTAAGAGAACCCGGAAGATATGAAGTATTGGTAAAAGTAATCGCCTGTGGTGTTTGTCATACCGATTTGCATGCAGTAGACGGAGATTGGCCTGCAAAACCAAAAATGCCATTAATTCCCGGTCATGAAGGAGTAGGAATTGTAGTGGCTTGCGGACCGGAAGCTCACGTAAAAGAAGGAGATGCAGTAGGAGTTCCTTGGTTGTATTCAGCTTGTGGATGTTGTGATTACTGCATTACAGGATGGGAGACATTGTGTGAAGCTCAGAAAAATGGTGGGTATAGTGTAGATGGAGGTTTTGCAGAATATGTGATTGCCGATTCAAGATATGTAGGACATTTAAAATCAAATGTCAACTTCTTGGAAATTGCACCGATTCTTTGCGCTGGAGTGACTGTTTATAAAGGCTTAAAAGAAACAGAAACAAAACCCGGAGAATGGGTTGCAATCTCAGGAATAGGCGGATTAGGACATGTTGCAGTTCAGTATGCAAAAGCAATGGGAATGCACGTTGCAGCAATTGATGTAGCGGATGATAAATTAGAATTAGCAAAAAAATTAGGAGCAGATTTAGTGGTCAATGCAAAAAACACAGATCCTGGAGAGTATTTACATAAGGAAGTCGGCGGAATGCACGGCGCATTGATCACGGCTGTTTCGCCTATAGCTTTTAAACAGGGGATCGACGTTCTCAGAAGAAAAGGAACCATTGCTTTGAATGGTCTTCCTCCAGGTTCGTTTGAACTTCCGATATTTGAGACCGTTCTTAAAAGAATTACCGTAAGAGGTTCTATTGTTGGAACGAGAAAAGATATGCAGGAAGCATTAGATTTTGCCAATGAAGGTTTGGTAAAAGCAACTGTCACAGCAGCAAAATTAGAAGACATCAATGAAGTATTTGATAAAATGAAGGCCGGACAAATTGATGGCAGAATAGTCTTAGATATTGCTGGCTCAGCAAATTAGAGTATATTGAAGTTTAGTGGGACCTGACAATTTTATGTTGTCAGGTTTTTTAACTTTATAAATTGTCATTGCGAGGAGCGAAGCGACGAAGCAATCTCAAAAAATAATGGATTGAAACAATTACTTAAAAATTAAAAAAAATTATTTCTAACAATTTTTAATTTAATTAAGTGTAGATTCCTACGGAATGACAAAAACTATGTTATACTTGATTGAAAAAACCAATCAATAAAAAGAAAATAAAATGGAAACAAATAAAATATCAAGACTTTCAGTAACAGAAAAAGCTTTAGAGCTGATTTGGGAATTAGAAAAAAAACATGGTGATTTGATGTTTTATCAAGCAGGAGGCTGTTGCGAGGGAACACAGCCACAATGTTTTGAAAAAGGCGGCTACTTCCCAAGAATGAATGACGCTATGATAGGAACCATCAATGGACATGAATTTTGGATCGACCGTGATCTTTTCGAATATTGGAAATATTCTCATTTTACATTAGATATTTTAGAAGGTTTCGGACCGGGCGGATTTTCCCTTGAAACTCCTTTAGGCAAAACGTTTAAAGTTCATTACAGATTGTTCACGCTTGAAGAACTTGGAAATCTTGAGGATGTAAGACGAAGTGAATAAAATCTGCTGATTCAGCATAATTTGCGAGATAGAAATTAAAAAATCTCACGCAGATTTGGCAAATTACGCAGCTTATTAAGCTATAAAATCATTAGTGAAAATTCGTGCAAAAAAATTCGTGTAATTAGTGTTTTAAAAAAATCAGACCTTCACAAACCGATTCACAAACATCGCCGCTACAATATCTCCAACAGCATTTAAAACTGTTGCCAATGGATCTACCAAAGTCCCGATAATAATAACTGCAGGAATGGCTTCCTGTGGTAAACTGTATACAGAAATCATCAGCATTTCGCCAATATAACCGCCATTCGGAATTCCTCCGGCAACGATACTTACAAAAACAGTGATCCCTAAAGCCAATAAAAGATTGGAAGGTTCAAAAAAATCTCTCCCGATAATCTGAAAAGCCACATATATTTTAATAATCGAAGACATCGACGAACCGTTTTTATGCAATGTCGTTCCAATCGGTATCACCAAATTGGCAATCGAACTTGGAATTCCGATTTTTGATGCAGCTACTAAATTCGTGGGCATTGTTGCAAAACTGCTGCATGTACTTAAAGCGGTTAAGGTAGGAAGAATGGCGTTTTTCCAGAAACTTTTAATTCCGTTTTGTCCGTTTGCCATAAATGCATAAAGTGTGAAAAATACAAAGAAGTAAATAATTCCTGCAACGTAATATAAGCCAAGTGGTTTAGCATAAAAACCAAAAAGCTGAGGTCCTAATGTGGCAACTTGGTAAGCAAAGTAGGCTCCCAAACCGATGGGTGCAATTTTCATGATCATGATAAGAAGTTCTTTCATTACTTCATAGCCTGAAGCAATAAAAACTCTGAAAGGTTTTCCGCTTTCACCTGATTTTCTGGCTGCAAAACCGGTGAGGAAGGCAAAAATAAGAAGAGCCAACATATTTTTTCGTGAAAACAATTCTGTAAACTCACCTACGGTAAAAAAGCTTACAATTCTATCACCCCAGTTTTCTTCTTTGGTGGCTTCTGCAATCAATTCTGTACTTCCTGATATCGATGAAACGGGAAAAAGGTACACCGTACCAATGGTGAAAAGGGCAGCAGTCAGTATGAAGAATAAGAATGTAAAAGACATTATTAAAAGAATTTTACCAAACTTAGATTCCTGCTCAAGAGAAGCAATAGAATTGGAAACGGCAAAAAATACAAGTGGAACAACACTTACAAAAAGAAGATTAAGAAAAATATCACCAAGCGGTTTTATAAATTCCACGATTTGTGGTGCCACAATACCGATAATGCTTCCTACGGTAATTCCAATAAGTAAAAGCAAAATTCCGGAATAGTTTTTTAAAACTTCTTTCATAGGTGGATATTTATTGTTTTTAAGCAATATGTAATCGTCTAATTTAATTGGTATTTGAGATTCAAATAAGTAATTGCGATTTTATGCCTGATTTTTATCAAAGATAGATTTATTTTTAACAATTTCTAAGAGGTATGTTCGCCTTAATTTTTCTAAATTTGAGTAAACATTCGTTTCTATGGCTTATATAGATTATTATAAAATTTTAGGCGTAGACAAAAGCGCAACGCAGGACGATATTAAAAAAGCGTACCGAAAGCAGGCAAGAAAACTGCATCCAGACCTTAATCCGAACGACAAAGAAGCAGAAAAACAGTTTAAAGAGCTGAATGAAGCTAATGAAGTACTCAGTAATCCTGAGAATCGTGCCAAATACGATAAATACGGTGAAAACTGGAAGCATGGTGAAGAATACGAAAAAGCACAGCAACAGCAAAGACAGCAATATCAAGGCGGAAATTACGGCGGCGGATTTTCTGGTGCTGATTTCGGGGAAGGTGAAGATTTTTCAGATTTTTTCCAAAGTATGTTTGGCGGAGCAGGAGGAGGTTTCGGAAGAAGTTCGCGCGGAAGTGCTTCCGGAAAGTTTAAAGGTCAGGATGTTCAGGCTGAATTAAATTTAAACCTAAAAGATGCCGCAACAACTCATCAGCAAACTTTTGATATCAATGGTAAAAAAGTAAGAATTACGATTCCTGCAGGAGTTTATGACGGACAGCAAATAAAATTAAAAGGTCATGGAAATCCGGGTGTTAATGGCGGACCAAGTGGAGATTTGTACATTACTTTTAATATTAATCCGGATCCTAATTTTGAAAGAGTGGGAGATGATTTGAAAACTAAAGTGACGATAGATCTTTACACCGCAGTTTTAGGTGGCGAAGTTACTGTAAATACTTTGGACGGAAGTGTTAATCTGAAAGTAAAACCCGGAATCCAAAACGGAACAACGGTAAGATTAAAAGGAAAAGGCTTTCCGGTCTATAAAAAAGAAGAACAGTTCGGTGATCTGTTTGCAACCTATGATGTAAAATTACCGACTGATCTTACAGACAAGCAGAAAGAACTTTTTGAACAACTTAAAAATTCCTAAGCTATGAGTGAAAGAATATCACGCGAAGAGCTCGTACAGATTTATAATATTGAAATTACTTTTTTTGATGAATTGGTAGATTCCGGCTTGCTTAATATAGAAACGGATAATGAAATTCGGTATCTGATGTACGAAGATCTTCCTACATTTGAGAGATTTGCCAATTGGCATTATGACTTAGAAATTAATCTTCCCGGTTTGGAAGTTATCAACAATATGCTTCAGAAAATGAAAAATTTAAATCAGGTCAACCGTGAATTAATGCAAAAACTTTCGGCAATAAATGAGAAATATGAAGATATTTAATTTAGTTTTGTAAACTATAAAACTCATTCTATGGCCAGACTCAATGACGATAAAATCATTAATTTACAGATCAACAAAAAAGATTTTGAAGAGATTTACCTTCATGGAGATCAGGGAAGTCTTTTTTTCTCACCTACCGTGAAAGGAAAACTGATCACTACAATCGTAGTTGCTGTTATTTTGTTGGTTTTATTTTACTTTAAAGATGATTTAAGTAAAGAAAAATTCGGGATTTTATACTTTGTGAGTTTTCTTTTCCTGCTTTGTGCGGTCTATTTATCTTTAGCAATCAACAAGGTGTCAAAATGGAAAAAAGAAGTGGTTAAATACCTTAAAACTCTTGAAAATACAGAAATTTATCAAATTCAGTTTAATACTAAAGTTTTTAAAGTAAACCTTAACGACAATAAAGAAACCAGTCTTTGGACAGAATTTACAGCAGCCGAGATTAGCGATAAATTTATCGGCTTAGAAGGAAAATTCAATTACATGTTTCCCAAAAAATCAATGCAGGAGGCCGATTTCGAATTGCTGAAACAGGCGGTACAGACTAATGTTTTGAAATAGAGAACTAAATGTCCTTAAGACGATAATCAACATCTTATTGACAATAGATTTAGAAATAAATAAAAAACTCAGAGCAAATACTCTGAGTTTTGTTTTATAATGAAAAGCCGATTAGTCTAACCAGCCCATTTCTTTCATCCATTCATCGTTGTAGATCTTCCCAACGTATCTTGAACCGTGATCGTGAAGAAGTACCACAACGATATCATCTTTTGTGAACTGATCTTTCATCTGAACCAAAGCTGCCATTGCACTTCCTGCAGAATATCCACAGAAAATACCTTCTTCTTTAGCCAGTTTTCTTGCGTAGATAGCACCGTCTTTATCGGTCACTTTTTCGAAATGATCGATCACAGACATATCGTAGTTTTCAGGAAGAATATCTTCACCAATACCTTCTGTAATGTAGCTGTAAGCGTTTCCTAGATTGATCTCTCCCGTTTCGTGGATCTCTTTTAAGATAGAACCATACGTATCGATACCAATTACTTTGATGTCAGAATTTTTCTCCTTAAAGAAGGTTCCACAACCTGTAATAGTACCGCCCGTTCCGGCTCCAACTACGAAATGAGTCAGTTTTCCTTCCGTTTGTTCCCAGATCTCCGGAGCGGTAGACTCGTAATGAGCAGCTCTGTTTGATAAATTATCATATTGGTTAACGTACCATCCGTTCTCCGTTTCTTTTGCCAATCTTTTTGAAACTGAATAATAAGAACGTGGGTCTGTAGGTTTTACGTCTGTAGGACAAACGATCACTTCAGCTCCAACGGCACGAAGAATATCACATTTTTCTTTTGACTGTTTAGCGTTGGTCACAAAAATACATTTGTAGCCTTTGATGATGGCTGCCAAAGCCAATCCCATCCCTGTGTTTCCTGAAGTCCCTTCAATAATGGTTCCTCCAGGTTTTAGTCTTCCGTCTTTTTCGGCGTCTTCAATCATTTTCAGAGCCATTCTGTCTTTTACCGAATTTCCGGGGTTGAAAGTTTCTACTTTTGCCAAAACCAATGCCGGGAAATCTTCACCCAAAACTTTATTAAGCTTTACAAGAGGGGTATTTCCAATGGTTTCGAGTATATTTTCTGCGTATTTCATATGTAGCTTTTATTGTCTTTTTAAAGGTCATATGTTATCGCTTATTTTCGTGAGCTTCTGTGATTTAAGAGCCTACACAGCGATTTCATAAATGTTTTTTCTGCGTGGCAAAGATACAGTTTTCAGATAATTAATAATTAAAAATGAAGAATTAATAATATTTCGACGAAACTCTCCAACGCTATTACACACGAATTTAATTAGGAGCTTTTTCCCGCTTTCCGTTGCAATCTTTTTTTTCAAAAAAGGATTTCCACTGCAATCGGGGCTACGATATTTGTATCCATCAGAATTATTTGTCATTGCGAGGAGCGTAGTGACGAAGCAATCTCAAAAGTATTTAATATCAAATATTCGCTTACTTTGTCATTCTGCAAGAATCTCAACAGTTGAATAGCAAAATATTAGCTTAGATTTCTACGAAATGACAAACTTTACACAAAGCAAGATTTGTAATTAATAATTCACAATTCACTAGCGAAGCTAAATTGACAATTCACTAATTATACTTAATCGCTTTTACAGGAGAAATTTTACTGATCAGATAACTTGGGATCACCAAAGCCATTCCGGAAATAATTAAGATCCCTACCGAAATAGAAATAATGATCCACGGATTAAGGTCTACAGGAACAACGCTTACGTAATAATTGGCAGGATTTAATTTAATAATTCCTGTGTATTTTTGGGTAATTAAAAGTCCAAGACCGATGAGGTTTCCATACAAAAGTCCGGGAACCATAATAATCAAAGTATAATTGATAAAAGTCGCACGAATCTGTCCGTTGGTTGCGCCTAAAGTTTTTAGCAAACCAATCGAGTTGGTTCTTTCAATAATTAAAATCAGCAATACCATAATGATGTTGATGATTACTACCAAAAGCATAATCGAAATAATAATCCCGATATTGGTGTCGAAAAGCCCGATCCAGTCATTGATTTGCGGATATTTATCAGTTGCTTTTTCTGCGTAATTTTTATAGCCGATAAATTTTTCAACCTGCGGAAAATCTTCATCGATATTATTAATGTTTTTAAAGAATACATCCAGTCCCCCGATTTCATCAGGCTTCATATCCATAATTCTTCTTACGTGATTGATGTCACCTACTACAAACTGATCATCAATCATCTTGATGTCGGTTTTGTAAATTCCCACGACTTCAAAATTTCTGTAAATTGGTTTTTGATCAGCTTTTGAAAAAACAGTAACGATGCTGTCATTCACTTTCAGATGAAGGTCATTGGCAATTTTTTCTGAAATAACAACGCCGTTATTATAACCTTCGCCATTTAAGAAGGGGGTTTTTCCGGCAGTCAGGAATTTTTTAAATCGTAAACTGTCAAAATCTTTACCGACACCTTTGAAAATAATTCCGGCAAAACTATGTTCGTTACGCATAATTCCGGTTACCATTGCATATCCCTGAACTGTAGCAACATCGGGAAATGCCTTAATACTTTTAATATCTAATCCCTGATTATCTAGAACTGAAGTATTGTAAGATGAATTTGATTTGGTAGATCGTACCGTAATATGACCGCTGAAATCTCCCAGTCTTTCTTTAATCGCTTTTTTTGAACCCAATCCTGTAGAAACAGTGATGAGCGAAACGATAATTCCCAAAGCCACAGACAGTCTGCCGATGAAGATGATAACCCGAGAAAGGTTATTTTTGTTATCTTTGGAAAACGCTATTTTTCGGGAGAAATATAATGGAAATTTCAAGCTTATGAATTTAAATTTCAAAATTAAAACATTAGTTCTTATTTGCCTAATTTTTTTAGGAGTATTCAGTCAATATTATTCTCAGACATCAAATAAAGAGGGTTTTAAAACCGGTGCAGACCAACCGGAAAAATATCTTGGACTTCTAAAAAATAAAAAAGTTGCGGTAGTAACCAACCAGACTGGGCTTGTAACAAGAGTGAAATATTATAATGCAGCAAAAGATCCTTCGACAGGTTGTGCAAAAGCAATGAAGATAGATACTTTAAGTATTGTTGATTTTTTAGTTGAAAATAAAATCGATGTCAAATCTATTTTTGCACCTGAACATGGTTTCAGAGGAGATGCAGATGCAGGCGAAAAAGTGAAAAACGGAGTAGACGTGAAGACAGGAATTCCTATAGTTTCTCTTTACGGAAATAATAAAAAACCAAAACCGGAACAATTAAAAGGTATTGATGTTGTTGTTTTCGACATTCAGGATGTTGGAGTAAGATTTTATACGTACATCTCAACTTTAACATATTTGATGGAAGCTGCAGCCGAAAATAATGTAGAAATTATGGTTCTGGACCGACCAAATCCTCACGACGGATATATTGACGGACCAGTTTTAAAGAAAAAATGGGAAAGCTTTGTCGGGATGCATGAAGTTCCTGTTGTGTACGGTTTAACCATCGGTGAATACGGAAAAATGGTAAACGGTGAAAAATGGTTAAAAAACGGAGTTCAGGCAAAATATACTTTGATTGAAATGAAGAATTATCACAAGAAAAAGCGCTATGCAATTTTAGATAAGCCTTCGCCCAATTTACCGAATGATAAATCAATTAACTTATACCCAAGCTTATGTTTTTTTGAAGGAACGCAAGTTTCTGTAGGACGAGGAACTGATCTTCCGTTTCAGGTGTATGGTTCACCATGGACAAAAGATCTGCCTTACCAGTTTACTCCAAAACCAAATTTTGGAGCAAAAGACCCTTTTCTGAATGGGAAGTTATGCTATGGAGAAAATCTTTCAGATCATTCTAAAAACTTGCAAGAAATCAATCTGGAATGGTTGATCAAGGCGTATAAAAATTACAAAAACCCTCAACAAGATTTCTTCCTTAAAAATCTTTTCTTTGATACTTTAGCAGGAAGCGATGAGCTGAGAAAACAAATTGTCTCGGGCAAATCTGAAAGAGAAATTAAATCTTCCTGGAAATCAGATTTAGAGAAATTTGAAAAAATAAGAAAGAAATATATTGTTTATCAAGATTAAAAAAGTCAACTGTAAATTTTACAGTTGACTTTTTTATGCTATTTATTTGTTAATGAATTATGTAGATTTGCTAGTCAATCTTAAAATACATTTTAAAATTCACAAGATTAGCGCGGATTGACCTTTGACCATTCACTATTTTTCAATCAAAATTCTGTGGCGGATTTTTATCATCCTTTCCTTTATTCAGAATAAAAAGTCCGATTGATAAACCGATAACGCCTGCAAAAGCGGTCATTAACGCACGTTCTAATTTATCGGCTTCATGATTTCCCAAGTAATTCATCAGGAATAATATTGCAAATGTAATAACCGATATAATGATATGGTTTCTTCCTAGTAGTTTCATTTTATTTTAATCTGTAAGAAATCATTACTCCTCCTCTGTAAGGAATTATTTCGCCGCTTCTGTTGTAACCATAAGGTTTTTCATCATATCTTTTTCCTGATACTCTGTCATATCCTTTGTAAAAGTCCTGTGAAGTTCCTATAGTACCATATAAATCCATTCTCCAGTTATCTGACAGTCTAAACTGGTAACCTGCAGTGATTCCCGCTAAAAAAGAATATCCTTTTTGATAAAGATTTGAGTTTGTATAGATTACATTTTCTTCATTTTTACTTGGGTATGGATCATCGTTCCAGTAATTCCATTTCTGTAAAACAAAAGAAGATACGCCAATGTTTGCACCTAAATACCATCCCTCAAATGCTTCTCTGAAATAATATCTTCCTTCTATCGATGCAGAATAATATTGTAGCTCATGACCAGAAAATGACTTCCAGGGAGAAATAAAAACATCTCCTTGTACTGTTATTTTTTGATTTATTTGATGCTCTAAACCTAAGTTAATAATTCCGATAGGAACAAATAAAGCATTTCCTTTTAGGTATACTTTTTTATCAGTTTCAGATTTTATTTCTTCTGCCTGATTTTCCTGTGCATTAATATTTATTACTGAAAATAAACTTAATGCAACTATAAAAATTTTATACTTCAAAATGTATATTTTATTTAATTTGATTTAATAATGCTTGTGCTAAACTTGCGTCTTTACCAGATTGACTGGCAATATTTTTAGATTGCTCAGCAAAATTTTTAGCTAAATCTTTACTTCCTAAACTAAAGTAAATTTTAGCTAAAATATAAGTGTTCTCCGATGTTTCACCACGCATAACCGATTTTTCAGCCCATTCTGCAGCTTTTTTCAAAGAAGAGGGTGTCTTTACATGATCTGAAAATATCCATGCTGCTTTTAAAAGCTCATTCGGTTCAAATGTATCGGAGTTTTTATAATAATCTAAAGCCACTTTTTCATACTCAGGGAAATTGGAATTTTGCTCGTAGTAAGCCAGTTTAGTTTGATTAAGTTTTGTTAAAGCAGCTTCTTTTCCAACCAAAGGTTCTGCCGTTTTCAGAAAATAGGCATCGTTGATTTTTTTACTTTTCTCGTCAATAGATTCTTCAACAACTTTTCCTAATACAAGTTGGTTGTTAAATTCATTATAATTTTCTTCAGGTAGAAACTTTAGAATTTCAGTTTTTCTAGTAACAAAGGTTTTATAATTTGGATCTTCAGAAGATTTAAGGAAATAGAATAAAAATCCTGCGTCATCTTTTGTAAACTCTTCATTTTTTGGCTTGTTTTCAAAATATCTTTCAGAAGCTTTTCTGGCAAACTCATAATCTGAATTTGAATGAAGCTTCATAATATTAATTAGAAATTCCGGGCTCTTTTCACCTTTAGCAAATCTTTCTTTAGATGAACCTTCTTTAGAATTTACGGCATTTACATCTTGTGCCATAGAAAGAAAAAGGCTTGGTTCCATGTAGCCGTAATTTTGAGAGACCAAGTCTCCGTCTCCATTTAAAAAAAGAAAAGTAGGATAGGAGCGCACCGAAAATTTTTGGGCAATTTCTCTTCCTTCGCCTTTTTCCATGTCGATTCTTGAGCTCACAAAGTTTTTATTGAAATAATCTCCTACCGATTTTTGTGTGAAAACATTTTTGTCCATCATTTTGCACGGACCACACCAAACTGCGTAAGCATCTATAAATACAAGTTTTTTTTCTTTTTTTGCTTTAGCAAGAAGGTCTTTAAAATTACTCTGGTCAAATTTAATTCCTTCTTCCTGAGCCAAAATAAAAATATTGATAAAAATAAATAATCCGGAGATAATATTTTTCATTCTAATTATAAATTTAAAGAAGCGAAGATACTTAATTTTGATTTTATATGAATAACGAAACTTTCCCAAAATAGAGTAAACAAAAAAACCGCCCTAAAAAAGGCGGTTTAAGTGGTTTCTCCAGGAATCGAACCAGGGACACATGGATTTTCAATCCATTGCTCTACCAACTGAGCTAAGAAACCATTTGGTTTTATACTTCATTTTTGAAGTGGTGCAAATGTAATAATAAATATTATAATCTGCAAATTTACTTTAAACAGTTTTGAAAAGAAAACCGCCTAATGAAAGGCGGTTTAAGTGGTTTCTCCAGGAATCGAACCAGGGACACATGGATTTTCAATCCATTGCTCTACCAACTGAGCTAAGAAACCAATTACTTCGTTGTTTTAAAGTGATGCAAAAGTAGGAAGTTTTGGCATATGAAGCAAATATTAATTAAACTTTTTTGCCAATAAATTAAAACCTACTGATTTTCAGTCTGATTATTTTCCTGTTCTTTTCTTATTTGCTCACTCATTTCCTCTAAAACAGGCTTAATCGTGCTTTCAGGAAGATCACTTATTCTAATATACATCAATCCGTCAATCGCATCATTAAAGTTTGGATCAACATTAAAGGCAATTACTTTTGCATTTTGCTTGATGTATTTTTTTATCAAAACCGGCATTCTCAATTCAGGCTCAAGATCATCAATGATTTTATCTAATTTATTTAAATCAGATTCCATTTCATCTAAAAAAAGATGTTTATCACGATCTCTAAGCTTTACTTTAAAATCATTTCTTGGGGTAATGTATTGAGCTACAGCAGAGTCATAATAGTTCGAACGCATAAACTCAATCATCAAAGATTTAGAAAATTCTGAAAATTTATTAGAAATACTTACACCTCCCATCAGGAATTTATGATCAGGATTTCTTAAGCAAACATGTACAATTCCACGCCACAAAAGGAATAGAGGAAGTGGTTTTTGCTGATATTCTTCACAGATATAAGCACGTCCCATTTCAATTACTTTCTTGAAAAACGGATGAATGTCTTGTTCAAACTCAAAAAGAGAACTCGTGTAAAAACCTTTGATTCCAAACTTTTTCATCACATCTCTTCCTAAAGCCATTCTATAGGCTCCTGCAAGTTTTTCTGCGGCATTATCCCACAAAAATAAATGATGATAATGTTTGTCGTATTCATCAAGATCAAACGGAAGGTTACTTCCTTCACCCACTGCACGGAAGGTAAGCTCTCTCTGTCTTCCGATTTCCCTCATTACAGAAGGAATCTGCTCGTAAGGGGTAAAATATATTTCATAATTACCATTGCTGAAAAGCATTTTGTCGGTACCTCTCAGTTTATTGATGTCTTTTATAATATCCTCTTTCGGAGTTTCATCAATGATATTCTGTACAATGTTTTCTTCTCTTAATAAAGGGAATTTTACATATAAATTCTTGAGATTAATAGCCTGCGCGAGAGATTTTCGTTTTTCATAATAAGATTTCATCATGTAAACCTTACGTTTCAGAAACTCTCCCAATTCCTCAATATTTTCCATCTCATCCATTACCTTTACCGTGATAGGTTTTCCTATTCTGATACGGATTGGTTTTTCGCGGTCATTCATCATTTCCGCAGGCAGCATAATGGTCTGTAAATTCGGGTGAATCTTGGCTACCTGATAAAAAAGAGTACTGTTTTTAGCATGAAAATACATAGGAACAACCGGTACTTTTGCCATTTTTATTAGCTTTAAAGCCGGTTTTTCCCACTCTCTGTCGAGAATTTCTCCGTAAGGATTATTTTTATTTGAAACTTCTCCTGCAGGAAAAATTCCTACACAGCCGCCATTTTCAAGATGCTTCAGTGTTTCCCGCATCCCGGTTGCACTGTTTCTGATTTCCTTTCTTCCTTCAAAAGGATTTACAGCAATCACAAACGGTTCCATGGGTTTTATTTTTTCTAAAAGAAAATTTCCCATTACTTTAAAATCCGGACGAACTTCTGAAAGAATTTTACACATTAAAATTCCGTCAATCGCACCAAGAGGATGATTAGAAACCAATATAAAAGGACCCGTTTTCGGTATTTTTGCTAAGTCTTCTTCAAAAGCTACATAGCTCAAATTTCTTTCTCTTACGAAAGAATCGAAAAAATCTTTACCCTCTTTGTCTTTCAGCTTATCATAAAGTCTGTTGACTTCATTTATTTTTGCAATGCTCATAACAGCAGATGCCACAGGGTTTTTTAGGAACCCTATTTTATGCAAGCCGGAAGCCTTGATTAAATCATTTTTCGATATTAAGCTCATGTGTGTTTAGTCCGAGTTAGTTTTTATAGTGTTACCATTTGAAGCGTATTCTTAGAAATCTGTTCCAATAATACACTTTTTTCTTGGTAAAATTTATCAATGTTCTCCATTTTTGCATTTCTTACAGTAAATAAAGATACATTTTTTATAACATCTGTTTTGAAAATTTTCTGAAGTTCATTATTCAGTTCCTCAATTTTAAGGAATTTATCTTCAAGACATAATGCCAATGAAATTGCAGAATTCTGCATCAAAGAAACTTTGATTTTGTATTTAGCTAAATTGTTGAAAATTAAGCTCATGTGGTCTTCTGCGATGAAAGAGAAGTCTCTCGTAGAAATTTTAAGCAACGTCTGATTGTCTTTTAAAATATAAGATTCTTCGCTTTGGTTTTTTTCAGAAACACCCACTTTCGTTCCTTCTTTTGTAGGGTCTACAAAAGATTTCACATAAAAAGGAATGTTTTTTTGCTGAAGCGGTTGCAATGTTTTTGGGTGGATTACACTCGCTCCAAAATAAGCCATTTCTATCGCCTCTTCGTATGAGATATTAGATAAAAGCGTAACGTCTTTAAAGATTCTCGGGTCACCTGTCATTACTCCCGGAACGTCTTTCCAGATAGTCATTGCGGTTGCATTAAGACAATATGCAAAAATTGCTCCTGAGTAATCTGAACCTTCTCTTCCTAAAGTTACAGTAAAATTATTATCATCAGAACCGATGAAACCCTGTGTTACATAGCAGATATCAGGATTTAAATTTGAGATAAATTCCTCAGTTTTTTGCCAGTTGACATTCCCGTCTCTGTAAGAATCATCTGTTTTTATGTAATCTCTTGCATCAAGCCACTGATTGGTAAATTGTATATCATTCAGATATTCGCTTACAATTTTAGTGGAAATCATTTCTCCACAGCTTACAACCTGATCGTAAACAAAATTATAATTGGGAGATTTATTTCTTCTTAAAAAAGAAACAATATCATCAAAAAACAAATTGATTTCTGCAAAAACTGCATGATCGTCCGAGAAAAGCCCCTTAGCTATTTCAATGTGTTTCTGTTTTATATTCTCTATTTCAGTTTGATAGTTGTCTTTTTTGAAATACAATTCTACTACTTTTTCCAGCTCATTGGTAGTTTTCCCCATTGCTGAAATTACAAGTAGACATTTTTCAAAACCTTGGCTGCTAAGAACCATAGATACATTTTTTACACTTTCGGCATCTTTCACTGATGCGCCTCCAAACTTGAAAATTTTCATTAAATTGTTAAGAATAAAATTGTTAGATATAAAACATTGAATTTTTTTTCGGATGTCAAAATTATGGAATTACGATGAGATATGAAATAGCGATGAGCCAGGATTGAATTAAGATTTAATTAAAATTGATGTAAAGTATAAGAAATATTTGCTCTTTAAGGGTATGATTTGGGGATAGTTATCTTCATCAACTGAGTATGGATGTTAAAATATTTGGTTGGTATAATGTTGATTAATAGGATGTAAGGTCTTTTGTGCGAAAATGTTTTTTAATGTGATAAAATTTACGAAATTTGGGACTAAAGTAAAAAAACATAAAAATGTCAGATCAACCATTACAGACCCTAGGAGAATTTTTAATTGATAAACAGGAAGATTTTCAGTATTCCACTGGTGAATTTTCACGTCTTCTAAGTGCTATAAGACTGGCGTCCAAAGTAGTAAATAGAGAAGTAAATAAAGCAGGGATTGTAGATATTGCAGGAGCTGCTGGAAATCAGAATATTCAGGGTGAAGAACAGCAAAAACTTGATGTAATTGCCAACGATATTTTCATCACTGCACTTTCTCAAAGAGAAGTTGTTTGCGGAATTGCTTCTGAAGAAAATGATGATTTTATCGATATTAAATGTGGAGAAAACGGTCATTTAAGTAAATATGTAGTTTTAATTGATCCTTTAGATGGTTCTTCAAACATTGATGTGAATGTTTCTGTAGGAACTATCTTTTCAATTTACAGAAGAGTTACAGAGCCTGGAACTCCTGTACAGTTAGAAGACTTTTTACAGAAAGGAATCAATCAGATTGCAGCAGGATATGTTATTTACGGCTCTTCTACAATGATTGTTTACACTACAGGTAACGGCGTGAACGGATTTACTTTAGATCCTTCCTTAGGAACTTATTATCTTTCTCATCCAAATATGACATTTCCAAGAACGGGTAAAATTTATTCAATCAACGAAGGAAATTATATAAAATTCCCTCAGGGAGTTAAAAATTATCTTAAATATTGCCAGATGGAGGAAGGTGATCGTCCTTATACTTCAAGGTATATTGGTTCATTAGTTGCTGATTTTCATAGAAATATGTTGAAAGGCGGAATTTACATCTATCCATCATACGGTCAATCACCAAACGGAAAGTTGAGATTATTATACGAATGTAATCCAATGGCATTTTTGGCAGAACAAGCTGGTGGAAAGGCAACAGACGGCTTTAGAAGAATCATGGAAGTTGAGCCGACTGAGCTTCACCAAAGAATACCTTTTTTTGCAGGAAGCATCGATATGGTAGAAAAAGCAGAAGAGTTTATGCGAATCGACAGCGTAAAATAAATGACAGCAAAATATTACAAATATTTATTAGAATTCAAACGCCCGAGTGGAACATCTCGCGGCGTTTTGCTTGAAAAAGAGACTTATATTCTTGAAATTTTTGAAAAAGAAAATAAAGGAATAGGAGAGTGTGCCATATTCAGAGGACTGAGTTACGATGACAAACCGGATTATGAAGAAAAAATAAAATGGCTTTGTGAAAATATTAATCAGGATTTTGAATTTTTAAAAGAAGAGTTGAAAGAATTTTCATCGATCTGGTTTGGATACGAACAAGCTTTACTAAATTTAAAGTACGGAGGTAAACTTTATTTTCCGAGTGAATTTACAAAAGGGCAAAACTCAATGATGATTAATGGTTTAATCTGGATGGGCGATGTAGATTTTATGGAAGAACAGATTCGGGAAAAACTTGAACAGGGCTTTCATTGTATTAAATTAAAAATAGGTGTCAACTGGAAATCAGAACATGAAATTCTTCAAAAATTAAGACAGAAATTCTCAAAAGAAAACTTAGAGTTGCGAGTTGATGCCAATGGAGGATTTTCTAAAGATGAAGCTAAAATTGTATTGCAACAACTTTCAGATTTACATATTCATTCTATCGAGCAACCCATAAAAGCTGGAAATTGGGATGATATGGCAGATTTGTGTGCCGAAACTCCAACTCCGATTGCGCTTGATGAAGAGCTAATTGGAATAATAGATTTCAATGAAAAGAAAAAACTTTTAGAAAAAATAAAACCTCAATACATCATCTTGAAACCAGCTTTGGTAGGCGGATTTTCAGGATCTGATGAGTGGGTATCTCTAGCTGTGCGTCAAAATATCGGATGGTGGATTACTTCTGCTTTAGAAAGTAATATCGGTTTGAATGCAATTGCACAATATACTTTTACAAAAGGAAACGAAATGCCTCAAGGTTTAGGAACAGGAAGTTTGTTTACGAATAACTTTGAAACTAACTTAAAACTAAACGGAGAAAGGTTATTCTTTAATGGGTAAATGAATTAATTAAATTACCCCGTTTACGAAAATTGCTTTCTTGATATATTCAATAATATCAAGAAAATGCTTTCTTATTTTTTTCATAATGATATTATGTTAAGATTTAGGACTGTAAATATCCGAAAAAAAATCAATTTAAAGTGAATTTATTTTAAAAATTTATCATTTTCATAAACCCTTAAATTTTCCTAAATTTGCAAATTGTCGGATAATACGACATCTTAAAGCGAATTTTAATGGAAGAAGAAAAAAAATCACTCAATTTTATTGAGCAAATTATCGAAGATGATTTGGCAAACGGTTTGAAACAAGATCAGATCCGTTTCCGTTTTCCGCCTGAACCAAACGGTTATCTGCATGTAGGTCATACAAAAGCGATCTGCATCAACTTCGGTTTGGGTGAGAAATACAATGCTCCCGTAAACCTTCGTTTCGACGATACGAACCCTGAAAAAGAAGAGCAGGAATTCGTAGATTCTATTATGAAAGACGTTGAATGGCTAGGTTTCAAGTGGGATAAAGTGTTGTATGCATCCGATTACTTCCAGCAGCTTTACGATTGGGCAGTTCAGTTAATCAAAGAAGGAAAAGCTTACGTTGACGAGCAACCGTCTGAAGTTATTACTGAGCAAAGAAAAAATCCTGCAGAGCCGGGAATAGAATCTCCGTTCAGAAATCGTCCTGTTGAAGAGTCTTTAGATTTATTCGAAAAGATGAAAAACGGAGAGTTCGAAAGTGGTTCAATGTCTCTTCGTGCAAAAATCGACATGGTTTCACCAAATATGAATATGCGTGACCCTGTGATGTACAGAATTTTGAATAAACCTCACCACAGAACAGGTACAGACTGGAAGATTTATCCAATGTATGACTGGGCACATGGTGAATCTGATTATATTGAACAAATCTCGCACTCGCTTTGCTCTTTAGAGTTTGAAAACCACAGACCGCTTTACAACTGGTATTTAGACCAAGTTTATGAAGATGGAAAGGTTAAAAACAAGCAAAGAGAGTTTGCAAGGATGAACGTTTCTTACATGATTACTTCCAAAAGAAAACTACAAAGGCTGATTGCTGAAAATGTAGTAAATGGTTGGGATGATCCAAGAATGCCTACGATTTCAGGAATGAGAAGGAAAGGTTTCACAGCTACTGCAATAAGGAATTTTATTGATAAAGTTGGGGTTGCCAAAAGGGAGAATTTAATTGAAATTCAGCTCTTAGACTTCTGTGTACGTGAAGATCTAAATAAAGTAGCCAAACGAGTGATGGCGGTTGTTGACCCTATTAAATTAGTGATCGAAAACTATCCTGAAGGTCAGGAAGAATGGTTGACTACTGAAAATAATAACGAGCAGGAAGATGCGGGAACAAGAGAAATTCCGTTCTCAAGAGAATTATATATTGAGCGTGAAGATTTCAAGGAAGAAGCGGGCAATAAGTTCTTTAGATTAAGATTAGGTGGAGAAGTCCGTTTAAAATCTGCTTATATCATTAAAGGTGAAAGAGTAGAGAAGGACGAAAATGGAGAAATCACTACAATTTATGCGACTTATGACGAGAAATCTAAGTCGGGAAGCGGAACTGAGGAAAGTTTAAGAAAAGTAAAAGGTACTATTCACTGGGTTTCTGCACAGCATGCAATTCCGGTAGAAGTCAGAAACTACGAGAAATTATTCACTGTGGAACAGCCTGATGCTGAGAAAGATGTAGATTTCTTAAATTTCATTAACCCTGAATCGGTCAATACAATTCAAGGATTTGCTGAGCCTAGTTTGAAGGAAGTTGCAGTGGGCGAACCACTTCAGTTCCAAAGGATTGGCTATTTCACGAAGGATCAAGATTCTACAGATACAAATTTTGTATTCAATAGAACGGTGACTTTAAAAGACTCTTATAAGCCAGAGTAAAAATTTATTTATATCATTATAAATGAAACAGGGCTTATTTTTTAAGCCCTGTTTTTTTGTTTTTAAACATTTATTGAATAGCAAAATGCCACGAATACACGAATATTTTTTGTGTTATTAGTGAGAAATATGAATGCTATTTTGTGTTTAAAAGTCCTGAAGGGACGATTTAATAAAGAATAGGATGAAAATCCTATCAAAAATTATTAACGAATTAAAATAAAAAATTGTGAAAATTATAAAATTATACACCAACTCATTCAAAGGGCTTTCTCAGGAAAGCTGGATGTTGGCGCTCGTAATGCTCATCAACCGAGCCGGTTCGATGGTGCTCCCTTTTTTGGGAGTTTATATGACTGCTCATTTAAAATTCAGTATAGAACATACAGGAATTGTGCTTAGCTTTTTCGGAATCGGTTCTGTAATCGGTTCTTGGTTAGGCGGATTTATTACCGATAAAATTGGCGAGTACAAAGTTCAGTATCTCAGTTTGTTACTGAGTGTTCCGCTGTTTTGTTTAATCCCGCTTTTTAAAACGGAAGTGGGAGTTGCTGCAATTATTTTGATTCAAAGTATTGTAAGTGACTCATTTCGTCCGGCAAACTCAGTGGCAATTACCAAATATGCGAAACCGGAAAATATTACAAGAGCATTTTCATTAAACAGAATGGCGGTCAATTTAGGATTCTCTATCGGTCCTGCTTTAGGTGGAATTTTGTCGGCTATTTCTTATGAGTTTTTGTTTTTTTCTAATGCTTTAGCCGCTTTACTAGCCGGAATTTTATATATTGTTTTCTTTCGAAAACGTAATAAACTCGCAAAACTGAGAGCAAGAAAAGTAAAAGAAGCAATTGAAATTAAAAAAGAAAATTCGCCTTATCGAGACGGTAAGTTTTTGATCTACTGTTTTTTCTGTATGCTTTTTTCAATCTGTTTCTTCCAGTTATTCAGTACGTTAACGATTTTTTACAAAGACACGGCACACTTAAGTCAGCAAAATATTGGTTACTTATTAGGTTACAGCGGATTTATAGTTGTGTTGCTGGAAATGGGATTGGTTCAGGTTGCCGAAAAATACCTGAGCCTTGCTCGTACCATGTTTTTAGGAACCTTTATTTGTGGACTTTCTTATGCAATGTTGGGCTTCGATTATAGCATTATAACTTTAGTGATTTCAATGACTTTATTATCTGTCGGTGAAATTTGGGCACTGCCTTTTATGTCAACGATCACTGCTTTGAGATCGGGGCAAAACAACAAAGGCGCTTATATGGGTTTGAATGGAATTTCCTTTTCAATTGCATTTATTGTAACTCCCTATTTAGGAACGTTAATTGCCGAAAAATTAGGATTTACCGTTTTGTGGATCGGTACCGGAGTTTTAGCAACCATCATAGCTATTGCGTTTTATTTTATCGTTCCGTGGATGATTGAAGATAAAAAAGAAATTGTAGATTAAATTTAATTTAAAATAGTAAGTCAGCCTTGTCAAAGTTCAAAACCTTGACAAGGCTTTTTTTACTCTAATTTTTATGATTGTCCGCTTTTGTCATATTAGAAAAATCTTTGTGTGCTTAGTTAATTGAAATCGAAGATTAGACGAAGTCAAACGCCTTTGCGAGCTTAAAAACAGTGAATTGTTTAAATAAATCTTTGCGCTCTTTGCGTTAAAATTTTTTATTATGATTGAAAACGGATATATATACTAATTTTTAAGTTTAGACTTAAACTGTACAATTTTTGCTTTGCCTTGTTTAATGACAAAACTATATTTTCTTCTTTCCGCCTTATCCGTAACTTTTTTATTTTCTCAGAAAAAAGATTCTGTCAATCTAATTTCAGAAGTAAAAATTGATGCTTATAAAAAGCCGACGACCTTTATTGTTTCCACAAAATCAGTTTCGGTAGTTTCAGAAAATTTACTTAATCAAAATACACCGGAAAGAATGCTGGAATCAATCAACCAAATTGCAGGAGCAAGAATGGAAGAACGTTCTCCCGGAAGTTACAGAATTTCGCTTCGTGGAAGTACTTTACGTTCACCTTTTGGAGTTCGGAATGTGAAGATTTATTTAGATGATTTCATTTTGTCAGATGCTTCTGGAAATACTTATTTTAATGTGATTTCTCCAGAATTGATTGATCGAATGGAAATTTATAAAGGTCCGGAAAGTGGTGATTATGGAGCAGTAACTGGTGGAACATTGCTTTTAAAAACAAGATCTTCAGAAAATTTATCCGCAAATTTGTCAACCGGAAGTTATGGAACTTTCAACCAGAGTTTTGATTTTTCTAAACAAATAGGGAAACATTTTTTTGAAGTTTTTCAAAGTTATTATCAAACCGATTCTTATCGTGAACAGTCGAAGGTAAAGAGAAAACAAATTTTTATAAAAGACAATTTTCAATATTCAGAAAAGGGAATCTTAAAAGGAATGTTGATGTATTCGGATCTTGATTATCAAACTCCGGGCGGATTGACTTTGGAACAGGTGAATATCAATAGAAAGCAAGCCAGACCAAAGACCGCAACGCTTCCAGGAGCTGAAGAACAAAATGCGGGAATTCGAAATAAAATGATTTTGGCCGGACTTTCAAATGAATATCAATTCACCCCGAATTTTTCACATTTTCTTTTAATTCAGGGTTCTTATGTAGATTTTGAAAACCCTTTTATTACGAATTTTGAAAACCGTTTTGAAAAGAATTTTGCCTTGAGAACACACTTTAATTATGAGAAAATTTGGGATAAAGTTTCTTTAGCGTATCGATTTGGTTTCGAAGGTGGAATGAATAATATTCTGATTAAAAATTATGATAACAGCAAAAGTTTTGAAGGTGATCCCCAGAATTTTGACCAGATTAAAAATACTTCAGGGTTTTATTTTCTTTCACAGAAATTAAATTTTAATGAAAAACTTTTTACTGATATTTCAATCAGTTTAAATTCAAATTCTTACGATTGGAAAAGACTTTATCCACGAACGGAAAATGGGAAAATAGATTTTAAAAATCAATGGCTTCCGAATTTTGGTTTGACTTATCTTTTTGCACCGGGTTTTTCAGCAAGAGGCAAAATAGGAAAGGGAAATTCAGCACCCACCAATGAAGAAATTCGTTCTTCAAACCAGCAATTTAATGTAAATATAAGTCCGGAATTTGGTTGGAACAAAGAAATTGGAATCCGAAAACAATTTGGGAATTTCTTTTTTGTAGAAGCAAATTATTTTGATTTCCGACTCGAAGATGCAATCGTAAGAAGACAGAATGAAGTGGGGCAGGAATATTTTATCAACTCAGGAAAAACCGTTCAGAAAGGTTTTGAAGTTTTGTTGGAGTCTAAAAATTTTGATCTTAAAAATGATTTTTTCAGTCAGTTGAAATTTAGGTTTTCAGGAAGTTTTTATGATTTTAAATTTAAAAATTATCAACAGAATCAAAATGATTTTTCGGGAAATGATTTAACCGGAGTTCCAAGAACAACGATAAACAGTTTGCTGAATTTTACTTTTTTCAAAAAACTTTCTGTTGATTATTCTCACTTTTATACTTCAAAAATACCTTTGAATGATGCAAATTCTGTTTGGTCAGAATCAAGCTTGGTTGGAAATATTAAATTTAGATTTCCTGTAGATTTTGAAAAAACAAGAGTGAATTTATATCTGCAAATTCAGAATTTATACGATGAAGATTATGTTTCAGGTTTTGATATCAATGCATTTGGAAACAGATATTACAATCCTGCAGCAAAAAGAAATTTTGTTTTGGGCATGAAGGTTGATTTTTAATACGTTTTTAATCACATTGAAAAAGATAGCGCTCCTACGGAGCGCCCTTTGAAATCAATAATTTTTCTACACAGATATTGCTCCTACGGAGCAAACCAAAATACTATTTCATTAAATAATTCCAATGCGAAAAGAAATTTTGTTTTAAAGATCAAAAGTTAATTTCTATTTATCATCAATATACTTAAACGCTTCTTTAAGATAGTTTTCGTTTGTTTTTGCTTTGTCTGTTGATTTTTCAATGATGATATTTGGAGGAATTCCTTCGCCAATTTTAGCATATTCTTTTCCTGTTCTGTCAACAATATTGCCCGTGGTAAGAACAAGGAAAGATCCGTCTGATAGTTTATATTCTTGGTTTCCGGAAGTTAAACCCTGCGTATTTGTGCCAATAATTTTTACATTTTTTTGACCGACAAATGCAGCGGTAATAAATTCTCCCGAACTTCCCGTCACCTTATCGACTAATAATGCTATAGGTTTTTTCACCGATTTTGGCTCTTTTTGTGTTAATTGGAACATCTGTGTAGCTGTTGAGCCTTCATAGAACTTAGCGTCTTTGTAATTGTAATATTCAATTTGTCCTTCTGCATCTTTTGTGCCGACTACATTTTTATCGTCTAAAAAAGGGGCAACTGCAGCATACATCGGATAGAGCATTCCTCCGAAATTTCCTCTTAAATCAATGATCCAGCCTTTAGGTTTACGTTTTTGCAAGTCATTTACTTTTGCATAAAAAGTATTGATGTATAAGTTCCAGTCATCTTTATTGAACGAACCAATATCTGGTAAACTGATGTAAGCATAGCTGTTTTCCAGCATTTCACTTTTAATTACAGGAAACTCCTGACCCGTTGCTTTATATCCTAATGTGTAGGCTTTTACAACATCTTTAGGATAAAAATTAGAATGAGAATCGTTTAATGAGCTTAAAGCATTTTTAATAATAGGATAAGTTTCTTTTATCGTTTTAGATTTTGACGCTTCAGTAAGAGTTTTATCGAATATTTCATCCCAATTAAGCTTTGATTTATTCACCGATTTATTTTTCATAATTTTCAGCGCTTTGGTAACATACACTCGAATGCTATCCGACTGAGCTGAAATTGTAATTGAAAAAAATGTGGTAAGTAAGGCGAAAATGATGTTTCTTTTCATATTGAAATTGAATATTTCAAAAGTAAGAATATATTGTTATATTTCTTATAATAAAATAATTACGTTGAAAGAATGTTTCGAATAATCATTTCCGCATGAATTCTTGAATTTTCAATAAACCAAAGGTGAGTGTCTTTTCCACCGCAAACAACGCCCGCCAAATATAAATTTTTAATATTGGTTTCCATTGTTTCAGGATTGTAGACAGGATTTAAACATTCTCCCTGCAAATCAATTCCGGAATTTTTAAGAAAATTAAAATCGGGAAGATACCCCGTCATCGCTAATACAAAATCATTTTCAATTTCCTGAATTTTGCTTTTTTCGTCTTTAAATACAACAGAATTTTCTTTAATTTCAATCAATTCAGCATTAAAATGAGCTTTAATACTTCCTTCTGAAATTCTGTTTTCAATATCTGGTTTTACCCAATATTTTACATTTTCAGAAATCTCAGAATTTCTAATAATCATCGTTACTTCAGCTCCTTTTCTGTAGGTTTCCAAAGCGGCATCAACCGAAGAATTACTCGAACCAATCACTACGATTTTTTGTTTTGCGTAAGGATAAGGTTCGGTATAATAATGCTTTACTTTCTCAAGATTTTCTCCGGGAATATTCATCAGATTCGGAATGTCGTAAAACCCGGTTGAAATGATGACGTTTTTGGCTACATATTTTGATTTGGAGGTTTCAACCTCAAAAATATTTCCGTTTTTAGAAACTTTTAATACTTTTTCGTAAAGGTTAATATTGATGTTTTTCTGCCTTGCAATTCCTTGATAATATTCCAATGCTTCCTGTCTTCCAGGTTTTGGAGCAGCCGATATAAAAGGAATTTCTGCAATTTCAAGCTTTTCCGCCGTCGAAAAAAAACGCATATATAAAGGGTAATTGTAAAGTGAATTTACAATCGTTCCTTTTTCAATAATTAAATAACTCAGGTTGTTTTTCTTTGCTTCGAGTGAGCAGTTTAGACCAATCGGCCCAGCTCCGATAATCAGAATATCTAAAATTTCCATCTAACAAAAATACAAAAAAGCTTGACTCAATAGTCTCTAAACATTAAGCCAAAAACTATTGCTCCGATTTTTAAACTCTATTTAATTTAACATAACATTGAAAGACTTCAACTCAAAACTGGCACTGCTTTTGAACTTTTCACGAAAATTTTATAATGAAAAAGACTTTTTTAGCATTCATACTTTTAGCAGCATTGTCCTGTGAGAAAAAGCAAGATAAAAGTCCTGCAGTTTCTACAGATAATCTGAAAAGGTCAAATGAAAGAACCGATACAAAGCCGGAAGCATTCTCTAAAGAAGTTGCGCTGAAAAAGACCAATGATGAACTTTTACAGGCACTGAAAGTAGGTTATTATGATGTTTTTGCCAATTATATTCATCCTGAAAAAGGCGTAAGGTTTTCGATGTATGCTTTTGTTAACCGAAATGAAGACAAGCATTTCTCAAAAACAGATTTTGAAAAATATTTGCCAACAAAAACTATTTTCACTTGGGGTTCCCGAGATGGTTCAGGTGAAATTTATAAAGCAACCATTAATCAATACCTGAAAAACTGGGTTTTCCGTAAAGATTTTACAAAATCAGAGTATGCATTTGATAGGTTTCTAGGTAATGGAAATTCTCTTAATAATTTAAAAGAAATATATCCAAATACTAATTTTACAGAAAATTACATTTCTGGTTCAGAAAAATATGGCGGAATGGATTGGAAGGCACTTCGATTTGTTTTCGAAGAATTCGAAGGGAAATATTATATAATTGCCGTCATCAATGATGAATGGACTATTTAAATAAAATTCCCCTTCTTTTTTAGATGGGGAATAATTTTATAATATTTCAGAAAGTTGTTTCGTTAGATTTCTTCTTGAAAACTGTTCAATGTTTTGAGTGTTTTCTAAAAGGTTTCCATTTTTCCACAGTTCAAATTTTTCTAAAATAAAATCCTCAATTTCTTTAGAATCATTGTATCCAAAATGTTTTCCTGCTTTTGTTTCATCTAAAATTTTTGCAACATCAGCTTCGTTTGGACCAAAAGAAATAATTTGTTTTCCTGTTGCCAAGTATTCAAATATTTTTCCAGGGATAATACCTTTTGAAGACTCATTTGGAAAATTAGTGATCAATAAAAGGGAAGACTTCGCCATTTCATCAACCGCTTTATTGTGCGAAACGTAACCAAGATTCTGAATATGATCTTTTAAGCTTGATTTCTCAATAACTTCTAAAATTTTATCATCAATTCTCCCAACAAATTTTAGGTTAAAGTTTTCCGCAAAATCCGAATTGGTTTTCACTAAATTATCAAGTGCTTTCCAAAGATTTTCAGGATTTCTTAACTGTTCTAAAACACCGATGTAACTTAGTGTAAATTGGGTTGGAGAGTTTGAGGGTTGAAGGGTTTGAGGGTTTGAGTCTGTTTCATCAAATCCATTAGTGATACAAAATGCATTCGCTCCATTTTTACGGAAATTTTCTGCATCGGTATAGCTTGTAGCCAAAGTGATATCTGCATTTTTAAAAACTTCAGATTCTAATTGGCGGTGCTTTTTATCTGATCTGTTGGTCAGTTTTAAATGTTTATAATATGAAATTTCAGTCCACGGATCTCTGAAATCAGCAATCCATTTTAAATCGGGAAATTTCTTTTTTAAATTTAAACCTATCAAATGCATCGAGTGGGGTGGTCCTGAAGTAACGATCGTCTCAATATTGTTGATCTTCAAATATTGCTCAAGAAATTTTACAGAAGGTTGCACCCAAAAAACTCTCGCATCGGGAATGAAAAAATTACCTCTTACCCAAATCGAAAGCTTAGATTTCCAGCTTTGATTGTTACCGACATCAAATTGCCCCGCTTTGAATTTTTTATTGCTTTTATTAAGCTTTTCCGCCAATTGATAAGGTTCCCAGATCTTTGTTCTTACGATTTCCAGATCTTCCGGAACATCTTTCATTAAGCTTTCATCCAATAAAGGGTAGCTTGGGTTTTCAGGTGTATAAATGATCGGTTTCCAACCAAATTCTGGAAGATATTTTGCGAATTTCAGCCATCGCTGAAC
The DNA here is from genome assembly GCF_900143185.1 of Chryseobacterium scophthalmum. Classification (NCBI taxonomy): domain Bacteria; kingdom Pseudomonadati; phylum Bacteroidota; class Flavobacteriia; order Flavobacteriales; family Weeksellaceae; genus Chryseobacterium; species Chryseobacterium scophthalmum. Next base: position 1,847,305 of record NZ_FSRQ01000001.1, on the reverse strand, counting down.
TCCTGGTCCTCCTGCAGGTGGCCAATAATAGGTGATAATAAGGATTTTTTTATCCGTGGACATTATTTTTTTTATTTTAACCGCAAAAGAGACAAAAGATAAAAATGTTTTTGAGAAATTCAAAAGCTTACAAAACGTAAACATTATAATAATTCGGAATTTTCAAGTAACCGATCCTATTTTGCTTTCTTTTGAATAATTGAAAAGTTAATAAATCTTTTGTTTCTTTTGCGGTTTAAAAATTAGAAAATTATTATTTAATCGTATTTATCAAAATATTTATTAATAAATGTTTCCTGACCAAAATGATATAGGTTTTTCACATTAAAATTTACCAAAATCCCTTTAGGAACTTTTAATAAATTCATGTAGTTAATAACTTGGAATTTATGTAAATCTAAAATTGAAGTAACTGATTTAATTTCTAAAACAATTAAATCTTCAATCAAAAAATCACATTTAAAATCACAATCCAAATACTCATCTTTATAAATAACAGGAATTTTAAATTCAGACTTGAACTCAATATTTCTTAACCTGAATTCTTTTTCTAAAGCTTTATGGTAAACTATTTCAGCTAAACCTGAACCCAAAATCTTATGAACCTCAATACAAGCTCCATTTATTTTGTAGGTAAGATCTGTTATGTAATTTTGAGTAATCATAAGCTTTTTAAACTTTTAATTACTTAATGATTTCAACTTGTTTTTTATCTCTTTTTTGGTAAATAAAATAAATTCCAAACGCACTTAATATAACAAATAATCCGAAGCAAAGAAGAGAAATCCATTTTCCAGTTTCGATGACTTGTGGCTCAAAAATCATTTTGATATGATGATTTCCTGCAGGAACATGTACTGCACGCAATAAATAATCGGCTTTGATGTATGGAACTTCTTTTTCATCAACAAAAACTTTCCAGCCATGAGGATAATAAATTTCAGAGAAAACGGCTAATTGCGGCGTTTTAGACTGAGATTTAAACTCTAGTTCATTGGCTTCATATTTGGTCAGATTGATCGTTGCTGTAGAATCTGCCTGAACCGGTTTGTTATTGAAATATGATTTGTCGGAAGCATTAATAACAGCGGTTTTCTTACTGTCGATTTCCCCGATATATTTAATTTCTTCGTTTGGAGTATTTACAAATTTTAAATCACTTACAAACCATGCATTTCCATTGGCTTTAGGATTCTGAACAACTTGTGGCTCTCCCGGATTACCAAAGATCATGTACTTGGTGTTGAGTAAATTCAGAATTTTTGGAGTTTTTACGCTGTCGGGTTGTACGATATATTTATTTAATAAATCGTCATATCTTCTCAGTTTCACCGCATGATAACCTCCAATAGAAGCTTTGAAATAAGAAGTATTGGTTTCGCTGGTTGTTCCTAAAACCTGATTGTAAATTCGGTAATGTTTTTTATCATTTTCAGCAATTGTTTCCAATGTTTTATTCACAGGAATACTTGCTAAAATCGATTGTAAGTTGGCATTATCGCCTACTTTTTCAGCTAAATAATCTGATCCTTCAGTTTGGAAAGGATTTTCAGCAAAGATTTTATCTACATAATTATCGTCATTTAAATAACGCTTATTAACCGTCCAAAGATCAAATAAACTCACCAATCCAATGATAACCAAAGCGATATTTTGATTTAATTTTTGTTTTAAAGCAAAGAATAAAACAGTTACTGTAATTCCAACATACAATAATGCTTTGATAGCGTCTGTTCTGAACATGCTGAAACGTTCATCGACCAAATAATCGAGTAGGAAAGGAGGCAGGTAGAGTTTTTCGTTGTCGGTATAAAAGCCTAAAATTGATTTTCCGAAAACAATCAGAAGTAAAGTTAAACCTAAAGTTCCACCTCCAACATACGTAAGGATTTTCTTTTTGTAGTCCTCTTCTAAAGTTTCACTATTGAAAAATCTATATAATCCGATAATCGCAATTAAAGGAAATAACAATTCCACAACAACCAAAATTGAAGAAGGTGCTCTGAATTTACTGTAAAACGGAACGTATTCTATAAAGAAGTCTGAAAGTGGCATGAAGTTGCTTCCCCAAGCCAATAATATGGTGAGAATTGTAGCTCCTAAAATCCAGTAACGGTATTTTTTTGAGGCAAAAAAGAATCCTAAAAGCGCCAAGAAACAAACAATGGCACCTTGATAAGCAGGTCCGGAAGTTCCCGGTTGGTCTCCCCAATACGTTAAACTTCCAAATCCTTTAGAAATTCGGTCGTACTCGGCTTGAGAAGTTACATTATCCTGAACAAGCTGCTGTACTTTTTCCATCATTTCTTTTCCTTCAGGTTCCTGGCTTCCGCCTCCCATCAATCTTGGAATAAATAGGTTTAAAGTTTCCAGCTGACCGTAGCTCCACATCAAAATACTTTCTTTGTCCATTCCGGTATTTCCGGCAGTATGGGTTTCGGTATTCAGAATCTGTTTTCCTCTTACCGTTTCTTTAATATATTCGGAGTTTGCCATGATTCTTTGAGAATTCATTCCAACTCCAATTGCTAAAGCAGAAGCTATAATTCCTGATGAAATCAAAAAATGTTTCATCGGGACTTTCTTTTTTATCGCTCTTACTAATTCAGAAATAAATAAAAATCCTAAACCTAAGAACAGATAATAGGTCATTTGCGGGTGGTTTGCCGCAATCTGTAAACCAAAGAAAAGGGTAGTAACAATAAATCCGAGGACGTATTTTTTTCTGATATAAACCAATAAAATTCCGGCTAAAAGCGGTGCGAAATATTCTATGGTGTTTACTTTTCCGTTGTGTCCAGCTGCAATAATGATGTAAAAATAAGTGGAGAGCCCGAAAAATGTAGCTCCCAAAAGGGCGTATTTCCAGTTTCGAACGGCAACCATTCCTAAAAGGAAAAACCCTGAGAACAATAAAAACAAATAATTAACTGGTCTTGGCAAAATATTCAGGTAGCTATCAACTTTTTTGATAATGTCTCCTTCAAAACGGCTTCCCATCTGATAAGTTGGCATTCCGCCAAACATAGAGTCGCTCCAGTAGGTTTCTTTGTCGAAATTGCTTCGATAATCAATCAACTCTTTCGCGCCACCACGATACTGTACAATATCGTGTTGGAAAAGCTGCTTTCCTGTAAAAACAGGAGTAGAATATAAAAATGCTAAAACTAAAAATGCAATTAAAGAAACTGCAATGTATATTAAGTTTTTGTTTTTTGCCATCTTGGTTATTAAGTAGATTTTATTTTAGATGTTGTAAAGATTCAAAATAATATTTAAATAAAATTATCTTTTCTCTTTCACCTCTTCATAGTCCACAGTTTCTGCGTCCCACTTTACTTTTTTCTCAATATTTGTTTTTGAGTTTTTCGTTTCCTGCTGTTGATTGTTATTGGGTTTGAATCCCATGAAATTATAAAACTTTTTGAAGAAAATTCGCTTCAAAATATTCCATACAAAAAAAATAACAATGGTTGCGAGAACGATCTCAAAAATTCCTTTGATAAAAGACATATTACTTTTTATTTAATAATTCAAAGTTCAAGGTTTAAAGTTGTAGGATTTCAGCTCTAAAACTTTCACACACTCAAACCCTAAAACTTATTTAGATGAAGGGTTTACCATTACAGAAGAGTTTGAAACACTTTTCATAGACTGAGATTGTTTTCCGTCTGAAATAGTTTCTACCTGTGTTGTTTTTACACTGATGTTTTGGTTGTTAATCCATCCTGTGTTTTGGTCAAACTTGATGGTTCCGTTTTGAGACAATTCACTGCTCATGCTGTGCGTCATCGGACCTTGAGATTTTTTCTCTTCTTTTTTAGGAATTCCACCTGTGATTGAAATTTCTACAACTCCATTTCCTGCACTTTTCAATGTATAGTTTGAAGTCACTTTAATTTTTCCAGCTTCGTCTGCATTTTCAGAAGTGCTCCATTTATCACCGATTTTAGCTCCTTTTTTAGGAAGTACAGAAAGGTTTTTTTCAAACTGATCTTTCAAAACCTTTTCGTTGAAGCTTTCTTTAAGGCTTGCTACAACACTTGCTCTTTGGTTAGCGTCTTTAACGATATTCTTCAACGCATCAGATATTTTTGTGTAAACTGCTTCAAATCCGGTGATAGAAATTACATTTCCTTTTGTATCCATCTTCATGTTCAGCTTGTTTCCGGTAAGTGCTTTATTCACATTCCAGATCATTTTCAGATCATCTTCTTTAGGAATCGGCAATTTTGTATCAACAACAACGGTTTTACCTTGTGCAGACTGAGAATTTCTTTTTCCAATCAGATTAATAGTCAAGTCGTAAACATTACCTTTGATATCGTTCACTGTGAAACTCATCTCATCAGTAGATTCGCTGGTTCCGGTCATGGTTTTACCTTGCGGATCAGTCATCGTTTTGGTATCTCTCTGATACGTTGTTAAAGGGTAGGTTTTTCCTTTTTCAAGCTTAAAAGTTTGCTTGAAAACTCCCAAAGAATCTTTGATTGCCGCATCTGCTTTTACTTCTTTTATAGAATCTGCAGGAACTTCTACGGTGATTGTTTTTCCTGTTTTAGGATCTACTTTCGTGATGGTTGCTGTTTCTTTTTTACATGAAACAAGTGCTATTGAGATAAGCGCTAATGCTGCTATATTTTTCATATGGAAGTTTCTTATTTTTTTAAGGTCATATGGAATCGAATTGCTCTCGATTTCATTAAATAATTTTAAAAAGGTGAATTAAATTTTTGTGATTTTCTGTCTCATTGCTTCATATAAAATAGCTCCACATGCTACAGAAACGTTTAGAGACTGTGTTTTTCCTTCTATCGGAAGCTTTATTTTTTCGTCTGAATGATGCAGAACTTCTTTAGAAATTCCGGTTTCTTCATTTCCCATTACAATGGCGCAAGGCGCAGTAAAATCAACGTCGTATATCAATTTTTGTGCCTTTTCAGTTGCCGAAAATACTGCGATCCCACTTTGCTGTAAGAAATCTACAACGTGAGCTAAGTTCGGTTCTTTACAGATTTTGATATTGTACATCGCTCCAGCTGAAGTTTTTATCGCATCAGAATTTACAGGTGCACCTCCTTTTTCAGGAATTACAATTGCATCAATTCCTACACATTCTGCAGTTCTACAAATCGCCCCGAAGTTTCTTACATCGGTTAATCTGTCTAAAATTAAAATGAATGGCGTTTTACCTTCTTCAAATAATTCAGGAACAATATTTTCAATTCTGTGAAAAGGAACATCAGAAATAAAAGCCACTACACCTTGGTGATTTTTTCTTGTAAAACGGTTAAGTTTTTCTACAGGAACGTAGTTGGGACGTATTTTATTTTTTGCTAAAATAGCTTTCAGTTCAGCATAAATCTCTCCCTGCAATGCATTTTGCACAAAAATTTTGTCAATAGTTTTTCCAGCTTCAATAGCTTCCAATACGGGACGAAGCCCAAAAATAAAATCGTCTTTCATTGATTTGTCATAAAAATTATATGGTGAATGGTCAATCGTCAATTTTCTTCGAAATCAATTTTCAACAATGTGTAAAATTCACAATTGACTCTTGACTTACGTAGTAAAATTCACAAACTGACTATCTTCCTTTTTCTCCTAAAATTGCTCGCTTCTGCGCCATTGCATAGCCATAGTGCAGACTTTCGTGCATGTTGTTAAAAATAATAGCATCTTGAATACTTTTCAGATCCATCCCAAAACTTGTGGTGTAAGGTGTGTAATCTGAAAAGAAATCACTGTCGAAATCTTTCATCAAAGTTTTTGAAGTTTCAGTGAGTAAAAATTCTAAATCTTCTACTTCAGATTTTTGAACATTCAGATTCGGTAAAGTTCCTTTTTTATAAGTTTCAATCCAGTATTTATCAATTCTGAAAGGATTTCCACTCAGGTAATAATGCAGCAATTGCTGTGTAGCAACGGTGTGAGCAATATTCCAATAGATATTGTTATTAAAACCATCAGGAATTAATAAAAGATCTTCGTGAGAAGTATCCTGCAGAATATCTAAAAGGTTTTTTCTAACCTGTCGGTGAGCTTGAAAATGATAATTCATTTTACAATATTTTAATCGTCAAAAATAGTTTAATAAACTGAAAATGACAATTCTTGACCGAAGCAATGAAGGAAAATTTATAGATTTTTATGAAATAAGTGATTTTGTTGAGATAAATTTATTAAAAGACCGATTATTAACCTTACATTTAAGAAAGAAGATTTAACAAACTTTAACTCAAATATGGCATTAATTGTGTTGATTAGTGCAAGTATTTATCAGAAATTTACCCATTATTTTAATCCAAACTAATGTCAGATTCATATCAAGCAGAAGACATCCGTCAATTGACCGAAAAGGTTAAAGAACAGAATTATTTTTTTAATCTTTTGAGGCAGGAAATCAATAAAGCGATTATTGGTCAACATTACATGATTGACCGACTTTTGATAGGGCTTTTAGGAAATGGTCACGTTTTGCTGGAAGGTGTTCCCGGTTTGGCAAAAACTTTAGCAATAAAGACTTTGGCAGAAGCCGTTCACGGTGAGTTTTCAAGAATTCAGTTTACTCCAGATCTGCTTCCGGCAGATGTGGTGGGAACAATGATTTACAACATCAAGGAGAATGACTTTTCGATAAAAAAAGGTCCCGTTTTTGCGAATTTTGTTTTGGCAGATGAGATCAACCGAGCTCCGGCGAAAGTACAGTCGGCTCTTTTGGAAGTAATGCAGGAAAAGCAGGTGACCATCGGTGATGAAACCATGCCTTTACCAAAACCTTTTTTGGTTTTAGCCACTCAAAACCCGATTGATCAGGAAGGAACTTATCTTTTGCCTGAAGCGCAAAGCGATCGTTTTATGCTGAAATGTAAAATTGATTATCCTGAATTTGAAGATGAAAGAAAGGTGATGAGAATGGTTTCTACTTCGCATCAACCTGAAATTAAACAGGTAATTTCATTACAGAATATTGTTGAAGCAAAAGCAATTGTTAATCAGATTTATTTAGACGAAAAGATTGAGAAATATATTCTGGATATGGTTTTTGCAACCCGTTATCCTGAAAAATATGGACTTTCTGAACTGAAAAATTACATCAGTTTTGGGGCATCACCAAGAGCATCAATTAACTTAGCGATTGCTTCAAGAGCGTATGCGTTTTTGAAAGGAAGAGCTTTTGTAATTCCTGAAGATGTAAAAGCTTTAGCACAAGATGTTTTAAGACACAGAATCGGGCTTACTTTTGAAGCCGAAGCCGAAGAAATTACTTCCGAAGAAATTGTAAACAGGATTTTAGCTAAAATTCAAGCACCCTAATTAATGTAGCAATTTACCAATGTAATAGTTTACCAATTTTGAGATTGTTACATTGATAAACTGATACATTGTTACATTTGAAACCATGCAAATAAAAGATATTGTAAAAAAAGTCAAGCAAATAGAAATCCGTACCAGAAGGAAAACGGAAGCTACTTTGATGGGGCAATATCACAGTGCTTTTAAAGGACAGGGAATGACGTTTTCTGAAGTTCGTCCTTACCAATTCGGAGATGAGATTCGTAGGATCGACTGGAATAAAACAGCTCGTTTTCGTGAACCTTTCGTTAAAGTAATGGAAGAGGAAAGAGAATTGACCATGATGATTTTGGTTGATATTTCTGCATCAATGGATTATGGTACGAAGACCCAGTTAAAAAGAGAATATGTTGCGGAAATTGCGGCAAGTTTAGGATTTTCTGCAGCTGGAAACAATGATAAAGTAGGTTTGATTTTATTTGCAGACAAGGTATATAAGGTAATTCCGCCACAAAAAGGAAGGAAGCATGTTTTATCAATGATCAGTCATATTTTAACGGCTGAATATGTTCCTGCAGAATCAAAAATTGATAAAGCTTTAGAATATATGATGGGGATTTTTAAAAGAAAGTCTCTTGTGTTTTTGCTTTCGGATTTTGAGGATGATTATGATTCTAAAATTCTGAGAGTGGCTTCTAGAAAACATCAGCTTTTAGGAATGAGAATTTACGATGAAAAAGATAACGAAATTCCGGATGTAGGTTACACTTTGCTGTACGATGCTGAAACGGGAAATCAGGTTTGGGTAAATACTTCAAGTGCAAGATGGAGATATACATTTGCTGAAGCACAAAAACAGAAACAAAGAAATCTGGAAGAAGATTTTGCGAATTCTTCAGCCCAGTTTCTGAACATCAATACCGGAGAAGATTACTCAAAGATGTTATATAATTATTTTCAGAAAAAATAAAATATTCAATAGGAGCGGACTTTAGTCCGCTTTACATGATAAAATAGAAAATAGGCTTTAGCCAAAATTTAGTATTTAAATTGAAAAAAATATTCTTATTACTCTCATTTTTTATCTGTGTAAATTCTTTTGCACAGCTGCTTTCTTCTAAACTGGAGAAAACGACGCTTGCTTTGGGAGAGGTAAATCATTTGGTTATAAAAATAGATAATCTTAAAAGCCGTGCAGTGATTACAGCGCCAAAAGATGAATTATTGCCTTTTCATTTTGAAGAAATTTCAGACAGCATCAATATCAACGCCAATACGTATGAAAGAAAAATAGAATTTGCTGTTTATGAAGTAGGAGTTTTTAAAATTCCGGAGCTTGAATTTAAAGTGGGAGACAAGCTTTTAAAAACAATTCCTTATGAAATTGAGGTCATCAATACTGCGATGAAAGAAGATCAGATTAATGACATTATGAGCAATAAGGAAGTTGATTTGGAAGTAACCGATTACTGGCAACTTTATAAATGGTATGTTTTGGCGGCAATCGCTTTTATATGTTTAATTTTTGTGATTGTAATGTTTGTAAAATATGGAAGACGAAGTAAAGATTCGCCTGTTGTAGCGACAAACCAGACTTTAAAAGAATTAGATTCATTAAAAAAGAAAAAATACATCGAAGACGGAGACTATCGTTCGTTTTATGTGGAGCTGATTGATATTTCCAGAAAATTTATCACGAAACAATACCGAATTCCTGCAGATATTTTGCTGACGGATGATTTAATTGTTTTAATGAAAGAAAATAATACGATTTCGCAGGAGAACGAAAAAATTGTAGAAGATGTTTTCTTAAGAGGAGATTTGGTGAAATTTGCCAAAACATTTCCTGATGAAAAGCTGATGGAAAAAGATTTTGCCGAAATAAGAGACTTTGTGCAGCGCTCTTCCAAGGATTTAGAATTTGAAAACCTGAGAAAAGATGTTTGATTTTGAATTTTACAGTCCGTGGTTTTTTCTTTTGTTTTTGCTGTTTATTCCGCTTTTATTTAGAGATTTAAGTCAGAAAAAGAGAAAAGGAATTAAGGTTCCCACTACCCAAAATATGAACAGCAGTAATGGTATTTTACCTGTGATTTTCTTATTGAAAATCTCAAAATATATCATCCTTTCAGCTTTGATTATTGCCATGGCAAGACCGAGAACTTTTTCGGTTTCTCAAGACCGAGACGAAACAAAAGGAATTGATATTATGTTGGCTGTAGATGTTTCGCTGAGTATGTTGTCGAAAGACTTTGATCCGGATCGCTATGATGTATTAAAGAATATTGCAGTAGATTTTATCAACAAACGACCGAATGACCGATTTGGTTTGGTAAAATATAAGATGGAAGCTTTTCTGAAAGTACCTTTAACGTTTGATCATGATGCTGTAAAGGAGGAAATTGTGAATATGAATCAGCTTGAAATGGCAGACGGAACTTCTGTAGGAGACGGTTTGGCGGTTGCTGTGAATCACCTGATGAAAAGTAAAGCGAAAAGCAAAGTGATTATTTTGATGACCGACGGCGTAAACAGCCCCGTGAAAAATCTTTTTTCTCCAGAGCTTGCCGCGACTCTTGCCAAAGACAATCATATTAAAGTATATTGCATAGGAATAGGAACTAATGGCTATGCCTTAATGCCTGTTACTTATGATGAATTTGGATATATTTATGATGAAAGAGAAGTTTCCATTGATGAAAATATGTTGAGAGAAATTGCTGCAACTACTGATGGTAAATATTACAGAGCAGATTCTGAAAACAGATTGCAGGAAATTTATTCTGAAATTAATAAACTTGAAAAAACCGACATCAATATTTCTAAATTGTATAATTATGAGGAGTATTTTAAAATTTTTCTTTGGATCGCTTTAGGAATGCTGGTTTTTGATGCTGTTTTACGTTGGATACTATATAAATTTTTAAGCTGATGGATTGGTATTTAGGAAATTACTGGTATCTTTTGTTATTGCTGCTTCTGCCGTTTTTATCATTTTTTCTGATGAATTATCTGCGTTGGAAAAAAAGAAAAAGAGAATTGTTTGCAGAATCAAAATTCCATGAAAGTTTGTTTGAAAAGAATTCCGGATTTATAAAAATATTTCCTGCACTTTATTTTTTGGCAACACTTTTTTTGATATTCTCAATTATTGACCTTTTAAGTGGAGCTGAAAAAATAGAGACCAAGCAAAAGATGAATAACGTAATGTTTGTATTGGATGTCTCTAATTCTATGAATGCAGAAGATATTAATCCGGATCGGCTTACTCAGGCTAAAAATTTGATCATCAATACAATGCATGAATTGAAAAATGATAAAATAGGGATCGTAATTTTTGCAGGTGAAGCAGTTTCTATCATGCCATTAACGACAGATTATAGCTCAGTAGAAAATTATATTACAGATTTGACTACAGATAATATCACCATTCAAGGGACAGATTTTCTTTCAGCAATGGAAACTACAGCAACCAAATTTAAAAATATCAACAAAGGTGCAAGAAAAGTAGTTTTGATAAGTGATGGCGAAGATAATGAAGGGAATGATAATGCAGCAATAAGATTGGCAAACAAAGAAGGAATCGCTATTACTTCTGTAGGAGTGGGAACTGATGAAGGTGCGCCTGTTCCGGTTTATGATGATGGTCAGCTTATCGGGTATAAATTTGATCATAATGGTGAAACTGTTGTGTCAAAAAGACAAACCGGAGCTCTAAAAAAAATGGCAGAATCTACAGGCGGAATTTACATCGATGGAAATAATATGAACGATGCTCCTAAAAGAATTGCTGAAGAAATCAACAGAACGGTTTCAGATACTGTTACCACAGTTAATTCTCAAAATGCAAATCATTATTATCAGTACTTCTTAGGCGTTTCGATATTCTTCTTTTTAATGATTTTCTTATTTAATCCTAAAAGAGATTTTAATATTTAAAAGAAATCTGTTTTTAATTAAATACTTTAACCCAATTTTAACAAATAAGACACTGTTTCTTAACATATAAAGGGATAATTTTGCAAGAGATGAATACTAAAATTGTATTTTTAGCGTTAATATTTGCTTTTTCGTTCTCAGGTGCAGTATTTGGGCAGGAAAGTTATAAGACTTTGGTCTTTGAAGGCAATCAAAAATTTAATGCTAATGACTATGATGGCGCTTCTTCAAAGTATATGGAAGCTATAAAATCAAATTCAGGTGATTTTACAGCACATTACAATTTAGGAAACGCTTTGTATAAAAGAAAACTGTATCAGGATGCGAAAGAGGAGTATGCAAAAGCTGAAAAACTTTCTCAGACTTTACCGGATAAAGCGGCAACGCTTCACAATTTGGGAAATACAATGATGCAGATGAATCAGCCGGATAAAGCCGCTGATTATTACAAACAATCTCTGAAACAGGATCCTTATAACGAGGCGACAAGAAAAAATTACGAGATTGCTAAGCTGAAGCAGAAGGAAAAAGAAAGGAATAGCAGCAAGAAAGACCAAGGCTCCGGTAAAAACGGAGGCGGACAAGATAAAAACAAAGGAGAGAAAGGAGATTCTAAAAATCAAAAACAGGAGCAGGGCAACGGTCCTCAACAAAATAAAGGTGAGGATAATAAACCCAAAGGGAAAGGTGGCGAAGGCAAACTTCCCAAAGAGCTTGAAAAAGCAATCCTGGACAGTATTAATGGCAGAGAAAGAAAAACTGCCAAAAGAATTTTAGACGAAAAATCTTATTCAAAGCCGCAAAGCAACGAGAAAGATTGGTGATGAAACAAAAATTTATTTACGCAATATTTACCCTTATATCTGTAATTTCTTACGGACAGGTACAACTGTCGATGAAATCTGATAAAACAGATTACAACGGTAGAGAAATCGTAAATCTTACCATTGTTTTAGAACTGAATGGAAATAATCTGGAGCAGAAAAGTAAAATCATGCTTCCGGATTTATCGAAGTTTAATATGATCGGTAGCGGATCATTCAATCAGATTGTTAATGATGCCGAAACCAATACAGCAATCGATCAGTACATTACCCGAATCGCTCTTGAGCCTAAACAAAAAGGAAAAGTAAGAATTGGTTCAGTCCTGGTAAATGTTAACAACAAAATTTATAAAACCGAACCTTTTGATATTTTCATAAAAGATATTGAGAAAAAACCAATAGCCAATATTGCTAACGATGTTTATCTGAATATGGAAATTGAGGATCGTGAAGTTTATCAGGATCAGCCTACCATTGCTATCCTACGTGTTTACTCAAGAAATATCGACAATCTTCGAAAAGTAAAGAATGTACGACTTCCACAGCAGGAAAATATCAATGTACATGCAGTCAGTTTAAAAAGATCAGAGATTGATCCTTCCGGTTACGCCAATATGGCATCGCAGGTTTTGGCTGTTTTTATGGTATTTCCTAACGAATCCGGTTACGTAGAAGTTCCATCGGTGTCTGCTTCGGTAAATACTTTTTCGACTAAAAATAAAATAGCTTCCAATAAAGTAAGGCTTAATGTAAAAAAACTTCCTGAAGGTTCACCGGAATCTTTTAAAGATGCAGTAGGTAAATTTAAAGTGGATATTTACTGTTCACCAAAAGAAAAAATTGAAGCCAAAAAACCTGTAAATGTTACTGTAAAAGTTTCAGGAGAAGGAAATCTTGCAGATATGAGTCTTCCGAAAATTGAAGAATCTCCCGATTATGAAATCTTTGCACCAAAGATTACTTCTCATGTAAATCCTGGTCTTACAGGTATGAAAGGGGAAATTTTAGCTAAATATATTTTAATTCCTAAAAAGGCAGGTGAACTGGTTGTGAAAACTGAAGCTTTTGCTTTTTTCAATCCTGCGGAAAAAGAATATGTAAATCTTGGACAGGAAAAATTAGGCTTAACTGCTTTTTCACATGATCAGGTTTTAGAAGCAAGATCAACAGTGGAAAAAGTAAATGACTATACCAATACTTTGCTTGAAACAGTTGATAGTCCGGTTTTGAAAACCACGTCATTTAAAGTAAAAGAAAAAAGTAAATTCAACTGGAATGTACTTTTCGTGAATATCGCTATATTAATTGGCTTGTTTATCGCTTATATGGTGTTTAAATATTGGCAAAAAAAACAAAATATAATTAAGGAAAAGCCAAGTCCAAAACCTTTAGGATCTGTTGCTGAAACAGAAAAAGAGATAAGAGAAAGTTTAAAAACCGATATCAATGACTATTTCGCTTACCTTGAAAATCTGAAAGTTTCCGGAGATTATCCTAAGTTTTTTGAAACCTTTGAAGAAATGGATGCTGATGTAAGAAGCCAGTATTTCCAAAGCTCTAAGGAAGATTTTAAAGTATTTCTGGAAAGACAGAATGGAAGTTCTGTTGCCGAAAGCTATCAGGAATTATTGCAAAAAGTTCAAATTGAGAAGTATTCTCCAATCACTTCAGAAGATTCTTTAAACGAACTGTTAAAAGATATTGTTAAATTATATTCTCTTATTAGTAAATAATCATTTTTTATTTATATTTTTGCGAAATTAATAATCGTAAGAAATGGAGGTTTTCAACAGTTTCTCTTTTAAAGAAGTAATTACCAGTTTTATGGTACTTTTTGCGGTCATCGACATCATCGGCTCAGTTCCGATTGTGGTAAGCCTGCAACAGAAATTCGGACAGATTGAAGCAGGAAGAGCATCAATTACTGCCGGATTGATTATGATTGTCTTTCTTTTTGTAGGAAATAAGATCTTAAAATTTATTGGCGTAGACGTTAATTCATTTGCCATTGCAGGTGCTTTTGTAATTTTTATCATTGCGCTTGAAATGATTTTGGGAATTGAAATCAACAAAACAACCGAAGCAAAATCGGCCTCGATTGTTCCGATTGCATTTCCTTTGGTTGCAGGAGCAGGAACTTTGACGACTACTTTGTCTTTAAGAGCAGAGTTTCATGATATTAACATTATTTGTGGGATCATTCTCAATACAATTTTCGTATATTTGGTGCTGAAATCTGCGAAGTGGATTGAGAAGAAAATGGGAGAGGCGTCTTTGGCAATTCTTCAGAAAGTTTTCGGTATTATTCTACTGGCAATTTCAATTAAATTATTTACCGCAAATTTTGCGCAGCTGGTGCAGAATTATATAAATTTTTAGATCATGCAGAAGTTTTATAAAGTATTTTTAATCGTATTTGTCGTAATCATCGCTATCAATACGTATGCAATCGACTGGAATTCAGATATTACATCTGAGGATAATGTTAAATTTTTAATTTCAATCGCTTGCGGATTGTTGGGTGTTGGTTTACTTTTCATCCTGAATACTTGGAGTAAAATAGGCGCAAAGAAGTAATTCTTTGTACATAAAATATAAAACCTCTTTCGTTTTGAAAGAGGTTTTTTTGTTGGTTTAAATATTTTATTTTTATGAATGTATTATAACCAGATTTTTCAAAACGGCTTCAGACTTAAGTTCAGTTTCATTCCATTCTTTTTCGGGGTTGCTTTGAGCGGTAATTCCGCCTCCAACAAAGAGATGAATTGAACTTTTATATAATCTTGCGCAGCGTAAATTCACGAAATACTGAATGTAATCTTCCGTCTCAATTTTAATATAACCAGCGTACAATTCTCGTGGGAATTTTTCAACCTTTTCGATAACTTCTCTGCAAAAATCTTTAGGAATTCCGCAAACTGCAGGAGTGGGATGAAGTTCCTGAATAATAGAATCTAAATCTTCAGGATTTATTTTTATTTTAAAATCAGTTTTTAGATGCTTAATATTTCCCGAAATATGATCGTAAGTTTCCGACTCTTTGACTTCGCTCAGAGTGACAAATTTTGCCAAAATATTTCTGATGTATGACGAAACAGGTTTCTGCTCTTCAATCTCTTTTTCGGTCCATTCTTCAGACACAGGGATTGTTCCTGCAATGCTCATTGTTTCAAACTCATGAGTCGATTTGTTGAATTTTCCTAGAACTTCAGAAAAAGCTCCCATCCATGAGGTTTCACCATCGAAAAAAAGATATTTGAATGCATTAGGATAATTTCTGCAAAGATTGTTGAAACTTTCTTTTAAATCTATTTCAGTAAAATCATTGAAAATTTTTCTTCTTGAAAGTACCAGTTTCGGAAGATTATTTTCTTTGATAATTTCAATTACTTCTTCCAGTTTTTGCAAATATTCTTCTTGAGTTTCTGCAATAAACTGAGTTTCATCTTCGGGTAAAATTGTTGAGCTAATCTTTAAATTTTCAAATTCCGAAAGGTCTTTTTCGATAACTTTTCCGGCAATATCAATTTTCTTAATGTTATTAAAAGAATGGAAATTGATTGAATTTATGTTAGAATTTTCGTCTGTAGAATAGAGTTTCTCGTCAAAAGGAAATTTGAAATAGATCATAATGTTGAATCTTTCAGAAAACCATTACCTAGAAATAAAATAAGAAATTCCTAAACTGATTTTTCTTTCAGCAAAGGTATTATTAGTCTTAAAAATGTCAAAATCAAATGAAGAGTTTTTTAAAGAAAGATTCTTGATTTTATAATGTTGATATTCCACATCAATCAAAAAGCGGCTGAATATTCGATATTGTAGACCTAAAGAAAACCCGAAATTGACTTGATTACTTTTAAAGTCATCCAATTTATTCAGAACATTATTTTCCGGAACCAAAAACTGCATTTTGTAATTGTTTTTATTGGCTAAAAATCCAACAAAAGGTCGCAGGTTTTTCCATTCGTAGATTGCTTTTAACTGCAAAACATATTCAAAATGTTTATTGTTAAATCTTTGAAAGAGTAGTGGTTGATTGTCTTCGGAGAAATAAAAACCGTCAAGATAAGTTTCTTCTTTATTGGTATCGAGATCAAACGTAGAATTCCAGTGATGAACATTTGCGGAAAGCATTAATGAAAAATTAGGATTAATAATACTTTTAGAAATCCATATTCCAAAATTTTGCCCGAACTGCTGGTTTTTTTCTGACAGCATTTCTGCCCAGCTTGCTTTTTTGAAACCAATTCCTGCCTGAATTCCGTATTGAAAGCTTTTCGTTCTAAGTTTTTTTATTTGTTCTTCAAGTTGTTGTTTATCGAAATTTCTATTGATTTCTTTAATTTCTTCTTCCTCGATTTCCAAAGAAGAAAACATAAGATTTGCAGGTTTTAATTTTACTGATTTTTCAAGATAAATAGTGTCATACACAATCACTTTTTCATAAACATAAATGGTATCTGTTTTTTTACGTTGAGCGAATGCGGAAGTAAAAAATATAACAGAAAAAAGTAAAATTATTTTTCTTAAAAGCATGGTTGTTTAGTTTTATCTTTCTATAAATACAGTGTCTCTCTGAATGATTTTTTTCACCACAATCACTTTGTGAGAAACGGTTTCATCAGAATCTTTTTGTGTTATAGGTTTTGAAGATACTACGTTTTTCGTTTTAATAGAATGATTTTCTGATTTTAAATCTTTATTGTTTTCTAAAACTGAGTTTTGAATTGTTTTTACATTTTCTAAACCTTCATTTATAGGTAATTTATTGTCAGTATTTAATTTGATTTGGTCGGTTGTGGTAATATTTTCTATTGGTTTAGAACTTGAAATATTTGGATTAAATGTTTTTATTAAAGAATTTTTAGGATTAAAAAACAAAATAAACCCAACGATAATAATGAAGAAAGTTGTTCCGATAATTGCTTTTTGTTTCCAGAAATTTTCGGTTGAAGAAAACAAAATTGTATTCGAATCGATATCAGACGGAATTTCGAAATTTTTTGATGGTGAAATGGTAAAATCCAAAAATTTACTTTGAAAATTCTGAGCCCACAACAAGCCACCAAATCCAAGAAAAACTAAAATCTGTGCTGTTTTATTTTTCGGAGTTTCATGGTTGACGAAATGTGTCATTAAATAGTTTTGCACCGATTTTTTAGCTCTCATCAAATGAGATTTTGAAGTGTTAACCGGAATTTCCAGCAAACTTGAAATTTCTGCATGAGAATAGTTTTCGATATAATATAAATTAAAAACCGATTTATGGTGAGAAGGCAGACTGTCGATAGATTTCAACAGCTCTTCTCTCGTAAAATCGTATGCTAGAATGTGTGTTTTTTCGTCGATTGCAGATGTTGTCATTTCAGTCAATGTATTATCTGGGATTTCTGATGGTTCGGTGGTGATAGAGGTATCTTTACTGGTTTTTCGGATAAATTGCAATGCGTTATTGACAACAATTTTTTTCAGCCAACCGAAAATTGCTTTTTCATCTTTTAACTGATGATTTTTCTGAATAGCCATTATAAAACTGTCCTGCACAATATCTTCCGCATTCTGAATATCTGTAATATATCTGCGACAAATCCCCAAAAGTTTTGGGGAATGGTCGAGGTAGATCTTTTGCCAGTTGAGATTTGTTTTTGACATTTTTAGTTCTGTACTACACAAATTGAATTAAAACAGCCCTTTGAAATATCGGTAATCATCATAGTTTCTACATTGTTTATATAGAATTTTACTGCAGAATCTTTAATTCTAGTCATATAAATATTTTGATCTTTAGTCAGTAAATGACCTATCCTATTAAAGCCGTTTGGATCATTTATCTGAACTAAAGTATTATTTTTATAATAAAAGTCGGAGCCTATGTAAAAGTGTTCGTTTTCGTTCCAATAAATCGAATTAATTGGTCCTTGAGTGATGTTCGTTGGTAAATTTATAACAGTATTAGTATGTACATTTTTGTATGACTGGATATTGTTTTGGATATTTTCTTCTAATAAAAATATGCCGGAAGATGTTTTATAATAACCTTTAGGTATTTGATGGGTAGTATTTGTGGAGGTTAACTGTACACCATTTTTATAATGAACTAAATCCCATGAAAAAGTGGTAGGATCATAATTTTTACGTGTAGTTATGTAAATGTCATTATTATAAATTTCAAAACCACCTATCATTTCTTCATTTTGACTTGAAATAATAGTTTTTACTCCATTCTTCCAATAACATAGTTGATAAGTACTCAGACCAGATGTAGGATTAATTATTTTTACAGTTCCAGCAAAGTAAATATCTCCGCTATTAACAATCATTTTCGGTATTAAACGTAAATTATCCATTTGCAAAGTTGTATTTGGCAATACATTGAGATATTGAGCTACATCATACTTATTTCCATTTTTCCAAAAATACCAAGCTGGAATATTACTTATAAAATCAATATTTACAGCTAAAACATAAATATCATTATTATCTACATCTATCTGTATTCCATTTAAATTATTACCTCCTTGTAAAATGGTTTTTTGATTGTTTTTCCAATAGCTTACTTGCAAATTTTCTGTTCCTCCTACATATACATCATATGAGGCAGTTTTTTTCTCAAGCTCTTCATCAATATCATTTTCCCGGCAAGAAAACACAAAGGTCAACAATAAAATAAAAGGTAAAATTAAGTTTCTCATGGTCATTCTTTTCTTTAAAGATGTGGAAATGTAAAAAGGTTGCAGTAAGTTTTAATTAAATATTACAGGTTTTGAAATTTTAGGTATTTTCACGATGTGATAAGGTTGGGTGACAACTGTTGTTACGTTTCCCTGAAGTAATTTTTCAACATCAATCTCAATATTTTGCGGATTTTCATCAACGGTCATTATATCAACGGAATGTCCACCATTTGGATAAACTGCATCAATAACGATGATAACCATAAACTGATTAAAATCGATATTGGTTTCTGTAAAACCTGCCGAAGGGTGATTGTTTGGGCTGTCTATTTGATTTAAAAAATTACTCCATTGCGTAGAGGTTGTAATCACCGTATTTTGTTGAGCTGCATAATTTCCCACAAAGTTTCCTTTTCCAATTAACTGAAAATTAATTTGGTTTTTGCTCTCCAATTGTTCATCATTATCTTGATTATCACTACAAGAAATCGTCATAAAAAAGATGGAACATAGTAAAATAAGTAAATGTTTTTTCATGATGTATAAATTTAAGGGTTTCTTTATATAAGATGAAAAAAAATAAAAAGGTTGCAGGATGCTTTAATTAAATATTAAAGATTTAGCGGTTTTAGGAATTTTCACAATATGATAAGGCTGAGTGATAAAAGATGTGACGTTTCCCTTTAACGATTTTTCTACATTGATAGTAATATACTTAGGGTATTCTTCCATTTTCGTAATCTCGATTGAGTGTCCACCGCTTGGATAGGTTTCATCTACTACAACGATAACTATAAATTCGTTAAAATCAATATAAGTTGTGATAAAACTAGCAGAAGTTTGATAAGTTGTGCTGTCTATTTGATTAAGAAAATTATTCCATTGTATAGAGTTTGTAATAATGGTGTTTTGAGGATTAACGTAATTTCCTATCAAATTTCCTTTTCCAATCAATTGAAAGTTAATTTGATTTTTATTCTCAACGTTTTCATCATCATTACGACATGAAGTTACAATGAATAATACGGAATATAACAGAATAATTAAATGTTTTTTCATAATGTGTAAATTTATGTTTTTCAATTACATAATAAATGAAAATCTAAAAATTTTGTTGTAACATAATAAAAAAGACTCAAAAATTTGAGCCTTTAAATTTTATTTAAAATAAATTTCTCATCGGTTGATAATATTGTTCGTCATCGTTGTATGATTAATCAATTGACCTTTTTCGTCACGAATTTCAATTTCGGAAACATGCATTGTTTTTCCTTTTCTGATAAACCGTGCTACTGCGGTCACAATTCCGTCTTTTTTACTTCTTAAGTGATTGGAATTGATGTTGGTTCCTACACCAAAATATTTGCTTCCGTCGATGAAAATATTAGAAAGGCTAGAACCCATTGTTTCAGCTAAAACACAACTTGCACCACCATGCATAATCCCAAAAGGTTGATGGATGTTTGGTGTAACAGGCATTGTTGCAGTCAGCGTTTCGTTTTCAATATCAATATCGATAAAATGAATACCAATCGTTTTCGCAAAAGTTTCTTCACCCCAGTTGTTGATGAATTCTAATATCTCTTCTTTCGTTTTATCTTTAATGTACATATTTTTATGTGTAATAAGTAATTGGTAATTTTTTTAAGTAAAAAGTAAAAAGTAAAAAGTAAAAAGTAAAAAGTAATTTTGCTCCTAACTCCTAACTCCTAACTCCTAACTCCTAACTCCTAACTCCTAACTCCTAACTCCTAACTCCTAACTCCTAACTCATAACTTCAGCATCGTTTCCCATAATATCAGGATTCCAGTTGGCCGGAATTTTTGGACCGATATCGTTTTTAATATAATAATCCTGAATTTCCTTCATTACTTCAGCAAAACTTGCCGTTTCCAATCTTTCGTAAGGAATTTGGTAGCCCAAATAAACAATGTTTCTTTTAAAATCACCGGCTGCCAAAACAATAGGAACTTTTGCTGCTAAAGCCATGTGGTAAAAGCCTTTTCTCCATTTCGGAACCCAGCTTCTTGTTCCTTCCGGTGTAATTACCAAGCTGAAATCTTCTTTTTTAAACTCATTCGCCACGAAATTAATAAGATCGTTCTTTTGGCTTCGGTCGATACCGATTCCGCCTAAACCTCTTACTACTGCACCGTACCAAGCTTTAGTATGAGCATCTTTAATGATGATTTTAAGTTTTTTTCCTAATTTCCAATAGGCTAAATTTCCTAATAGATATTCCATATTGTGAGTGTGCGGTGCTACAACGAGAACACAACGATCAAGATTGTTGACATCGCCCTGCAGAACTACTTTCCAACCCAGAATTTTTAGCATTAAACTACCTATCAGTTTTTTCATGTATTTTATATTTAAAACAAAAAAGTATAACCAAATTTTGGTTATACTTTACAAATATATTGAAATATTGTCGCTCTTAAAACAAACTGCTAATTAAATCTGCGATTTTCACTGCAATTTCTAAAACTACTTGTACCATGGCTTAAATTTTTTTGTGTTTGTTTTTTATGGAATTTGAATATACGAATATAAAACTTTTTTATGACATAAAATACTTTTTTTTGAAAAATATTTGTCTGTTTCTGAGAGTAGAAGAGTGTGAATTTCAAACGGTTGTCTTACGTCCACACCTTCCGTCACTCTCTGAGGTTTGAATTATTTGGTTTTTATAGAAACTTTGCTGTCTCCGTCTTTGATTTCAATGCTTTTTATTTCGTTTTCGTTTTGCTTGATGATGTTTTTGATAGAATCAATTTTCTTCTTTGCATCTTTCTCAGAAACTTTTACTCCATTGATAATTACACTGTCTTTATCATTCGAACTGTATTCTATGGTAGAACCGTTGATAGAGATTTTGTTTTTTTCAATGCTGATATTTCCGTTTTCGTTATCATCAGATTCATCATTATCGTTGATTCCGTTTCCATCGGTGTCACCATCAAAATTAATCTGATCTTTTTTCACAGGAATTACAATGGTGTTTTGAGGAATTACCAACTCATAATCGATGCTGTAATCTCTGAAACGGTGATCATAAGGATATTTTATGTAGTTTGGAAGAATCACTTTATTATCTACAATTTCTACAGGAACGCTTACGTTTAAAGGATAATTATAACCTTTTGCTTCTTTCTTTATGATTAAATAAGGAGTCTTGATATCTGTTTTTCTTGTAACATCTACGTGAATCCAGTCTTTTTCGAATACAGAGTTTTTATCAGAATAAAGATCGTCGTCGTATGCTGTAAAATTCTGAGGAATCGTTACGTTTTTCATATCAACATAGATGGTATCTGAAGTTGTATTGATGGCAACTTCTTCCACATCTTCTTTATGACCTTTAAACAACATATCCCTTTTTGCCATACTTACTCCGAAGTAAGCGCCTAAACCCATTAAAGAGATAAATAATGCTCCTAAAACCCAACCGATATTTCTCAACTTAGTTTTTGGCGAGAAGATTTTAATACTCAATAAACTGAATAGAATAGCCGGAATTAAAGATCCTACAATAATAATTGCTGCTAAAACACTATACAGTCCATCGTCATCGAAATAGAATTTCATTTCATTAGCTCCCGGAAAATTTGAATCAATTCCAAAAAGTCCGAATACCACAAATACTCCTATAATACTTCCTACTGCCATCAAAGCGAAGAATGCACCGATAATATATTTTAAAACATTCCAAACTCCGCTTCCTGCGTTATTGATATATGGTTTGTTTTCGGTGAAAATTTCACCAGCTCTTGTACTTGTTTCGTTGGCAAACTGTACAATTTTGCTTGATTCTTCTTTTAGATTATCAAAATTTAAAGGCTTACCCTTCATCTTAAGAAAATCGGATGCAGATTCTGCTTTTGGTAAAACTGCCCAAAGAATAAAGTATAGAATGATTACAAGGAAAGATGATCCCGGTGCAACCCATAAGAATAAAAATGCACCCACCCAGATTAATCTCATCCAAGAAATTTCCATTCCGGAATATGCTGCTAAACCTGCGCAAACCCCTGCAATTTTTTGTTTCTCAGGATCACGGAACAATTGTCTTTTGTCTGTGTAAGTTGTTCCTGTAGAATTATTCTTATTCGATTTTGTATTTTTCTCAGAATAATATGCTTCTTCTTGTTCTTCTATTTTTTCAGGAGTACCAATCTGTGCAATTACTCTTTCTACATCACCGTCGTTGATTACTTCGCGTTTTCCTAAAGAATCTCTGAAGATTTCAACCATTCTGATTTCTATATCGTGAATTACCTCATCAGCTTCAGAAATATCCAAAGAGCTTCTCAGAGCATTCAGATAATCGCTAAGCTTTATGTATGCGTGTTCTTCTATAGTGAAAGAAAAACCTGCGAGTCCTATTGAGAGTGTCTTGTTCATAGCTTTTGTTTTTAAAGTTTTTGAGTGATTTGGTTTACAGAATCTGTTAATTCTTTCCAGGTGATTTGAAGTTCAGATAAAAACGTTTTGCCTTTTTCTGTAATTTGGTAATATTTTCTGGGAGGTCCTCCTGTAGATTCTTCCCATCTGTAGGAAAGAAATTCTCCATTTTTCAATCTTGTTAAAAGAGGGTAGAGGGTTCCTTCCACTACATCCAGTTTTCCTTTTTTCAGCTCATCTATTAAATCAGAAACATACATTTCGCGATTGTTGATAAGGCTTAAAATACAGAATTCCAGAATCCCTTTTCGCATTTGCGCTTTGGTATTTTCGGTATTCATCTTTAATAGGTTTTGTTAATTAGTTATATAATTTTCAGTTTTCGGTTCCTAGCTAGTTGAACCTATTCCGATTTTACATTACAAAGATATATAATTAAAATGGTAATATGCAATACAAAGTAGTGAAATTATTTTTAAAATAAGTTTAAATAACTGAAAATCAGGTAGATAATTTTTTATTTATGATTTTGTACTATTATTAAATATTAGAAATAAACTGAATATTTGAGCTTAAATTTTTATATTTGTTATAGATTTTTCGGGTTTTAATTCGAAGAATTATAAAAACTACAAACCATGAATTACAAGAAATTTCTAATGACATTCGTTCTTTAGGAGGACTTTGTAGTGCGCAAAATTATTTTGAGTTAGCCAATGTTTCCAAAAGTTTTAATGTTGTTGTCAACATAGAGACGTGTACTGAAAGGAAATGTAGTGGGAAAGCAACAGTTGATCTTTACGATAAGAATACAATGAAGAAATATCAAAGTTTCTCTTCAAGTGATTTTTATTTAGATTTAAATGAAAACCAAAAACCTGTTTTTGATTCGTTGAAAAATTCGGTTGTTTTTGGTGATTTTAATTTTGATGGAGCGGAAGATCTTGCCATTAGAAACGGAAATACCAATCATCAAAGTCCTTTTTATGAAGTATATTTGAATGATAATTTTAAACAGCAGTTTGTGCTGAATGATGAATTGACAAATCTTGTGCGTTCAAATTCTGGAATGTTTAAAACAGATCCAGAACGTCAACGAATTATTGCTTATCAAAAAAATGGATGTTGCTGGAATCTTACCTCAGAATATTTATTGGTTCCCGAGAGAGGACTATTAAAAGTATTAGAATTTGAAGAAGACAAGAGAGATTCTAAAAAAGTGACAACCGTAAAGAGAGAATTTATAGATTACAAGTGGTTTGCAAAAACAACAATCTATCCTAGAGAACGATATTTTAAAGAAGAAAATGAAAATACAGAAAGAAATTGATTTTATCCTCGCAGTAGACGCATTAAAAAATGTGCAGAGACGAAATTACAATGCAGATGATTCCAGAAGAGAAAATACTGCCGAACATTCGTGGCAGATTATCATTTTAGCCCAAATTCTTTTTCCTTACGCCAAAAACAGAGCCGATATCGATTTGTTGAGAGTGATCAGAATGCTGTCAATTCATGATTTGGTGGAAATTGAAGCGGGTGATACTTTTCTTTTTGACGAAGCAGCGATGGTTGGGAAATTTGAAAGAGAAAAACAATCTGCTCAGAATATTTTCGGAATTTTAGACGAGCCTATCCGTTCAGAATTTTTTAATCTTTGGCTTGAATTTGAAGAAGAACAAACTCCCGATGCCATTTTTGCTTGTGCCATCGACAGAATTATGCCTTTCATTCTTAATTCTTACACCTCCGGAAAAAGCTGGACGGAAGCAAAAGTAACAGAACTTCAAATAAGAAATATGCTTGAAAATGCAATCAGCAGAGCTTCTGACGAAATGGGAGAGGCTTTCCAGACCTTGCTTAACCTAAGTTTGGATTCTGAAAAAGTTTTGAGATAATTTTTTATTCCCACAGATTTCGAGTCGATTGTTTGAAATTTATTTTTAGATAATTTAATAAAATGAAAAAGTTTCGGCGGGCCAAAGGCCCGCCGAAACTGCAAAAAAAAACATTTGAATTTAACGTTAAATTTCGGCGACCGAAGGTCGCCGAAATTCTTTATTTATAGTATTTGAATTGGTTTCTTAAACTCATCAATCGCCACAAAAGTAAAATCTCCCACAATAGCTTTTTCCCTTTCGTAAGAATACATTTGTTCGGTATAGATTTCAACATTCACTTTCATACTCGTTTTTCCAACGTGTGAAACTTTTCCGATTAATTCTACAATTGTTCCTGCAGGAATAGGTTTTTTAAAATCGATTTTATCACTGCTTACGGTTACCACGCGTTTTCTTGCAAATCTTGTTGCGGTAATAAAGGCAACTTCATCCATCAATTGCATGGCTGTTCCTCCGAAAAGAGTATCGTAATGATTGGTGGTATTAGGGAAAACGGCTTTGAAAATTCTGGTTTCCGATGATTGAATTCTTTCTTCTGTAGTCATATTTCATTATTAATTAAAGCGAAAATGAAATGATATTGGAACCAACAGAATTATTCAGGAACATGAAATTCCTGAAAAGACTATAAGATCAATCAACTTCAAATCGCGAAAGTTTTTGTCTAAAGAAATAGGCAGGTCTCCTGACTTGTAACATCTTTATTCCTTCCCATGCTTTTGCACAGTGGCTTTTTATAAAGACTTCGGTTACTTACAGTTGCGCGACAGTTCGTGATTTTCACACGATTCCCTTTTAATCTGTAGTTAAACAGAACCAATTTCTCGAAAAATAGTAGCATAAAGCGATACGCCAAAAGCTAAAGACTTTTCGGTTGCAAAAATAAGAATAATAAAAGAATATATGGTAAAGAATTATTCAGGGTTGCTGTAAATAATCTGGCTGATTGCTCTTCCTTCCTTAATTGTCCAGAAAGTAGTGTATCGGTGTTCACCCGAACCATTAATCATATAAAGAAAAATATGGTCATCATCAATTGAAGTAACTCCCATGTTTTCAAAGTCCATCGTCGGATTAAACATATTTTTAATCGCCTCTCTTACAAAAACAGAACCTCTTCCGGGTTGTTGTACTCGAACTGATTTTATTTCTTTTAAATCTTCAGGAAGTTCCTTTCCGAGTCCCCAGGTTTTTTGTTTGTCTATTTTAATGATATTTCCTTCGGCATCTTTTTCCTGCTTTTTAAATTTTGCACTTGATGGATAAATATCAATTACCACTTTTGTTCTTTGAGCAGTCGGTATTTTCTGATTATTATTGTCTGTAAAAGTAATCGATCTTCCGTTTTTAGATAATACCGGAGTAAATTTTGGAAGCTGATCGATAAATGCAATACGACCTTTATTCACCATTCCTTCTTTATTAAGACTGTCATATCTCACAAAAGGCTTTGGGAGCTCTTCTTTTTCAGGATATTTTATCCAGATCCATTCAGTTTCTCCCGGAGCAGGTTTTACATAAACAAAAACATCTCCTCTTTTCATCCTGATTTTGTCAACAATTTTACGGTAATCTTCTTTGTGTACACGCACCATTGCATAACCTTCTTCGGCTTTTACTACGCCAAAAGGAACTTTATTCTGAGCATTGATCAAACTAAAAGAAAAAATACAGAATACCGATAAATAGATTGCTTTGTGGATGAAAGTCATGATGAAAAGAATATTTATAGCTCAAAGATATAAATTAAATATTTTTTGGAAGATAATTAAACCTTTTCAATTCTGTTAAATCTTTAATTGGTTTTAAATGACCATCAGAAAGAAGAAAAATATCATCTGAAATATCCAAAACATCATGATATTGATGATCCGAAATAATAAAGCCTTTATCAGTTTGTTGTTTAATAGCTGTTTTAATTTCGGTTACTACTTTTGGAGAAAGACTGTGAAACGGCTCATCCAGCAAAATAAATTCTGCTTTAGAATAAATAATCAGCAAAACTTCTACAATTCTAAGCTCGCCAGCTGAAAGCGTATTTGGAGTCTCATTTAAAAATGGTTGAACTAATTCAGATTGAGAAATTTTTGTACTGTTTTCTTTATCACAAAACAAATTAATAAGCTTTCTAATTTTTATATTCTTTGGTAAAAATGAATGTTGAGGTAAATAGGTGATTCTATTTTTTCGGTCAAATTGATTTTGTAAAATCGTATTGTTGAGCTTTATATATTGTGTATCACCTTTTATCGATCCAAAAATAATTTGAAATAAAGTTGACTTTCCCGAACCATTTCTTCCTAAAAGCCCGGAAATATTCCCGGTTTCACAGCTTAAGTAAATGTCTTTCAAAATATCTTTTTCACCAAAAGATTTTGTAATGCTGTCGATATGAAGCTTGCTCATAGAATAAATGAAATAAGTTTTAAAATAACACTAAAAGCAACTGTAATCATCCAAAGCGATATTCTGGAAAACCCAAAATTAGCATAGAAAAGATATTCGTTTTTCAATCTTAATTCATAGATGAAATAATGCATCAACGGGAAAATAAATAAAAAACCAAAGCTGAAATTTTCAAAATTTATTCCTGCTGGAATGGAGGCCAATAAAGAAAATATAATTCCCGGAATGAGAAGTTTCCTGTAAAAGATCCACAATATTTTAATATTGACAAGCATTTTCAAAAATAAGAATAAAGTTTTAATCACTTGTTGAAGAATATTTTATTATTTTTAAAAATAATTTAAAACTAATTACATGATTAAAAATTTACTGTATTTATTTCTTGTTTTATTTGGAACTACATTTTATCAGGGAAAAAGTATTCCTGAAAAAGCAAAGTCTGAATTTTTTTGCGATCTATTGGCTCCGGCAAATGTTTCAGTAACAAATATTTCACATACAGCAGCAACTGTGAGTTGGGCAAATGATCCGAATACTTCAAATTATATTTTGAGATTCAGGCCTGTTGGGAATTTTCCATGGAGTTCACCGTTTGTCCCCGGAAACCAGAATTTTTTTAATTTGAATGGTTTAACGCCATGCACAGCTTATGAAGTACAGGTTGCTAAACTTTGTAATAACGTTCCTGGTGCATGGTCAACTTTAGTGGTTTTTAATACAAAACTCAATTATTTTACATCAGAATCAACAAATTCTGGCCTTATGCATCTTTCGAATATTACAGTTACTCCTTCCTCAACTGGTTTATCACAAATGATAAGCAATTCAGCCGCATCTTTATACACCGATTATCGTCCCGACGCTACTCGTAAAGTTTATTTAACTTGGGATTCTGCAAACAATATGATTTCTGCTACCAAAATAGGTGCAATCAATCCAAATGCAGCTTTTGTAACGGCTTGGATTGATTTTAATGCAAATGGGATTTTCGAAACGAGCGAAATAATTATGAATGTTACATCAAGCTCGGCTAATATTAGTACAAATACGTTTAGCGTTCCGTCTTTAGCTTCGGTCGGCGGAAATATAAGTTGTGCTGTTACGATGAGAGTTATTTTTTCAAATACAGCTGTTACAAACGGTTGCGGCAATTTTGGTTATGGTGAGGTTGAGGATTATGATGTATATTTATCAACAGAAGCTAATCTTGCAACAACTGAAATTAATAAAAATAAAGAAATCGGTATTTACCCAAATCCAACTTCAGATGTTTTGAATATTTCAGGAATTTCATCAGATATAGATTTTGAAATATATAATGTGGCAGGACAAAAGCTAAGCGAAGGGAAAACTAAAAATAAAACATTGAAAGTCGGTCATTTAGTAAAAGGAATATATTTTATTTCATTAAAGGAAAAAGAAAATTCAAGGTTTAAATTTATTAAGAAATAAAAAAGAATAGAGCGCCAGTTACAGCGCTCTATTTTTATATTAAAATGATTTTTTTTAATCATTTCTAAGTTTTGCTTTCACATTATTTTTTTCAATAATATTCCTTAATTCTATAATTTCACTTGGTGAAAAGTATTTTTTCGGAATCATATTCATCGTTGTTTTACTTTGATAAACTAAAAACCAGTCTTTGGTTTCTTTTACTCTGTGGACTGTATTCCATGTAAAATCGCCATCAAATGTTTCGCCTTTGGTCTGAACTTTTTCATCAGTGAAAGTATAAATAATCTCTTCCTGAATTTTCTTGTTAGAGTAAAAAGCATTTTTCAAACGGAAATAAGAACGGATGATGATAAAAACAAAAACAGCAGCAAACCAAATCGATGCAGATTTGAAAATTTCCTTCGTATTATATTCAGCATTAGAAAAGTTTAACCCAAAAATAGCTAATATGATTAATGAAAAAATAATAATTCTTGGGAATGAATTTTTAATATTAAAATTCAAAAAATCCTTAAATGTGATATGAGTTTTTACAGTCATTTAAAATTAATAATCAATAAAATAATTTGATAAATCGTCTGCATATTCAAGCTTAAGCGACTTGTTCGCAACTCTTTGCTTCTTAAAATATTAAAAGTAGAAGATAATCTTTGCGTTGAAAATTAATTCAAAATTAAATTCTCTCCAGTTCGTCAGCATCGATCATTGTCTTAAACGTTCCATAATTTACCGTCACTTTATTTCTCGATATTTTTTCAATCGTTCCCACACTTGTACTTCCGGTAATTCTCACACGTTGCCCTTCTTTCATCCAGACAGCGCGGTCTACTTTACGTTTTTCCTCGATCTTTTCGTTGGTTTCGGTAATTTTTTCGATAACCTCCTCCTTTTTCAGTTGTTGGGTAATTTTTCTTTTTACCACCTGAAGACGCTTAGTTTCATCTTTATCAGCTCCTATTTTTCTGAATTTTTCCTGTTCCAGAATTTTTACGAAATCTTTCACCACATCTTTCCTTGATTTTCCTTTTACATAGCTGTCGATGAAAGATTCAATCTTGGTTCCGAACTGAAGTTTACGATGCTCATCTTCGTACAATTTCTGAAAATTGAATAACTTTTGCTGAAGCTGCTCATTTAGTTTTTGCAGATTATCACGCTTGTCTTCCACCGATTCCTTTCTTTCGGCAAGATCAGTTTTCAGCTTTTCAACTTCGTATTTTTCCTGCTGAAGTTTTACAATAGTTTTATCTAAATTCACAATATCATGTTCCACTTTTTTCTTGGCAGAATGAATGATAAATCTTGGGATTTTATTCTTTTCAGCAACTTCAAAAGTAAATGAACTTCCTGCTTGTCCGATTTCCAGTTTGTACATTGGTTCAAGTGTCTCTTCATTGAAAAGCATTGCCGCATTTTGCGCATTCGGAAGCTCTTCCACAACCAATTTGATATTCGTGTAATGCGTTGTAATAATCGCAAAACTCTTCTTATCATAGAAAAATTCAAGGAAACTTTCAGCCAAAGCGCCACCCAATTCAGGGTCAGAACCTGTTCCAAATTCGTCAATCAATAAAAGTGTTTCTGCATCGGCTTCACGGATGATCCCGCCCATTTTCTTTAATCTTGACGAATAGGTCGAAAGATGATTTTCAATAGATTGATTATCGCCAATATCGGTCATAATTTTATCAAAGAAAAACATCTCAGATTTCGGATGTGTAGGAACCAAAATTCCACTTTGGATCATCAATTGAAGCAAACCTACAGTTTTCAGCGTAATAGATTTTCCTCCAGCATTCGGTCCGGAAATACAGATAATTCTGTTATGATCTGTTAAACTTAATGATTGTGGGAAAATAGTTTTGTTTTCAGATTTATTTCTCAAAAACAATAAAGGGTGAAAAGCTTCTCTTAATTTTAGTGTTCTGTGGCGGTTGATTTTCGGTAAAACTCCGTTAACAAGCTCTGCAAATTTCGCTTTTGCTCTCGTTAAATCAAGATCGAAAATATACATTTGATATCTCCAAAGCTGAGGTTGGAATTCTGCCAATTCTGCGGTTAATTTTCTCAGAATTTTGTCTATTTCCTTTTTCTCTTCTTCCTGATCTTCCTTTAGCTTAAAATAATGCTTTACTACAGAATCGGGTTGCATGTAAGTAATAGAACCGGTTTTTGAAAGTCCTAAAACTCTTCCAGCAACTCTTTTTTTGTATGCCGATTTTACCGCCAAAACTCTTTGGTCGTCAATAATCGTTTCGCGAATATCATCCAAAAATTCACTTTGACCGTAATTGAATAAAGCTCGGTTGAAATTTTCTGTAATTGCTTTTTTGGCATGTTGAATTTGCGTTCTCAACTCTTTTAAAATTGGTGAGGCTTCACTTTTCACTTCGCCAAAACGGTTAAAAACTTTATCAACTTTATCAATGATTTCTTTTCTAAATTCTAATGCAGAAACATCCTGAATCAAATTAGGAAAAGTTTCGGGCATGGTTGGAAAAAACTTTTGCAGTTTCCCAATTTGTTCCGTTAACGTTTTTATTTTGATAAAAGCTACATTTTCCAATCGATAATTTTCGATCAGCATTACTTTTAGTTCATTTTCAATATCTTCATATTCATTGAATGGAATCGCATTCGAACTTTCAAAACTCGATAAATATTCGGAAGTTTTTTTTAATGAAACTTCAGCTTCGTCAATTTCCATCGGACGAAGTTCAAGAATTTTATCTCTCGTTTTCGGAGAATATGCAAAAGGAGCAATTTCCGCGAGCAATTGCGGAAATTCTAATTCGTCTAAATCTTCTTTATCTATATACACAGTGCAAAGATAATTAATTTGAAAATGAATTAATTGGAGAATTTGAAAATGTGTTTTTATTTAAACAACAAAAGACACAAAAGTATTAGTTTGAATAATTAAGGGGCTTTAAAATTTTCAAAAGCTGATGGGTTTCTCTAAAACAATATGTATTAAACTAAATTATTAATGTGTTTAAGTTTTTGTGTTTTTTATGGTTGAAAGTTTTCTTACATTTAATAGATGAAAATAGAAACCGAAAGATTAGTTTTAAAATCAATCGACGAAAGTCATGTAGAAGATATTTTAAAGATTCGAAGCAATGAAGTAGTCAATCAGTTTGTCAAAAGAATTTCGCCAAAAACAAATTATGACGCACTGGATTTTATTTTGACAATTAAAAAGAGAGTAGAAAACAAAGAAACATTTTATTGGGGAATTTCTTTGAAAAATCAACCCAATCTAATCGGAACAATCTGTTTATACCGATTTTCTGAAGACCGAACGGAAGCTGAGGTCGGTTATGAATTACTACCTGATCATCACAGAAAAGGAATCATGTCTGAAACTTTGAAAGCTGTTTTGAATTTCGGTTTTAATGAGTTGTATTTAAATGAAATTTTAGCATTCACCAATAAATTTAATGAAAATTCAAAGTCATTACTTCTAAAAAATGACTTTACTTTGGAAGAGGGGAGAGTGGATGAAGGTTTTCCGGATAATCTGGTTTTTAGTTTAAGGAAAAATATATGATTTTGTCATTCCGACGAAGGAAGAATCTCAATTCTAATCATTAATTTTGCTAATAAATTCTACATTACGCTTTGCTTCATTCAGAAATTGAAGATTCGATGAAGTCAATGACAATCTAATGTAAAAATTGAATTTTCAAATTAACTCATTCTCAAATTTTCAAATTGAAATCATGACCTGGACAGAAATTTTAGCCCCAATAAAAAGCACAGAATATTTTACTCAACTTTGGGAAAAAGTTAAACAAGAGTACGCAACAACAAAAGTATTTCCACCGAAAAATCAGATTTTCAGAGCGTTGGAATTAACTGCTTTTGAAGATGTGGAAGTTGTAATTATTGGTCAGGATCCTTATCATAACGATTTTCAGGCAAATGGTTTGTGTTTTTCAGTTTCAGAACAGGTTACAGCGCCACCTTCGCTTAAAAATATTTTTACAGAATTAAAAGACGATGTAGGAGTAGTGCGTACTTCAAAAGAATTGGACGATTGGGCGAAACAGGGTGTTTTATTATTAAATGCAACGTTAACCGTTCGTGCGCATTCTCCAAATTCTCATAAAGATTTAGGCTGGGAAAAATTTACTGATTTTATTATCAAAGAAATTTCAGATAAAAAAGAAAATGTAGTTTTTGTTTTGTGGGGAGCTTTTGCACAGAAAAAAGCCGAACTGATCAATCCGGCTAAACATTTTATTATAAAATCGGCGCATCCATCACCTTTTTCTGTATACAGAGGCTTTTATGGAAGCAAACCTTTTTCGAAAATTAACGAATATCTTGCTTCAAAAGGTAAGAAAACAATCTCTTGGTAGAAGTGGTTTAATTATTTTCTTTACTAATTTCAATTCCAATTTTATACATTCCAGAAAGAGATTTTGTACCCTTCTGTGATGTTGGATATGGAGTGATTTCCTTTAAAGAAATAGAATATCCATTAAATGCCTGCGTTTTGTGGTAATCTTTACCCTTAACTTCTGCGGTTGATAATTGTAAAATCATGGGTCTACTTGTTGTGCTCATGAATTCAACATTGGCAACGGCAACTCCCGCCCAAACACATTGTGTTCCTTCAGGGCAACGGCTGTCTTCTGCAATATTTTTGAAGGTGACATTCATCTGAAATTCTTGCAAGAATTTATTTTCTCCTTCACGGAAATAAATAATATTACCTTCTTTTTTAAGAGGTGTTTCATTCACAATGGTAGTTTCTTGCTTGGTTGTAGTTTGTTTTGTGGTTTCTTTCTGCGCATTGCAGTTTACTAAGCTGATAAAACTTAAACCTACGATTATATTTTTATACATTTTTATAAATTATATGACGTTAACGATGTCTAAAATTACAACTAAAAGCATTGCAATTCCTACAACTAAACTAAATCCTGTTCCGTAAATAAAACCGATAAAAGCTCCTTTTGTAGATTTTAATGCTTTGTTCATGTCTTTACTGTCGTGCAAAAGTTCACCAATAAAAACTCCGGCAAACATTCCTACCAAAAACCCGAGAGGGATTGGAATGAAGATTCCTACAATTGTACCGATGATCGAACCGATGCTTCCCCATCGTGTTCCACCGTATTTCCTGTTGGTTTTTGCGGGAATTACATAGTTTAAAACAGCAGACGTAAGTGTAAGAATAACGAAAGCCCAAATATAAAGAACTGAAAGATCAGAATCTGTTCCGTATTTATAAATTAATAATCCGGCAAGGCTTAAAACAAGCCCCGGTAAAACAGGCAAAAAAGTTCCTAAGATTCCCAGAATAAGTAAAATAATACTTAACAGAGAAATTAATGAGTGATCCATATGTTTTTAATTAAAACTAAGTTAGCAAAAAGTTATTGGTTCTATTTATTTGGGATGATAATTGCTGATAATATTCAGATTTATAAACCAAAATCATTCCTAAATTACCTAAATTTGTTGTAATGAAAGACGAAATAAAAGATACCAAGAGTTTTTTTCAGGAAATCAGTGAACAGCTTTATATTTATGTAAGCAAAATCTCTCCATCCGGGACGGATTGGATTTTTCATATTATTGTTAAGATTGGATTACTGATTGCTATTTTTTTATTATTTGACTTTATTTTCAAACTCATCATCAATTACACTTTTCGGTTTTTTCACAACGAAAATAAATTTCCTGTTTTAAAATCTGTTTATCAGTCAAGGATTACTAATTCCGTAGCACATTTTATAGCATTGAGTTTTATCGCTTCAATGCATGAGTCTATTTTTGTAGGTGCACTTACCAAAACCACTATTTTTATTCATCGTGCGGTTAATTTGGGTATGGTTCTTATTCTTGCCGGAATGCTTTATCGCTCTTTAACGGGTTTTAGATATTATTTCACAATTAAACAGGATTATTATAAAGTAATGGCAATCAATGCTATTTCAGAAACGGTAAAGATTCTGGGGATTTTTATTTTTACTGTAGTAAGCATTTGTGTGGTTTTTGGGATTAAAGGAACTACAATTGTAGGAAGTTTAGGAGCAATTACTGCGGTTTTGGTATTGGTTTTCAGAGATACCATTTTGGGTTTTGTAACTGGGATTCATGTAGCTACTTCTAAAAGTTTAAAAGTAGGGGACTGGATCGGTATTCCTAAATATAATATCGAAGGAAATATTCTGGATATCAGTTTGTTGACTACGAAAATCGCCAATTTTGATAAAACAATTTCCTCAATTCCAACGTACGATTTATTGACTACCGAAATAAAAAATCTTCAGGTAATGTCTGAATCGAATACCCGAAGAATTAAAAAATCTATTTTCTTTAATATTAATTCTTTCAAATTTTTAAATAACGAAGAAATTGAACGTTTAAAAGAAATCAATCTTATTTCAGATTATCTGAACGATAAAACTTCGGAAATCAATCAGGAAAAAGAATCGATTAACCATAAAGATAAAGTGATTAACGGAAGACAGCTTACCAATATTGGTGTTTTCAGGTATTATGCACAAAAATATTTAGAAAATGATCCTGAAATCGATAAAGAAAGCGCAATTATGGTTCGTCAGTTAGAAATTACAACACAAGGTCTTCCGATGGAGGTGTATTGTTTTACAAATGATTCGAATTGGCAGCGTTTTGAGCAGATTCAGGCAGATATTTTTGACCACTTATTGGTTGCCTCAAAAGAATTTGATCTGCAGATTATGCAGATAGGATTGCCAAAATAATTTTTTTAAATGTTGGGATTAAACCTTGTCAAGGTTAATTTGCACCTTAATAATAACCTTGACAAGGTTGAGTTTTAAATTTTTCAATTATTTAAAAAAAATAAATTCACTCTGTAATTTATCGTTAATAGGTACTGTGAACGTCATTCTTACGGTAGTCAGACTTGCACTCACTGGAAGTTAAAAAACTTTTATAAAGCCACTTTCGAGTGGTTTTTTTATTTTTGTACTTTAATTAATGAAGGCGTAAGATTTTAAACTTAATTTAAATGATTTAAAATTCTAATTTTCAGCCTTAAACTTTAATAATACAATGACAAAACTAAGTGTAAACATTAATAAAATTGCAACGCTGAGAAACGCAAGAGGTGGTGAAACGCCAAGTGTGACAGAAGCTGCAATAAAAATTCAGGAATTCGGTGCACATGGAATCACCATTCATCCAAGACCTGATGAAAGGCACATTACCAGAAAAGATGTATATGATCTGAAGCCTTTGGTTACCACCGAATATAATATTGAAGGAAATCCTCACAGAGAGTTTATCGACATGGTGTTGAAGGTAAAACCGGAACAGGTAACTTTAGTTCCTGATGCAGATGACGCCATTACTTCAAATGCAGGTTGGGACACAAAAAAACATCTTGATTTTTTAAAGGAAATTATCGCTGAATTTAAAAATGCAGGAATCCGTACTTCTATTTTTCTTGATCCGAATCCTGAATTGGTAGAGTATGCTGCAAAAACC
This sequence comes from Chryseobacterium scophthalmum, assembly GCF_900143185.1. Lineage (NCBI taxonomy): Bacteria > Pseudomonadati > Bacteroidota > Flavobacteriia > Flavobacteriales > Weeksellaceae > Chryseobacterium > Chryseobacterium scophthalmum. The sequence continues at coordinate 1,810,908 of NZ_FSRQ01000001.1, read as the reverse complement.
GGAGCTGATAGAATCGAATTGTATACAGAAGCGTATGCAAAAAATTATACGGTAAATAAAGAAGAAGCGATTAAACCTTACTATGAAACGGCTGTAAAAGCTGCTGAATTTGGATTAGGAATTAATGCAGGTCACGATTTAAGTTTAGAAAATTTAAAATATTTTGCAGATAATATTCCGAATCTTTTAGAAGTTTCTATTGGTCATGCTTTGGTTTCTGAAGCTTTGTACATGGGAATGGAAAACACGGTTCAGGCATATTTAAAGAGATTGGCAAAATGGGATAAATAGAAACTAGAAGTTAGATATTAGAAATTAGTTTTGCGCACTGTTTTACTAACTTCTAATTTCTAACCTCTAAAATCTAAAAAAATATGGAAATTTTACATTCAAAAATATTTGGCGAAAACTTGTCGTCAACACCGCTTTTAGTATTTCACGGTTTGTTCGGAATGCTTGATAATTGGGGAAGTTTCGGAAAAGAATTGGGTGATTTTTTACCAATTCATTTAATTGATTTAAGAAATCATGGCAGAAGCTTTCATTCTGAAGAGATGTCGCATGATGATTTGGCAGATGATATTGCCAATTATATGAATCATTACGGAATTGAAAAAGCTCACGTTTTAGGACATTCTTTGGGTGGAAAAGCAGTGATGCAGTTCGCAATCAATTATCCTGAAAAAGTAGAAAAATTAATCGTTGTGGATATTTCTCCAAAAGCTTATCCGCCGCATCATCAGGGAATTATCAAAGCTTTGGAAATGGTGGATTTTAATACCGTTGCTTCCAGAAGTGATGTTGAAGCAGTTTTAACTCAATATATTCCTGAGAAATCAACGATTCAGTTTTTAGCTAAAAATCTGTATTGGGAAGAATCTGGTGAAAGTAAAAAACTTAACTGGAGATTTAATCTGAAAACGCTTGCAGAAAAATACAATCAATTTGTTTCTAATGCGATTAAATATGGAGTTTTTCAGGGAGAAACTTTATTTATTGCCGGCGAAAAATCAAATTATATTTTACCACAGGATGAGTTTTCGATTAAACAACAGTTTCCAAAAGCTCAGTTTGTGAAAATTAAAAATGCAGCACATTGGGTTCAGGCAGATAATCCTGTAGATTTTGCAACTGTAGTAAAAGATTTTCTGAATTTAAACAACTAAACATTTGTTTTAAATATTGTTAAAATTTTCACAATTATTTTATTTTTAAATATTGTGAATTATTTTATCGTATATTAGATTTGTCAAATTGGTAATAATATTTGCTTTATGCAAAGTAATTCATTATTTAATTTTTATTTTAATGAATATATTTGATAAACTTGATTTGTTTTTATGATGAATTCATATTTAACAAATTTATATCAGAAAGGAAACTTAATATTTAGGTTTCCTTTTTTTATGACCTCAGAAAATCTGAATAATTATGAAAATCTAATGAGTTTTGACTGAAAAAGTTGCAAATTTGCACAAATTGTTTTTCAGTTGAAATTCAACTCAAATCAATTTTTATAAAAAATAAAACCGACCCAATTTTGAAGGTCATCAATTAGAATTAAATTCATGGTTTTTGTAACAGGAGCAACAGGAATTTTAGGCAGAGTCATCGTTTTAGAACTTTTGAAAAAAGGTAAAAAAGTGCGTGCTGCAAAAAGACCTTCAAGCAACATCAATGAAGTAAAACATTCTTATCAGTTTTATACTGAAAATCCGGATGATTTTTTCAATAAAATCGAATGGATTGATGTTGATTTCGATGATATTAATGATGTTGAATCTGCCTTAAAAGAAGTTACCGAAGTTTATCACTGTGCTGCAAAAGTAAGTTTTCATCCGAAAGATGAGAAAGAGATGTATCATACCAATATTAAGGCTACAGAAAATCTTCTTTTTGCCTGTGAAAATTCTACAGTAGAAAAATTTCTTCACGTAAGTTCAATTGCTGTGCTGGATTTATTGAATGAAAAAGGCGAGCTCGACGAAAGTTCAGACTTTAATCCTAAAGAAGAACATTCGGCTTATGCAATTTCAAAGCATCTTTCTGAAATGGAAATTTGGAGAGCTTCTGCAGAAGGATTAAATACAATTATCATCAATCCTGGAATGATCATCGGAACCGGAAACTGGGGAAAAAGCAGCGGTGATATTTTCCCTACATTTGAGAACAACAGCTTTACTTTCTCGGGCGGAACAAGTTATGTTGACGTAAGAGATGTCGCTGAAATTTCAATCCAATTAATGGAAAATAATGCTTTCGGAGAACGTTTTATCATCGTTTCTGAAAGTAAAAAATACGCTGACCTTGGAAATCAGATCAGAACAAAATTAGGGTTAAAAGAAGCGAAAATTCTTTCAAAAAGTACTTTGCAAATCGGAAGAATTGCCAATTGGTTTTTCGGATGGATTTTTCCTCAACTGAAAATGGCCACCAAATCAAATATTGATGCAGTTTCTTCTCTCAATGTGATTTCTAATCAGAAAATTAAGGATCAATTGAATTTTAAATTTATTCCGGTACAGGAAAGCATCGATTTTAATCTCAACAATTATATTAACGACAAAAAGCTGAACAAAAATAATGAATCTTGCAGAGGCAATTATTAAAAAAAATATAGAAAAACATCCTTTAAAATCGGCAGTTGGTTTCAAAAAAAAGGAAGGTTGGAAAGAATTGAGCTGGAAAAAGTTTGGCGAAATTGTTTTTAAAACAGCCAATGCGCTGAAAGATTCAGGTGTTGAGGAAAATGATAAAGTAGCGATTTATGCCGAGAATTCTGCAGAATGGATGATATTTGATCTGGCTGCAATGTCGATTGGCGCTATTACAGTTCCTATTTATTCTACCAATAATGCAGAGCAGGCAGAATTTATATTAAAAGATTCGGGTGCAAAAATTGTTTTGGTCGGAGATCAGGTGCAATATGACGGCTGTCTTGAAATTTTGAAAAAAGAAGACACCGACAATCTTCTTAAAACGATCATCGTTTCTAAAAAAGCAGTCTGGATTAAGAAAGAATTCAGCAGTTTTTATCTTGAAGATTTTATTGCTAAATCTTCTCCGGAACTTGAAGTTATTTCTAAAAATGATGACGATTTAGCAACGATTATTTATACTTCCGGAACTACAGGAGCGCCGAAAGGAGTAATGTTAACGCATGGAAATTTCATTAAAGCATTTGATGCGCATTTTGAGTTTTTTAAATTTAAAAATTTCGAAGAAGAACTTTCATTAGCATTTTTACCTTTAACCCACGTTTTCGAAAGAAGCTGGAGTTTACTTTGTCTGTACGGCGGAGCAAGAGTCTATTTCCTAGAAGATCCGAAAAGTATAGCGAAAGCTTTGGAAGAGGTAAAGCCAACGATGATGTGTGCGGTTCCTAGATTTTTCCAGAAAGTGTATGCCGGAGTTTTAGAAAAAGCAGAAGAAGGTTCGTCACTAAAAAAGAAAATCTTCAATTGGGCTTTAGAAGTAGGAAAACAAACCGGAGAATTAAAAAGAACAGAAAAACAAATTCCTTTCGGATTAAAAATAAAAGAAACCTTTGCAGAACTATTAGTTTACAGTAAAATTAAAGAAAAAATGGGGGGCAGACTTTGGTTTATGCCTTGTGGAGGAGCTTCTTTGTCACCGGAAGTTACCCAGTTTTTCGAATCGGTGAATATTCACCTTACCGTTGGTTATGGTCTTACGGAAACTACCGCGACTTTAACAGCTTTTCCATTCACAAATTTTGAACATGGAAGCTGTGGAAAACCTTTGCCGGGTGTAGAAATTCGTATTGGTGAACAAGACGAGATTCAGGCAAAAGGAAATGGAATTATGAAAGGCTATTACAACAAGTCTGAAGAAAACGAAAAAGTTTTTACTCAGGATGGTTGGTTTAAAACAGGTGATGCCGGAAAGTTTGACGAAAAAGGTAATCTGTTTATTACCGACAGAATCAAAGATCTGATGAAAACATCCAACGGAAAATATATTGCCCCGCAAATGATCGAAAATTTGCTGACCAATAATAATATCATCCAGCAGATTGTTTTAATTGCAGAAGGAAAACAGTTCGTTTCGGCTTTAATTGTTCCAAATTTTGAGTTTTTGAGTGAATATCTTAAGAAAAAGAATATGCCGTTTACCAATTGGGAAGAACTTGTAAAAAAGAAAGAAATAATCGATTTTTACAAAGAGAAAATCAATGAATTGCAACAGCATCTTTCTGACTTCGAAAAAGTAAAAAAGTTTACTTTAATGCCTGCCGAATTTGAAATTTGTACAGGAGAAATAACCCCAACCTTGAAGATTAAAAGAAATATCGTGCTGAAAAAATATGCGGATCTGATTGAAAAAATGTATTAACTTATTAAAAAAAACATATGTTGCAAAAATTTATTCCGGATTTATTATCTTATTTTCCTATTCTCAGTCTCATCACCATCATACTTTATCTTTATTTTTCTGATAAAATTTCAAAAGATAAGGTAAATTATTATTTATTGGTCGGACTTGCTTTCACAATTATAAGCCATATTGTGGAGTATTATGTTAATCAACGTTTGAAAGCTGATTACCACGATTCAACAGAAATTTTAAAATGGTATCCTTTAATAAGCTTAGTGGGAGGTTTCGGCTATAAACTTATTTTATATGGAATAATTGTTTACCTGCTGAAATTCGAGATTCTTAAAAATGAAATAAAAACAGAAAATATTTTTCTTATCATTATATATTCTGCTTTAAGTCTTGGACTTTTTGTTCCGTATTGGTTTATTAAGAAAAATATTAAATTCGATGCGAAGCTTAATGTGTGGATTATTTTATTGATATTTTTTCTTTCATGCAATCATGTAAGTTTAAATTATCTGCTTAGCTCTTCTTCCAGTTCAAATGGGATTATTTTGATGATTTTATATTGGCTTGGGCAAGTTGGCTACGTAATATCTTTTCTGATTTGTATTTATTCTCTTCGAAAACAGATTATGGAAAAATTCAAAGGAATAGAAATTAATTCAGTTTGGACATTTTTTATAGGAATATTGCATGTTCAATTTGTATTGAATCAATATATTAAAAAGCATGAAAAATAATTGTGAAAGACTAAAGGTTTTTCATATTGCGGATCTAATAAGATGATCAAGAAGAAATAAAAATATCTTAGCACTTAAGATTAAACAGGTTTATCATTTAAACTAAACTATGACAACAACACAAGAATTTCTAGGGAATAACGAATTTACGATAAACAATCAAACGGTTTCAGAAAGCTGTCCGTCAAATATTGCTTTGATTAAATATTGGGGGAAATATAAAGATCAGATTCCTGCAAATCCGAGTATCAGCTTTACATTAAATCATTGTAAAACAAATACAGAGATGGAATTTTTAGCCAATGAAATATTTTCTGTACAAACTTTTCTTGCAGGAAACGAAGAAGTGAAATTTGCCGAAAAAATTGAAAAATATTTTAAAAATATTGAACAGTATCTTCCTTGGATTTTAAAAGGAAAATATATTATTAAAACAGAAAATACATTTCCTCACAGTTCAGGAATTGCGAGTTCAGCATCAGGTTTTGGAGCGATCGCAAAATGTCTGATGAAACTGGATGAAAGTTTTTCCGGAAAAAATTCTGATGAAGAATCTTTAACAAAAGCATCTTTTTTAGCAAGATTAGGAAGCGGAAGTGCTTGCAGAAGTCTTTACAACGGTTTGATTGTTTGGGGCGAATCTGATGAGGTTGAAGGGAGTTCAGATTTGTTTGCTGTACAATATCCGAATTCTGAAGTTCATGATATTTTCAAAGATTTTAACGATTGGGTTTTGCTGATTCATGAAGGTGTAAAAAGCGTTTCTTCAACGGTTGGCCATGGTTTGATGAATACCAATCCCTATGCAGAAAGAAGATTTCAGGAAGCAAGAGAAAATTTTGTTCCTATGAAAGAGATCTTGAAAAGCGGAGATATGCAACGTTTTATAAAATTAGTAGAACACGAAGCATTGACGCTTCATGCAATGATGATGATGAGCGATCCTGCATTTATCTTAATGAAAACAGGAACTCTAGAAGTAATCAATAAAATTTGGGATTTCAGAAGAGAAACCAATTTGCCGTTATTCTTTACTTTGGATGCGGGTGCAAATGTTCATTTACTGTTTCCAAATGATGGTTCAGAGGAAAAAATAAAAACTTTTATCGAAGCTGAATTGCTTCAACATACTCAGAAGAATGGAGTAGTGAAGGATGTGATGACATTTTAGAATGAAGAAAAGAAAACTTTACTAGCGAATAGGATTTGTACTTTTAATTTTATTGGTTTTGGAAATATAGAGGAAGGTAAAGTAATGGGAACGTGGGGAATGAATAGAAGTATTAATTGGGGATGGAGTTGGCGAAATCTTTGGCCTTTTTAAAATATAAAAGCGGACTTTTAGTTCGCTTTTTTTGTTTTAAGTGTTTTTACTTTATTAATTGTGCATAAGTTTTGTGCAAAGTTTTTTATTAAATTTATTACATGTTTTAAACGTACAGTTTGTCATTCCGTAGGAATCTGAGCAATTTTTAAAGTTTGAAAATAAAAAACAAAACACAAAACACAATGATAGAATTTTCTGAAGGTATTTATACATTCTATGTTTACATCCTTACAAATAAAAGAAAAACTGTTTTGTACACAGGTATTACAAATAATCTTCATAAAAGATTATTTCAACATTCCACCAAACAAAATGAAAATAGCTTTACGGCTAAATACAATGTTGAGTTTCTCATCTATTATGAAAAGTTTGGATGGATTCATAAGGCAATTGAAAGGGAAAATGAGATTAAGAATTTTTCTAGGAGTAAAAAATTAAAGTTGATTAGATGTACTAATCCAAATTTAGATTTTTGGAATTATTTGTTTGAAATGTAATTTTAAAAATGCTTAGATTCCTACGGAATGACAAACTGTGTATGATTTTACATTTTTGATTTTCATATTTTTTTGAAAATCTGTAAAACGTCATTGATGATCATCATTTTTGTTAATTATCTTTCTCAGTTTAAAATAATAAAAAAACCAAACTAAAAAGTTAACCCAAGGAATAATGATAAAATATTCATCACCTGAAAATTCAGGAAGACTTGTTAAAATTAAAGACAGATAAAGAAAATATCCTGCGAAAAATGCCAGAAATACAAAGTATTTATTTTTTCTGATTTGTTTGAATAGAATTAAAAAAGCGGGTAAACTAAGAAAAGCTATTACTATTTGAATTCCTATTGCGATTCCGTATTGTAAACCACCAAAACAGTTCATTTTCGGTCTGCCATCTTCATAATGATCTGGAGTTTGCATATCAATTATGATTAAAAACGCGATCATAAAAATGGTTCCTACCAAAAAACTGGAAAGTATTCCTGGACCTATTACTTTTGCGATTTGTTTTTTCATATTCAGTTGGAATCAATCTATTTTACTTTTTTAAAATTCGAAAAAAAGATAATCTTTCTTCTATAAAATAATTTGCATCAAATTTGCAGCCCAAATGATAATTAAATTAAAACAATTCAAATTTAAGATGTAATATGGGTTTCAAAAATGAATTTCTGAGTGATTTCTCAACCTATCTCAAAGATAAAAGAAAAACGCTTTTTCTGTGTTTTTCTATTTTTTTTATCGTTGTTTTTCTTCTTTTGAGTTTTTATGTGGTTGATTCTTCTCCAAAATCCTGGGATCTTCTTGTTTCTCAGGAACTGCAGGAAGAGCCAAGTGCAATTTTAGACGTTTTAATGAAAGGCTTCAGTTGGTTGGGAACCGTTTATGTTGCAGCAGTTATGGTTGTTGTATTTTCTTTGATTTTCTTGATATTTAAATATACCAAAGAAGCTTTTTTTATATTGTCATGTCTTTTATCAGGCGGTGTAAGTTATGTTTTAAAAATGCTTATCGACCGTCCGAGACCTACAACAGATTTTGTAAGAATTGTTGAAGAAACCCACTATAAAAGCTTTCCGAGCGGTCATGTTTTGTTTTATACTGCTTTTTTCGGAACATTGATCGTGATTGCAATTTCATCAGGAATTTTAAAATTATCTTGGAAAATAATAATCTCTGCAATCTGTTCGGCAATGATTGTTTTAGGAGCGATTTCGCGTATTTATTTGGGAGCACATTGGTTTACAGATGTGATTGGCGGATTTATCGTTGGAGTTCTCTTTGTGATGTTGACAGGAAGTATTTATCTTAGAAGTAAAAAGAAACAAATCCAATAAGATTTTTTTCAATTTAAAATTAATTATCAATCTTCAGTTACAACTGTATCACGCTCTCCATCTTCTTGTTTTCCTTCTTCGATCATTTCTTCGGCTTCGGCAATTTCTTCAGAATCTGCTTGTTCTATACGTTCTTCCTGGTCATCATTGTGGTGGTCGATAAAGAATTCACAATAAATCGGAAGGTGATCTGAACCGAAATTTTCTAATGTTTTTAAATCTTTAATGAAAATATCTTCACTGTGAAACATCAGATCGATAGGAAATCTGAAAAGCCAGTATTTTGCATGGAAAGTAGATACAAAAGCATGACCGACTCTGGGATCAATCAAATGACTTGTTTTTCTGAATAAAATAGAAGATTTAGACCAAGCAACATTATTGAAATCTCCCACAACAATCACCGGTTTTTTTATTTTGGTTACTCTTTTCGCAACACTGAGAATATCGCCGTCTCTTTCTTTTGAAGTTTCTTCTTCGGTCGGACTTGGAGGTGGAGGATGCACTCCAAAAAATACAAATTCAAAACCATCTTCGGTTTTTAAATGTGCTTCAATACTCGGAATATCATCCGCTACAAAATAATGCGTTTTCGATTCTTCAACTTTTATTTTAGAATAAAAATGCATTCCGTAGGTATTTTCAAGTGTGACTTTATGTTGGTACGGATAATCTTTTTCTAAAACCTGCAGCGCTTTTTCCCAATCGCCGTTGCTTTCCATTGTTAGAAATACATCCGGTTTGTTTTTGTTGATGAGATTAATAAATTTTTCGAAATCGGTATTAAACTGATAAACATTGGCAGAAATGAAGTGGTATTTCTTTGAAGATTGATCGGTTTGTGGATGTTTTTTAACTTTATAAAGCGGAGTATATTTAATCAGAGTAATTCCGTGATAAATAATCATTGCCAATAATAAACCTTGCAGATACCATAAATAGTCTGTCTTTTCAATAATAAATCCTAAAGCAAAAGTGATGATTGTAAAATAAGTGATCTGAATTTTACCAAAATCGGGAAACCGAAAAATCCAATGCGGGCTCGGAATTTTTGGCAATACGGTTAAAATCAGCAATAAAGCACTTAGAACAAGGTAAGTTTCCCACATATTTCTTAAGATATAAAATAAAAATAAGATATTTTCAGGTAATTTCGTGCCAGTTTTGATGTAAACAGTGATGATGAACGATATATTTTTTAATTTTAAAGTTTAAAACTCATAATATGGAAAAATTTTTAATCGTTTTATTATTTTTAAGTTCGTTCTGTTTCGCCCAGAAAACTGAAAATGATGCCATAAAAGAAAGTGTAGAAAAGCTTTTTACAGGAATGAAAAATGCAGATACAATCATGATAAAATCTGTTTTTGCTGACGAAGCGATTTTACAAACAATCACAAAAAACAACGAAATCAAAACAGAAAAACTACAAAATTTCTTATCTTCTTTTTCTAAGTTATCAAAGAATGATGCGGACGAAAAAATTAAATTTGAAGCCATTCATATTGATGGAAATCTGGCGAGTGTTTTTACACCTTACGAATTCTATTACAAGGGAAAGTTTTCGCATTGTGGAGCCAATAGTTTTCAACTGGTAAAACAAAATAATGTCTGGAAAATTCAATATTTAATCGATACAAGAAGAACAAACTGTAATAAATAATTTTAAATGAAAATCCATCATATTGCCATTATCTGCTCAGATTACGAAGTTTCAAAAAAGTTTTATACCGAAATTTTAGGTTTAAATATGATCCGTGAAGTTTATAGAGAAGAAAGACAATCTTATAAACTGGATTTAGCGATCGGAGAACATTACGTTATCGAGTTATTTTCTTTTCCTAATCCTCCGCAACGACCTTCAAGACCAGAATCTTGTGGACTGAGACATTTAGCTTTCTCTGTGGAAAATGTTAATGAAAAACGCGAAGAATTAATTCAAAAAGGATTAAACTGTGAAGAAATCCGTATTGATGAATTCACCGGAAAAGAGTTTTTCTTTACGCAAGATCCGGATGATTTACCGCTTGAATTTTATGAGAATTAAATCAATTATAGTTGATCAATCATCAATGATAATTAATGCGCATAACCCGTAAAGAAACTAATCGCCATAATCGCCAAAACAATTGAAGAAATGATTACATAAACATAATCTTTTTCTTTAAGATAACCGATTAGCGCGAAAATAATTCTCATCAAAGGGGTGAAAATAAGCATCAGAATTCCCAGTTGAATAATTGCCATTCCTTCACCTTTGCAAAGTGTTTCCCAAAAATGGCTCCAGACTTTTTCTGAAGAAGTTCCCATGTCGAGAAGCTTGTATTTTCTTGGCATTTGAAAACCTTCCATGAAAAGTTTCACAAAACCAATCAATGAAGTGATAACCGATAAAATAACGCCCAAACGAAGGAGATTTCCAACAGAACGGTTAAGATCAACATCTGTAAAATCTTTTCTCATGAGAAATTGCTTCTAATACCGTTATACATCATATAAACTGAAAGAATCGTAATAACAATTGCGAAAAATGTCTTCAGTTTTTTTGTTTTTGAAACCATTAAAGTTTTAGATCCTATAAAACTTCCAACCACAACACCTACTAAAACGGGTGCTACAATTACCGGAATAATTTCTCCTCTCTGGAAATAAATCAATGAACTTGCAACTGCAGTTACACCAATCATAAAATTACTGGTCGTTGTAGAAACTTTGAAAGGTAACCTCATCATATTATCCATTGCCAATACTTTCAAAGCACCGGAACCGATTCCTAAAAGTCCGGACATTGCTCCTGCAAACATCATCATAAAGAATCCGGGAATGGTATTTCTTGCTGCATAGTTTTTCACAACACCTTTATCGGGGAAAGTTCCGTACAATTTCAGTTTATCTTCCAGGCTTCCTTTGATTAAAGCTTCCTGATGATCGGGTTTTCCTTTTAGATTTAAAATAACCGTAAGCAAAAGAATACTTGCGAAGATGATCCCGATGGTATTAGGATTCAGCATTCCGGAAACCAAAGCTCCCACAATTGCTCCTGAAGTGGTTGCGATCTCCAAAAACATTCCGATCCTCATATTGGTAAAGCCTTCTTTTACGAATGCAACGGCTGCTCCGGAAGAAGTTCCGATTACCGAAATCAATGAAGCACCAATTGCATAATGCATAGGAACACCGAAACCAAGCGTTAATAAAGGGATAATGATAACTCCACCTCCCAAACCGGTGAGCGAACCTAAAAGCCCGGCCGAGATAGCGCCAAGAAAAAGAATAATGATCTCCGACATGGTACAAATATAAAACTATTGCGGTTTTCAGGCAAACATTCATCCAAGATTATTTTTTGCCGTATTTTTGCAAAAATAAAATTCAAAATGAAGTTATTTTATATCATCCTTGGTGCAACGCCAAAAGGCAGAAATATAGAACAACATGATGTTTTCTTTGGTATCGCTGAAAGTCTCAAAGATTTAGTTCCGGATATTAAAGATTTCTGGAAAGAAGCCGAAGGAAAAATTCATCTCGACTGTTATCAGGAAGTAAAATTTGCTGATGGTTTTGAAGTGAAAATCGTAGAAAAAGGAGAAGAAGTTTCAGAAAATCAATTGTATTTTATCAATTTGGGCGGTTATAAAAAAGGATATTTTGAAGAGTTTCATGAGCAGCATTTAATGGTTGGAACTTCAATGGCTGAAATCGTGAAAAAAGCAAAACAGACAGAGTTTTATAAAACAATGGGTTTTGAAGGTGCTGTAAGTCACATTGATGACAAACACGGTGTTGATATTGATGACATTTTTAATGTCAACGATATTCTTCCTGAAAAAATGAAAGAAAAATATTCAATTGTTTTAGTGAAGTCTGATATCGAAAATCAGGAAAATCCGATGGGATTGGGATATTTGAAAATTGATAAAATATAGCTTCATTCTGTCATTCTGAATGTAGCAAAGCGAAATGAAGAATCTAAGCTTTTTAATTTTTTTAGAGATTTCTCCTTCATCGTAATGACAATTCGGATGTTTAAAAGCTTTATTAAAAATAATTAAATCTAATAGAAAAAATAAAAGTAAAAATGAAAATAGGAATTTTGGGAGGCGGACAGCTCGGTAGAATGCTCATTCAGGAAGCGCTGAAGTATGATGATGAATTTTACACGTTAGATCCTGCTGCAGATGCGCCTTGTCATAATATTTCGCATTTTACACAAGGAAGTTTCAATGATTACGAAACCGTTTTGAATTTCGGAAAAGATAAAGATGTAGTAACCATTGAAATTGAACATGTAAATGCAGATGCTTTGGCAGAACTTGAAAATCAAGGGATAAAAGTAGTTCCGAATGCACAAATCATTAAAACCATTCAGCAAAAAATTCTTCAAAAGCAGTTTTATAAAGCGCATGATATCCCAAGTCCGGATTTTGAAATTATGGATGGAAGTTCAGACGAAATAAAAATGCCGCTTCCTTTTGTACAGAAAATGAATACAGGTGGTTACGACGGAAAAGGAGTTCAGGTTATCCGTACGAATGAAGATATGAAAAATCTTTGGATACAAGATTCTGTTCTTGAAAAACTAGTTGATATTGACAAAGAACTTTCGGTAATTGTTGCTAAAAACGAAAACGGAGAAACTCAAATTTTCCCTGTAACAGAAATGGTTGCCGATCCTAAATTAAATTTACTTGACTTTAATATTTGTCCGGTTTTTTTAAGTGATGAAATTGAAGATCAAATCGATTCAATTACTGAGAAATTTCTGAATGCCGTAAATTCTCCTGGACTTTTTGCTATTGAATTATTTTTGGATAAAGAAGGAAAAGTATGGGTCAATGAAACCGCACCGAGACTTCACAATTCAGGACATCAAAGTCAGGAAGGTAATGCCAATTCGCAATTCGAACAAATGTATCGTGTGGTGAAAAATCTTCCTTTGGCAGATACCGATGCCGTTATTTACAGTGGGATGCTGAATTTAGTTGGAGCAGAAGGTTTCTCAGGAAAAGTAATTTATGAAGGAATGGAAGAGGTTTTGAAGCTTCCGGAAACCTACATTCACCTTTACGGAAAAACAGAAACCAAGCCCGGAAGAAAAATGGGACACATCAATGTTTTGGCAGAATCCAGAGAAGAATTGATGGAGAAACTGATCCAAGTAAAAGCAATGGTAAGAGTAATTGCTTAAGATTAAATAAAACAAAAAAGACTGCCCAAAAGCAGTCTTTTTTGTTTTATTTAATCTTCGGCTGATCAATCGTCCATTTTCTCTCCGTTGAATTCCACAATAAATAAGGACCACCTAAACCATCATCATATATCAGTTCGTAATTTCCAGCTTCATCCTTATTGTAAACTGGTTTTGAAGAATCATCTTTTTGTAATCCTAATTGTTCTAATGTTTGCCAATCGTTAACTTCAGGAAGTTTGTAGCTGTTTTTTCGGTAATTCTCAATATTTTCAATGATTCCGTTTCCGTTTTTAATATCAGATTTTCTTGTAATTTCTATCGGAAGATTCCAATAAATGGTAATTGATAAGATAATAAGAACGATTACTGATAGGGAGATGATGAGTGTTTTTTTCATAAAATTAATTTTTAAATTAAACATCTGTACGACATACCTTGAGCAAGATGTTTAATACATAAAATCAAAAGGAGTAAAATCCTGAAGTTTTGGCAGTGGATTTATTTTTTCTGAAGTTTCTAGTAAACTTAAAACTTTATCTGTTTCGTAAGTCGTTTTTCTTAAAATTTTCTTTCCTGTAGATAAATTATAATCTATATATTCGATAAATCCGGGACTGGCGTTATGAAATGTATATCCTATAAGTTCAAAGTTTCCGTTTTGAAATCTGAATTTATGAGTTAGTCTTCCACGAATTAATTGATTACTAAATATTAAAATGTCATTTTTTATTTCTAAGTTTTCAAGAATGACTTCCGTTCTTTCATCACCATAAGGAAATTTATTTGGTATTGCTTTCTCAGATAAGAAGACGGAGGTAAATTCTCCATGGGCATTTTTAAATTTTATTTCTAATTGATAAGGATTGTATTTACTTTTTGAATTTTCTTTTACAGTAACCATATCAATAAGATTGTCTTTATTTAAATCTCCTTTAACTTCAAAAACAGTCTTGTCAAATAAATTATTCGAGTTTTGAGATTTATAATTGATAAATATAAATAAGGTAAAAGCAAAATATAAAAACGAGTTTTTCATTTAACAATTATGATACTCAATATTAAGCATTATTCAATTTAGTTTTCAATCTTTTTTCTCTTAAAAAGTTCCGGATTATAATTAATAATAAAAACTCCGGCGATAATTAATACTGCTGCAATGATAAATTTAGCCGAAATTTTTTCATCTAAAATCAGCCAGCTTAAAAATATAGAAATAATCGTATTGATGTAAGCTAAAATTGAAACCTGTACCGGAGAAATTTTTGTTAAAGCATAATGAAATGCAAAGAAAGCCGCTACAGAACCAAAAACTGCAAGATAAAGCATTGCCGAAATACTTTTTATACTCCAGTTTTCGAAATTATAAGTTTCTGAAAAAAGAAATGCGAAACAAAGCTGTACAACTCCCGCAAATAGAAATTGGTAAAAAAGATTAAGCGTAATATTTTTGCTCTGAAGATTTAGTTTTTTGGTGAAAATAGTTCCCGATGCCCATCCTAAAATAGCTACAAAAAGAAAAATAATACCCATTAAATAATCTGGATTTGAGAGATCATTCAGCCCATCCCAAAATATAAAAAGAATACCACTAAAACACAGTATAATTCCAATTAAAGCCCGAAAACTGAATTTTTGTAATCCAAAAGCCACACTTCCTAAAAAGACCGCAATAGGTGAACAGGCGCTCATTAATGAAGCCAAACTGCTGGTTACGGTTTCTTCTGCAACGGTGGTCATTCCGTTGGCAATAACAAGCATTAAAGTTGAAAAAATTATTTGATACCCTAGATTTTTCCAGCCAATCCATTTGAATTCTTTTCTGAACAAAAGTATGATCAACATTATTATTCCTGCTAAAAACTGACGGATTCCCGCAACAAACCATGCTGGAATAGTTTCTACAGCCACACGAATGGATAAAAAGGTAGTTCCCCAAACAATGGCTACAGTGAGAATCGCTAGAGTAAGTTTGTAATTTTTCAAAATGGAGTGAATCGTCTGCAAATATAGAGATAATGAGTCAGAACAAATGGGTACAGAACAGCAGAATTTTGAAGTTACAGAATTGGCGATTCACTTTTTTAAAATCCTTATCTTTGAGGTCTAATAAAATTGAAAAAATGGTAGGAATTATTATGGGAAGTCAGAGCGACTTACCGATTATGGAATTGGCGGCTAATTTTCTAAAAAGTTTAGACATTCCTTATGAGCTAACTGTAGTTTCTGCTCACAGAACTCCGGAAAGAATGTTTGATTACGCAAAAACAGCTAAAGAAAGAGGGTTGAAAGTAATCGTAGCCGGAGCTGGTGGGGCTGCCCATCTTCCGGGAATGGTTGCAAGTTGCACTACTTTACCAGTGATCGGAGTTCCTATACTTTCCAGCAATTCTATTGACGGTTGGGATTCTGTTTTATCTATTTTACAAATGCCGGGCGGAATTCCTGTAGCAACAGTTGCATTAAACGGAGCATTAAATGCGGGAATTTTAGCCGCAAAAATATTAGGAAGCGGAAACGAAGAAATTGCACAAAAACTACAGGTTTATCAGGATACTTTAAAAGATAAAGTTTTGGGAACTGTAGATGATATTAAAGCAAAGCATCCTAATCAATATGATATTAATTAATTGTGAATTGTAAATTTTTTCAGTAAAATTAATTCTCTTTTATAAATGGAAAAGCCTCACAATTTGTGAGGCTTTTGTTATTTTTTGATGAATTTTAAAGATTGTATTTTGTCTTTTGTGACAATTTGTAAAATATAATTTCCGGGAGTGAGCGTTTGAATATTAATAAAATCTTTGTTTAATGAATCTTTCAAAACTATTCTGCCACTAAGATCTGTAATAATAAAGCTTTTAGCATCAGAAATATTTTTTAAATAAATAATATGACTTGCCGGGTTTGGATAAACAGAAGGTTTCGATAAAACTGCTTCGGAAGTTGAAAGACTTTCTTTGATTAGACAGCTTCCTAAAGTATCTCCGAACATTGTCCATCCTTTACTGATTAATGTATTTCTGTCTACAACGACATCAGGAGAATAAGTAAACATAATCAAAGGAGACAACGAAATATTGTTGGGTGTATTAGGGTTTTGTGCCCATCCTGCAAGCGTATAACTGTAATTAACGCAATTTATTGATGTTCCGCTAAGCGCTAATGAAGCACTGGTAACTGAGGCGAGGTTCCAGCTCCCTAAATCTTGATTAAAACTGTC
This sequence comes from Chryseobacterium scophthalmum, assembly GCF_900143185.1. Classification (NCBI taxonomy): domain Bacteria; kingdom Pseudomonadati; phylum Bacteroidota; class Flavobacteriia; order Flavobacteriales; family Weeksellaceae; genus Chryseobacterium; species Chryseobacterium scophthalmum. Next base: position 1,794,246 of record NZ_FSRQ01000001.1, on the reverse strand, counting down.
TGCTCCAGCAAATATTGCGGTCATATTTTGAACATTACTAGTGTTCCAAGATGATAAAGGTTGGTTAAAATAATCTGCATCATGAAACATATTTGAAATATCAGTTACATTAGATACATTCCAATTGTTAATCGATTGATTAAAAATAGCATTATTAAACATACCAGACATATTGGTAACCATGGAAGTATTCCAACTATTTAAGGGTTGGTTAAAAGCTTTAGTTCCCTGAAATAAGTAGCTCATATTTGTTACGTTTGACGTATTCCAACCGTTAAGGTTTTGATTAAATACCTGTCTCCCTTCAAACATCTGACTCAAGTTTTCGGCTGATGAAATATTCCAATTACTTATCGGTGGATTAAATGTATCAACATTAGAATTACCAACTCCACCAAACATTCCTTTAAAGTTTTTAATAGTAGAAACGTTCCAATTGGCAATAGATGTACTTACAGTAAGCGCATGGATTTTATAAAACATATATGAGGCATCGGTGACGCTATTTAAATTTGGAGTATCTGTTGCTGTTATTTTCAAATTTCTGCAGTTTGTAAATGCGCTGTACATTGATGTCCATTGAATATTTCCCCATTGCTCCACTTCAAGAATTCTTTCTATACTTCCAAGATTTTGAAAGACAGCAACTGGGTCTGAAACTGTATTCGGATAGATTAAACCAAAACGAATTTGGTTAAAACTTCCGTTCCCATTGCTTACTTTTACTCTGTATTTTACATCATCTGCTACAGGATTTAAAGCGGTTCCAAAATCGATTAAAACCTGAGTGGTTGAAGTGACGTTGGGCATCGTCCCGTTGTGTTGCGGGTAACCTACTTCTTCCCAATTTATTGTATAATTTTGTCCTACTCCGGGAAACCATATTTGATTCGCTAAAACCTGATGGGGTGCAACAACCATTTCGTCCATATTGATAGCCGTAGTAGGTTTCCAAATAGTAATAAATTCGTTCTGTGCTTTTGTAAATTGTCCTAAAAATATTAATAGGATAAGAGCGGGTAGTTTTTTTAGCATATTTTTTTACTTTTAATAGATTATTTTTTAATAAACTTAAAATTCTCGACATTTTTACTCGTTAGGATCTGTAAAATATAATTTCCAGAGCTAAGACTTTGAATGTTTATAAAATCTTTTGTCAAAGAATCTTTCATGATAACTCTTCCGTTGGAATCTGTTATGATATAACTTTTTACACCTTTGGAATTATTTAAATAAATAAAATCTGATGCCGGATTAGGATAGATGGAAAGGTTGTTTTTTAACTTATTTTCATTTACTGCAAGTTTTTCACATTCTCCCACAACATCTCCCGTAAAAAGCCATCCTTTATTGATAAGGATATTTCTCTTGTTGATTATGGTTGATGAATACATAAGATTCATAAGAGGACCTAAATTGATATTATTGGCCGTATTAAGATTATCTGCCCATCCTTCAAGAGTATTACTGTAATTACTGCAATCAATTCCTGTTTGGGTAATTGCCAGCGAAGCTGTCGTAAGTGATGAAAGATTCCAGCTAGCTAATGATTGATTAAAAGCTGATGCTTCTTGCAAAAAAACGTTCATATTGGTTACTTTGCTGGTGTCCCAATTGTCAAGTGGTTGATTAAATGCTGTACATTTATGGAACATATGAGATATATCTGTAACATTTGAGGTATTCCAATTATTCAGAGGTTGATTGAAATTAGGAATCAAATGAAACATAGCACTCATATCTGTAACATTGGAAGTGTTCCAGTTATTAAGTGGTTGATTAAATGCAACACAGACAGCAAACATTGAACTCATATTGGTAACATTTGAGGTATTCCAATTATTAAGAGGTTGATTAAAGACAGTACAGGCTTCAAACATAGCGCTCATATTGGTAACATTTGCAGTATTCCAACTGTTTAACGGTTGATTGAAATTAAAGACTGAATGAAACATACGAGACATATCTGTAACATTTGAAGTATTCCAGTTGTTAAGAGGCTGATTGAAAGCGTTGCAACCTGAAAACATAGCACTCATATTAGTGACACTTGAGGTATTCCAGGAATTCAGGTTTTGATTAAAAGCCTTTCTGTTCTCAAATAATGATTTAAAATTGGTTGCAGCAGAGGTATTCCAATTTCCAATGGATAGGTTAAATGTATCGGGAAGTTGATACATATTTGTATGGGCAAACATAAAGCTGAAATCTTTTACATGAGAAGTATTCCAGTTTGCCATCGAAGAATTTCCTGTAAAACTACTGGTGTTAAAAAATAGATGTGAAGCATTTTCAACATTTGATAAGTTCGGAGAATCTGTAGCAGTTAATTGTAAGCTTTGGCAATGTGAAAATGCATTAAACATTGAAGTCCATTGTATATTGCCCCATTGCGATATCTCAAGAATCTTGTCTGAGTTACCAAGGTGAGACCAGATTTTGGCTCCGCTTGAGTCTAAGGTGAAAGAAGCAAATTGGGTTTTATTAAAAACTCCGTTTCCATTACTTACTTTTAGACGATAAGTAGCCTGATTTGGAGTTGGGTTTAAAGGTGTTCCAAAATCAATTAAAATTTGACCATTCGAAGTTACATTCGTTAAAGTACCATTATGCTGAGGAAAATTTATTTCTTCCCATTGAATGGTGTAGTTTGTTCCTGTTCCTGGAAACCAGATTTGGTTTGCAGATGATTGTGATGGTGCGGTTACAGTGGTTGTAATGTTTTGATTTATTCCACTCGGTTTCCAAATGGTAATAAATTCGTTCTGTGCTTTCAGGAAATGAAAGACGATTAAGAAAAAAAATGGTAATAGTTTTTTGAGCATATCAATATTTTGTGAAATATAAAGATATGCAAAATAAAAAAACTCACCAAATTTGGTGAGCCTAAGTTATTCTATTCCTGCATCATATTATCGCGGGTGTTTTTCTGAACGGCGATTGCACCGAATAAAGCCAGCAAAAATGCAAAGCCATAAAACCCTTTTTCACTTGGAAGAATGGTGGCATTCCAGAGACCAATTGCCAATAAAACGATTGATGATAGTGTGGCAAACCAGCAGATTCCGTAATAAATATCGGTTACTTTAATGTTTTCTAATCGGTCACGAACTGCTTTCTGCAAAGAAACTACAGCAAACAAACCGTAGAGTAGGATAGTAAAGTAATATCCTTTTTCGTTAAGCTGCATTTCAGCTCTTGCAAGCCCTACAATAAATCCGATCATTCCTGCGCCGAGCGCAATCCACGATGCCGCTACGAATGCAGTTGAAACTCCTTGTTTTTTCATTAATTGTTATTTTTGTTTATTATTGATTCAAATATATTATTTTTTAAATTAATGCTAACAATTATTTCATTGTAGGTTGAAATTTTTGAAATCAGTCGTAAATTAATAGCCCCGATAAAAGCGGCATCCTTTTTTTGGCATGGAGAAACCTCATAGGTTTTCAAAACCTATGAGGTTTAGCTTTGGAGAAAAAAGATACAGCGGATAGCGGGAAATAGCTTCTAAAAAAACAAAACTCTCCAAAAAGGAAAGTTTTGACTGGTTTTATTGAGTAATATATTCGTAATTATACTTTACGTAATTAGCTCCACTTAGGCTTTTTCCAATGACTTGTGTGGGCAATTGAGCATTATTGTACTGAATCTCATACACCACATTTTGATTTGGCACCCAGTTTCCTGCACTGTCTTTAAAGCTGATTTTCTCTGAAGTGTAATTATTTTTGCTTAATGCATAAGCACCACCCATCATTATTCTAAAATATTTGTTGGTAAAAGTATACGGATTGAGCTGATTGTCATACAGATATTCATTTTTTGTGAAAAAAGTAATCGTACCACCCAATTCTGAAGTTTCCACTGTAATATTGTCTCCATTGTAAGTATATGAAGAGATACTAGGATTGCTGCAGTTTGCAGTTTGGCAAAGGGTAGAGGTCGCTACTTTTCCGTTGCTATAGGTGTAATTGATCGTTCGGTTTAAGTTTGTGTCGCTGTAAATTGCTTTTACATTTTGAAGCTGATCATTATTATAAGTGTAAAGCGCATAATATTCTAATGTACCATCTGTTTTATAATAATTGGTCTTTACTGGTTTTCCAGATGAATCATACTCGTTGATTGAAGATCTTCCCTCAGATAAGGTTTTTATCAATTGTCCCTGACTATTATATTCCAAAGTTGAAACTGTTGTTTGAGGACTTGCAGGATTGTCGTAATAAACCGTTGTAATTTTACTCAACAATGTTCTTTGTTGTACAGGATCTGTGATTATCTCATTTTCAACAGTATCGCTACAACTATTAAAAAATACAGCAGAGCCCATTAAACCCAGGAAAAAATACTTCTTCATTTTTAAATTTTAGTTTTCAAAAGTAAGAATTCCTTAGGATGTTTTAAAATATTACAAAGAAAAAATCCCACTATTTTGAATAATGGGATTTTATAATTTATTTGAGATGCTTCGCAAAGCTCAGCATGACAATAATTGTTTAGTATCTGTAATACTCAGGTTTGAAAGGTCCTTTCACGTCAACACCGATGTATTCAGCTTGCTCAGTAGAAAGAACTTCTAACTCAACGCTTAATTTCTTAAGGTGAAGAGCTGCTACTTTTTCATCTAAATGCTTAGGCAACATGTACACTTCGTTTCCGTAAGCTGCAGAGTTGTTCCAAAGTTCGATTTGAGCCAAAGTCTGGTTAGAGAAAGAGTTAGACATTACAAAAGATGGGTGACCTGTAGCACAACCAAGGTTTACCAATCTACCTTCAGCAAGAATAATTACTTCTTTACCTTCGATTGTGTAGATGTCAACTTGAGGTTTAACTTCAGATTTTGTAGAACCATAGTTTTCGTTCAACCAAGCCATATCGATTTCGTTATCGAAGTGACCGATGTTACAAACGATAGCTTTGTCTTTCATTTTAAGGAAGTGTTCTCCTCTTACAATGTTGAAGTTACCAGTTGTAGTGATTACGATATCTGCGTTATCAACTACAGTATCCAATCTTTTTACTTCGTAACCGTCCATTGCAGCCTGAAGTGCACAAATTGGGTCGATTTCAGTAACAGTAACGATAGAACCAGCTCCTCTGAAAGATGCAGCAGTACCTTTACCTACGTCTCCGTATCCGCAAACTACCACTCTTTTTCCAGCCAACATTACGTCAGTCGCTCTTCTTACAGCATCTACTGCAGATTCTTTACATCCGTATTTGTTGTCGAATTTTGATTTAGTAACTGAATCATTTACGTTGATTGCAGGCATTACCAAAGTTCCGTTTTTCATTCTTTCGTACAATCTGTGAACACCAGTTGTAGTTTCTTCAGAAAGACCTTTGATATCTTTTGTGAATTCAGGGTATTTATCAAAAACCATGTTTGTTAAATCTCCACCATCATCCAAAATCATGTTTAATGGTTTTCTGTCTTCACCGAAGAATAAAGTCTGCTCGATACACCAGTCGAAATCTTCTTCGTTAAGACCTTTCCAAGCATACACAGGAATTCCTGCAGCAGCGATTGCAGCAGCAGCGTGATCTTGTGTAGAGAAAATGTTACAAGAAGACCAAGTAACTTCAGCACCCAGAGCAACCAAAGTTTCGATCAAAACTGCAGTCTGGATTGTCATGTGAAGACATCCTGCGATTCTAGCTCCTTTCAATGGTTGAGATGGTCCGTATTCTTCACGGATTGACATCAAACCTGGCATTTCTGCTTCTGCAAGGGTAATTTCTTTTCTTCCCCATTCTGCTAAGGAAATGTCCTTAACTTTATAAGGAACGTATTGTGTTGTTGTACTCATATCTTATGAATAATTTAATTTCTAATTATAAAGTGCAAAATTACAACATATAATTTAGATACAAAAACAAGCTTTGAAGTTCCTTTTTATGAGATAATACAGCGTTAATTTTATTTGTTTTAAATCTAAATAGTGTATTTTTGCATAAAATAAATCTCTATTATGAATCATACAAATACTCAGGAAGAAGCTCAAAGACAGGCAAAACCTCTTGCACCTAAAGTAAAAGAACTGGTAGAAAGAACTAAAAGTATCATTATGGCAACAGTAGATGCTGAAGGAACGCCTAATTCTAGCTACGCTCCTTTTGTACAGGTAGAAAATACTTTTTATATTTTGGTTTCTTTCATGGCAAAACATACAAAGAATCTTGCTGACGGAAGAAAAACTTCTATTATGTTTATCGAAGATGAGTCTGCTACAAAGCAAATTTATGCAAGAGAAAGATTAACGATTGAAGCTTCTACTTCTCAGGTTGAAAGAGATTCTGAAACCTGGAATACTGTAGTAGCTCAATTAAAAGAAATTCACGGTAAAGTGGTAGACGTAATTTCTGAAATGAAAGATTTTATCTTGATCGGTCTTCATCCAACGAAAGGTTCTTATGTAAACGGTTTCGGAAGTGCTTATTTCGTAGATGAAAATCTTGAAATTATGGAGCACAGAAACGATCAGAATCACCAGAGTAAGTAGGATGATGGAAGCTGGGTATTGGATGTTTTACATGTTTACGCTTTAAGTTTTTCACTTTTAAATAATATTCAAATTCACTTAAGTCTTAGGATTTAAGTGAATTTTTTTGTTCATTAAATTTTTTAACGCAAAGATTTATAAGTTTTTTTAAAATTTTTAGGGGAGCAAAGTTTAATCAACAAAGTTGATTTGATAAAGCGAACGTCTATGCGAAAGCTTTATCAGCGACTTGTCGCAATTTTTTTTGCTCACTTAAAATAATTAATTAAAAAAATAAAATCTCTGCGTTAAAAAAACAGTAATCTATCTTGAGACTTCCATCATCCAACTTCCATCTTCCAACCAAAATTTTTTCACTAATTTTACCCAATAAACAAACCCATGCCTCTTTACCGAGATTTTTCTGATGATACTGCAACCATTCTGGTCTGGAAATACGACGAGAATGAGGAACTTAATATTGATGAACTTTTAGAGCCCGAAAATGCCGAAAAAGTAAAAGATTATCATCCTAAAAAATTGCTGGAAGTTTTAATGGTTAGAAAACTTTTGAAAAGCTTAAAACCCAATTCTAAAATTCTGTATAAAGAAAGGGAACCGTTTTTATCACCGAAAGATGCCGAAATTTCTATCACCCATTCTTATCCTTTTGCAGCGATTGCCATTTCTAAAAATAAAATAGGAATTGACATTGAAAAATTTAATCCTAAAATTTTAAGGGTTATTGACAAATTCACTTACGAAAATGAAAGAGGTTTTATCCCTTTTGATACGGAAGTTGTTTTTTATACAATCATTTGGAGCGTGAAGGAAAGTATGTACAAAATTCATCACTCCAAACATTGGTCGCTGAAAAAGCATTATGAAGTAAGACCTTTTGAATTAAAACATCTGCATCACATTAAATGTAGAGTTCATGATGATCAGATTTCAGACGAGCTCAAAGCAAGAGTGGAATTTTTTGACGAATATTGTTTTACGATTGTGGAAGAGTAGAATTTTCTTCGTTTCTGTACTTTTCAATTACTTTTCGCTGTTCCTTAGCAACATCATAAATCAATTCCAAAACATCGTGGATATTTTTCAGTTCAGTTAAATGAGAAATTTTATTAGGATCTCTTGTGTCGAAATGTTCATTTTCGAGAAGTTCAGTTTTTCTTTTGTGAAGCATATTTTCAATAGAAGAATCTTCAGGTTCAAGGCGACTGTCCATTCTTAAGCTTTCGGTGATCTTGTCTCCATTAAGTATCGCCGAAACCTGATTCATTTCAGATTCTATTTTTTTGCTCCAGCTTTCAGAGTCTATTTCGGGATATTCCTGATCACTTTTGGCATATTGAGATAATGAAGCTGTATACGCTGTAATCAAGTGTGAAGTTGCTACAAATTGATGGACTACTTCGAGTTTTTTCTGCTGATTTTTTGGATCAGAAATCATTCTCTGGAAATTATCCGAAAGATTGGCTAAAGAAATGATGGCGTTTTTACGTTTTACTTTATAGTCTTCTACATTAAAACCATCATTCAAAAACTTAGACATTACGCTGTGAAAATAGGTGAGATTAGATTCTGCAGATTTTTTCATTAAATCTAAATTCTGCGTATGTTCCCAAACAGGAAGTACAATATACGAAACCACAAAAGCGATAATTCCGGCGATAAAAGTATCTACAATTCGGTCTTTAAAAATAACATTTACATTTCCCGGATTTAAGAAATTAAAACTCATAAAAACATAAATCGTCATAAACAAAACCGCCCAGAAATATCTTCCTTTTAATAAACTGAAACATAAAATCATGCTCAACAAAAGAATAGCAAAAAGCACAGCATTAATGTGGATAAAGTACAATAAACCATAAGCAATCACCGCTCCTGCAACTGTTCCGTAGAAACGCAGAAGATTTCTCTGTTTGGTAATAGAGTAAGCCGGTTTTAAAATAGCAACAATGGTAATTAAAATCCAATAAGTATGACCAATTTCTACAAACGGAAGCAAAGAAACCAAATATCCCAACAAAAGTGCAACCGTAATTCTTATCGCATGACGAAAATGTGATGAGGTAAGAGAAATATTGCTTTTTAAAACTTTAAAATTAATTTTCTCTTCTTTAGGCATAAATTTCTTTAAATCTAAACCTGTAGAAAGACTTTTTGCAAGTTTTACGTTCTGAGAAAAAACCTTGTAAATCTCACTGATCTCTTTGGTGATTTCATTGATACGCATCATAATCTGGCGTAGAATCATGAAATTTTCCAAATTCTCGGGAGTCATTTCCTTATTTCTCAATTCGAAATAATGTACATTAAGCTCATGAAAGCGTACTTCAAGATTGAAAATTGGTCTTGCTCGTGTGCTGCTTTGTAAAGAGATACCGATGTTGGCAATTTCTTCGGAAAGGATATTTAAATAATCATGGATTTTAACTAAAATTTCGGTGTCTTCAAAACTTTCCTGAAGCTTTTTGTAATCGCTTTCAGAGGTCATCAGTTTCTCGTGAAGGTCCATTGAATTCAGAAACATCAGCATCAATAATCGGCTTATTGTTGTGGATTCATTTACGATGGTTCTTGTTTTAAAAACAGTTTCGCGGGTTTCTTCCTGAAGATTTTTAATGCCGATCTGCTTTGTAATAACTTGCAAACTGAGCTTATCGAAATCAGGATTTTTCTGGTAATAATTTGCTTTAATTTTAAGGAATTCTGCAAGCTGAAGATAATTTTCACCAATCATCTGACTTGCCAGTTTATACGGCTGAATTGTAGTAACAATAAGGAAAATCAACAAAAACCAGATACATCCGGCTGCAAAAATCAGTAAACTTTTCAGAATATTGGCGCCGGTTAAATGACCATCAATAAAGATGGCTAAAACGACTAAGGCTAAAGAACCTACAGCCGCTAATCTCTGTCCGTAAACTCCGATTAATGAGAAAAACATTCCGAAAACAATCACTTCCAGAAGAACAAGCGGAATAATTCCTTTCACCAGACTCGCAATTGACGCAACAACTACAAAGCAGAAAATAGCAAAAGTCAATGAATTTCTACGTCTGATAAATGGCCCCGGCTGATCTGTTAATGCAACAAAGCTGGTTCCCAAAGGAAAAAGAAAATATTCTTTGAGCAAACCGAAGTAGGAGAGAACTAAACACGGAATCACCGTCGCCAATGTAATTCTTATGGAAGAATATACATATTGGCTGGTTACGATTTTTTTGAGCTCCGAAGAATAGTTCATATTACAAAAATAAGAGTTAAATGTGAATTGGCAGGTTTACTTCGTACGTGAATTGTGAATTTTTATTTAAATATTTTATTAAAGCACACATAAAATGACAGCAAAGTACTGAAACAAAAAAAGCCTCATAAAAATGAGGCTTTTCAAAACTTTTTATATTCGTTTTTTAATAATCCACATTTGAAGTTTCATCACCAATGTTCCAAGTTAAACCGAAACGAATAGTGTTATCTAATGCTGTATTGATTTTAGACATATTGATCAAATAAGATACATCAAGACCGAAAGAACGGTATTTTAAACCAATACCTGCAGTTGCAAATTGTCTTGCTCCCTGCTCTTCGCTTTCGTGGAAATAACCTCCTCTTACAGCAAATGCATTGTCATAAGAATATTCTAATGCACCACTATACATAATTGAATTGGTATTTTTGAAAGATTTTCCGATACCTGCCATTACTCCAACGTTAGGAACCTGATAAATTGGCTGTCTTGTATTAGGATCCATACCTACATATTCTGATCCAGGAACCAAGATTTTAGATCCTTCTACAGAAAGACCTACTTTGTTCATGTCATCAAGATACATATCGTAACCTACACCAATCCTAGCCATTGTAGGAAGATAAGATCTAGAAGCCTCATCGCCTGTATAATCTAATTTCGGACCTAAGTTTGTAATCGAGAAACCTCCATTTATTTTACCATCCATATTTCCGAAGCTAGAAAACTTTGGAGATGTATAGTAACCTGAAACGTCTACCGCAAAAGTATTTGCCGGCTTCAGTGTAGTATCTGTGTTGAATCCTCCAGATAAATCTGAACGAATGAATCTACCTGTAACCGCCATAGAGTAAGAATCTGATAATTTCAAAGCATACGCAACGTCGATTGACATTTCGTTTGGTTTTGAAACCCCATTAGATGTTACTGTATTGTCTACACCAAGCTCAGTAAGTTCTACTTCCCCCATATTGAAGTAATAGATACTTGCAGAAATAGTAGATCTTTCTTCCTGACCTAAAAATTTATGGAAAGCACCGTACAATAAAAATACATCATTGGTTAATTTTCCCATATATGGAGTATAGTTCAAACCTACAGAAGAACTAGTTCTGCTAAAAGGATATTTTGCTGCATTCCAGAATTGCGAGAACGCATCAGGTGAAGTTACCACACCCTGATCTCCCATACCTCCTGATCTTGCATCTGGTGCGATTCTAAGGAATGGAGCTCCGGTTAATACAGGTCTTACCTGACTCAAATCTTGCGCGTAGCTTAAAAAACCAGCACTCAAACCAATCCCTAAAAGCAGTTTAGTAGTTAAATTCATATGTTGTCTTTTATATATTATCAGTTTTTTATTGATATTGTTGATTAATTATTTATTTACTTCAAAAGTACCATTTTTTCTACAGCCGTAGCACTTCCTTTGCATTTTTCTTGATTTTGACTTTTTGCAAATATCTTAAAAATATACGTACCTTTTGCAACTGTGTCACCAAAATCGTCTTTTCCGTCCCATTCAATTGCCTGACGTGGCGTTCTAAAGCCCTGTAGGAAAGGTTCTGCGACTACAACATTTGTTAAAGTTCTTACTAATTTTCCTGTAATTGTATAAATTTGAACGTTTACATCTAAAATATCATCACAATTATGTTCAAATTGAACGTATGTTTTATTGGTAAAAGGGTTTGGCCAGTTCAACGGTCTGTTAATGATTAAGTGTTGATCAGCTTCATCTTTAACTTCAAAGTTTAACGTTTCAGTTGTCGAATTATTGTTAATGTCCCAAACTTTAAATGTTAATTGATGTTGACCTAACGCCAAGTTTCTGAAAGGGTAGGTTACATTTCCTTTTTGATAGTCTGCCAAAGCAGGATTAATACACCCGTTTCCTTCACCTGAAGAGAAGAAATCATTTAAAACAATTGTGTTAATAATTTGACCGTCTAAATATACAGTAATATCGTGACCAACACCTGAACCTGTAGAATTTATTCCGGTATCATCATTCAGACATGCTAAAAGCATAGGATTCTGATCTGTGATTCCTCCATTTGCAAAATTAGTGTTGTTCATGTACAGTTTTATTTTTGGAGGTTCATTATCATTAATTCCGTTAGGATTAATATCTCCTACCTGTACAGGCTGGTTATTGAATACATCAATTGATTTATTATCTGCATACCCTAAGATTCTACCTTCTCCCACAGCGTAATTAATATCTTTAGGAACATAAAATTCTACAGTGAAAACTCCGTTTACTGCAGTTCCGGAAGCTTTTACAATAGCACTTCCTTCTTCTTTATAATTTAAAACAGGAGTCATCCCACCATCATTGTTAAGGGTCGTTTTATTTATTTTTTTATCGAAAATATTGATAACCACTCTACCATTGAAACTGGTATCTACAACACCACTTGCATTATTAATATGCCCCTTTACTTTTACAAAATCTAAACCTCTGATTAATCCTGGAACAGGAGTTTCGATCTGGTCGATTGCTAAACGTCTTACTGGTCTGCTCAATTTCATGGCAGGATCTCCGAGTAAATTTACCTTAAGATGATCAGCATGAGGTCCTTTAATATTTTTAGCAATTAAATGTATATCTCCAAGTGTTTTAAAGTCATCATTATTAAGATCAAACATTTCATGGGTTAGAATATCTGTAAATTCGATACCGTAGCCTACTCCTAAAGCTCGGCTAGAGGTAATCATTGTTGCAGGTCCACCTTGTTTTAATTTCATAAACTGTTCTCCTGCAGAGAAAGTTGACGGCTCATCCCAAAGTGTAAATTCACAGGTAATGGTTGATACAAAAGGAAAACGGCTGTAAACATTCGTGAAATTATTAGAATTCTGAATTTCAGTTGTTGTTAAAACTCTTTCCTGAGCCCATCCGTTGATACCACCATGACCGAAATAGAATAAATATAAACTGTTTCCGATATCGTTAGAAATTGCCTGATTTACCTGTGGATATCTTTGTCCTCCTGCAGTACTTTGCGCTTGAAAACCATCTAAGTAGAGTTTTCTTACATTGTATTCTTTTAATAAATTGCTTGCAGGGATTTCAAAGATATCTTTAAGAACGTTATCCACAATATTGTGGAAAGGTTGACCGCCGTCTCTGTCATCATCAACTACGAAATCTAATTTCATTTTCCACTCTCCAAAAGGAGTAGATTGTCCTGATAATGAATTATAGTAAGCCAGTGTTTTATCTATCATGTTAGCTGCTTCGGTGGGATTAGCAGCCGGAATTCTACCTACAGGCAAATCAGGAAGATTATGTGTTATTTCCGGAGCTGTTTGTGGTTTTGTCATTACAATATAATCATCTGTAACGAATGAGCTTATAAAGTCTGAAGATGATTCGCCCTGATAACTTGAAACAACATTCGTGTTACCCGAAATTCTGTTTTTATAATCATATGATGTATCGCCTAACAAAAATACATATTTAAGGCTTCCTAATGGCGTATTAAGTTTAGTTACAAAATCTCTTATCGCAGTAAGATCTCTGCTTCCGCTGCCGAATTCATTGTAAATCTTATCGGTGTCTACAATTTGAACACTAAAATTATTTTTAGTCTGATGATAGTTGGCAATTCTTTGCGCTTGTCCCATCATTTGAGGCGTTGTGATGATTAAATAATCTACATTTTGCAAAGCTGAAAGATTTTGATTGGCAATTCTTCCCACAAATTGAGGTGAAAAGGTTGCATCAGCTCTGAAAGCGACAAATTCATTATTGAAATTGGGGTCAGAAGTGGCGTATCCGAAATTAAAATTTCCACTTCCAATAGCTTTGTTTACTCTTCTGTTGGCATTTGTAATATCAGTTACATCCCAGACCTGTTCCAGATTTCCTGTATTAGAAATACTAAAACCGTAATTCGTATTAGTGCCGCTTGCCAAAGAAAAATCTCTGAAATTCATCTGGGTTCCGTTGAATTTTAAATCTTCTTTGTATTGTACTTCGGCATAATCCAAATAAAAAGCCCCATTTGGATTGGTTGAAATATTGGGTGCATAATTAATTGTAAGTTGGTTTCCTGAAAGATTAGTTATGGTACCACTATAATTAATAGGGAAATAATCATAAACATAATTAGGATCGTTTGGAGGAACGGCTTTAGGTGTAGAGTTTTGAGTGTTGATATTAAAAGTAATAGAGTTTTGCTGAGCTCTCCATCCTACAACCTGAGTTCTGTAACGTATAACGTCAGTTCCCTGAATAGCCGAACCTAAGTTGAAAGTTACTGCTTTATCAGTTGAAAAGCCTTGATCTTCTACCCAAATTCTTCCTACTTTCATTAAATTCTTCTGGTCATTATTTACAACCTGATAATTATCAAATCTAGAAATAAGAGCTGTTACCGGAAGATTTGCATCAACATTTTGTACCCTCTTTCCTGCTCCTTTATCAAAATTAATATAATAATAAGAAAAGTCTTCGTAGATATTTTTTACGTTTTCACTTCTATCATTCAGCCTTGTATCGGTTCTTTTAAAACCATTTCCGTTTGCTTGATTATAAAGATTGTATCCATTTGGTCCCTGAGCGTAAAAAAGTGCATAATCACCATCATTCCAAACATTATCATCTTCACCCACTACCTGAATGGCATTTTCCTGTAAAGCACTGTATTTTACATCCTGGTTGAATTCAGGAAGCATTACACCACCATTTCCGTAGATTCTAAAATTTTTCGGATTGATATTGGCAGGATTCATTCCGTTATCTCTCAAAAACTGAGTGGTTATTTTGAATACTCCCGATTTATCAACTTTAATTTTATAAAAACTACCGCTGGATAAAGGGTTTTGAGTAGACCCTACTTTACCAGCCACTAAAGGGGCAGATGAATTGCTTTCAGAAATATCAAAAGAAGACAATCTTAAGATTCTTCCTTTAACATTTTTAAACAATCCTACCTGTATGCTTGCGTATCGTTCGCCTTTAGAATAATAATAATCGATATTTGAAATGTCAAAATCCTGAATAAGATCTTTATTCAATTCAAACAAATCTGTAGAAGAAATAGATTCCCAAATAAGATTAGAAACACGAAACTGTTTTTCACCTGCTTTTTGCTTATTTATGATGAAAATATTATTTTGGCTGTACGAAAAACCTTCGTTTTTGAAATTTGGAAGATTCTTTTTAGTCTCACCATAATCTTGAATTTTTGCTCCGTCCCAATTAATGGGCACTCTTTGAGCCCAAGAGGTTGATACCAAAGCAAATACAAGTAAAAGAGTGATTTTTAGTCTCATGTTGATGTTTGAAATTTCTAAATTACAAAATAAATGAAAATTTTATAATTAATATGTGATACCATAAAATTAATTTGTTAAGATTTTTCAAAAAAATCAAATCTTTATTTGATTTATTGAATAATTTATTTTTTCTTTGTACTTTGAATAATATTTATATCGACTATGAAAAAACTAAAGTTGTTTTCATTAATAGCATTGAGTTCTACACTTGCATTAACTAGCTGTGGTGGTTCTGGAACTTCCGGAGGCGGGGGTACCAAAAAATTTGTCAGTAAGACAGGTTGGAAACCAAACGAAAAACAGGGTTGGTTTTTTGCAGGAAAGCAACAGAAGCAAAAAGGTTGGCCGGGAATGGTATATGTTGAAGGAGGAACTTTTACAATGGGATTAGTGAAAGATGATGTAATGCACGATTGGAATAACTCGCCTCGCAGAATGCAGGTTAGTTCGTTCTTTATCGGTGAAACTGAGATTACTAACTACGAATACCGCGAATACCTTACATGGTTGAAGTATGTATTCCCTCCAAGTGATCCTAGTTATAAAGAAATATACAACGGTGCTTTACCGGATACTTTGTTATGGGATAATAAATTATCTAGAAATGATCTTAATGAAACTTATTTCAGAGATCAAAACTATGATTATTATCCGGTAGTAGGAGTTTCTTGGACTCAAGCAAACAGATATTGCGAGTGGTTGACAGACAGAGCAAATGAAAAAGCTTTGATGCAAGCAGGTATTATTGCAAAAGATTTGTACATCAACGAATCTAATAACCAAGGTGGAACTGCATTCAATATGGATAAATTCAAATCGAATGATCCGGAAATGCAAGGGTACATCAATCAGCAAAGAATGAATCAAAGAACTGGTATGAAAACTACCAATCAAAGAATTCAGGCTGCAAACGGAGCTCCTAATGCTGCGATGGTTACCAAATTCAGACTTCCTTCAGAAGTTGAATGGGAATTTGCTGCTCTTGGTATGGAAAAAAACAGAGAGTACAACAATTACTTAGAGAAAAAACCTCAGGTAGACCTTCTTAGAGGTACCAAAGGTAAAAATAGAGGAATGATCCTTGAAAACTTCAAGCAAGGAAGAGGAGATTACTCAGGACCTGCTGGATGGAAAAATGATGGTGCTGCTCAAACAGCAGATGTAAGACAATTCCCTTCAAACAACATCGGTATCTATGGTATGTTTGGAAACGTTGCAGAATGGACGGCAGATGTGTACAGACCAATCATTGATGAATCTGGAAGTGACTTCAACTATTACAGAGGAAATATGCCTCAAGCTATCGTAAGAAACGGTGACGGAACTTACAAAATGGTAGAAGAAGGTAACATGAAATATGATACTTTAGCTGACGGAAGATTAGTTTACAAAAACTTGCCTGGTCAGTTTGAAAGAGAAACTATTGCAGATTACAGAAACTACAGAGATGGTGACAAACAGTCTTCATTAGATTACAGAAACGCAAACGATTCTGCTACATCTTTCAATATGTATAATGCTCCTGTTAAGAAGTTTATTGTTGATGCAAATGGTAAAGTAGTATTACAAAAAGATACTAAAGACAGAACATCAGCGGTTTCTAACGACGTTAGAGTTGTAAAAGGTGGTTCTTGGCAAGATTCAGCATATTGGTTGGATCCGGGACAAAGAAGATACAAAAATCAGTCATCTGGTTATGGTTGGATCGGTTTCCGTGTTGCACAAGATGCTAGAGTAAACGACAAATCTAGAACGAGAAGATAATATTTATCAAAATACTTAAAAAAAACCTCCCATATTTTCGGGAGGTTTTTTTATTTTTGAACCATGAAATCGCTTTACCAAAATCGATGCAGATTTAGCGATTACACACAAAAAAAAACATATATTTTCACATGAATACAGAACAGTTTTATCCTATTTTTTTAAGCGCAAAAAAAGTAACTATTGACAGCAGAAAAATAGAAGAGAATGATATTTTCTTTGCGTTTTCGGGAGATAATTTTGATGCGGCAACATTAGCTCAAAAAGCTATTGATTTGGGTGCTTTAGCTGTTATTGTTGAAAATAAAGAATTTGAAAATTCGGAGAAAAATATTTTTTATGTTTCTTCAACCTTAGAATTTTTACAAGAATTGTCTATCCATCATAGAAATCAATTGAATATTCCCATTATTGGTCTTACCGGAAGTAATGGTAAAACTACTACAAAGGAAATTATTCATGCCGTCCTTTCAGAAAAATATAATGTGCAGTACACTTTCGGAAATTTAAATAATCACATTGGTGTTCCGTTGAGTATTCTTTCTATTAAACCGGAACATGAAATGGCTGTAATCGAAATGGGAGCCAATCATCAGAAAGAAATAGGGTTGCTTTGTACTATTGCCCGTCCTAATTACGGATACATAACTAATTTCGGAAAAGCACATCTAGAAGGTTTCGGAGGATTTGAAGGCGTTATAAAAGGGAAGTCTGAATTGTATGATTATCTTAAAAATGCAGATCAAACCGTTTTAATTAATGAAAATGATCCTATTCAGGTTGAGAAAACTCAAAATTATGCACCAAAAATAACCTTTGGAAAATCAGATTCTGATTATTATTTTGAGGCTTTTTCTGAAAATAATTTTGTCGGGTTACAATATCAAGATCAAAAAGCTTTATCAAAACTGACAGGAGAGTACAATTTTACCAATCTTTGTGCTGCTGCAAGTTTAGGTCTGTATTTTGGGATAGGTTTTAATAAAATACAATCTGCTATAGAATCTTACACTCCAACGAATATGCGATCTCAGGTGGTGAAAAAAGATCATAAAACTCTGGTTTTAGATACCTACAATGCAAACCCGAGTTCAATGTCTGCTTCTCTACATAATTTTGTCACTTTTGAAGGCTCAAAAACAATCGTTATCGGCGATATGTTGGAATTAGGAGATGAAAGCGAAAAAGAACATCAGAATATTCTTAATTTAGCTCAGGAGTTAGGTTTCAACGAAATTATCACTGTTGGAAAACAATTTAAAAACGTCAACAAAAATTCTGCGGCTTTTGAAAGTACAGATGAATTAATTCAATATTTAAAAGGCAACAAAATTCAGTCAGAAAATATTCTGCTTAAAGCTTCAAGAGGTATTTCTTTAGAAAAAGCAATCGATTTTATTTAGATTTTGTATCCCAAAATTCATTAATAATCAATTTTATATTTTGAAACGTGTTTGGAAAAACTTCATTCTCAATCTGAGTGGTGTTTTTCCAGGCAACTTCTGTAATTCCTTCTTCTAACTGGGGTTTTGAGGTATCTTCACCGTCAAAAAACATTTCAAACCAATGGGTGTGTTTCAAAACACGGTCGCCGTTTCTTTCAATATAAATATGATAGGTTGTATTGATAAAATCTCTGAGTTCTACATTTTGTAAATTGGTTTCTTCCTCAATTTCTCTTATTGCAGATTCTTCACGAGATTCACCTTTTTCCATTTTGCCTTTCGGAAGATCCCATTTTCCTAATCTTCTGATGAAAAGTGTATCTCCGTTTGGCTTATTTACAATTCCTCCTGCAGCCTCAATAATTCTGAAAAGTTTTCTAAATTCTTTCCAGATCTCATCAATCTGTTCGCCGTACACATTAAGCTCGGAAGTCGATGTGTTCTGCAAAAGATCAAGGGCAATTTCTAAAGTTGTGAAACTTTCGTAATTTAAGACTTTCTCTAAGTTTTCAGGGTTCTTAGATATCAATAATTTTTTTTCGTTCACAAAAACTTTATACATTTGTAGTAATTTAAATACAAAAATAAAAAATGAATTTAGAAGGACGAAAAATTATTGTCAATAAATCATCTAAAGATTTATCTGAGTTGCTGAAATCTCCTGAAAATTATAAAGAATTTATGCCGGATGGTCTTCAAAAGTTTGAAACCAGAGAAGATGGCTTTAAATTCGGACTTCAAGGAATGCCTGAAATTGCACTCAAAATAGATGAAGTTACAGATGAAAAAGCTGTTTTGAAATCGGCTAGCTCAAGCTTAGATTTTGCTCTTACAGCAACTTTGAAACCTTTGAACGAAAATCAGACTGAAGTACAGATGCTTTTTGAAGGAAAATTTAATCCTTTTATCAAAATGATGGTTGAGAAACCGCTTCAGAATTTCATTAATACTTTGACTGATAAAATCGAAGCTTATAAATAAAACGAAAACCTTCAGAAATGAAGGTTTTTTTTATGCGATAATTCCGGAACTGTGGTTATGTGAACTTCCTGTTGCCGAAGCAAGAACGTTGGTTTCATTATTCAATCTGAGAACGCCCATAAAAGCAAAGATTAAAGCTTCTTTAAAATCAATAATCTGTTTTTCGGGAATAATGATTTCTGTATTCGTTTTGCTTTTTATTTTTTCGATCAGAAATTGATTATAAGTTCCGCCTCCTGTAAAAAGTACTTTATTAAACTGATGAATATTGAAGATTTTAGAAATTTGTTCAGCAGCGTGTTCTGTAAAAGTCGCTAAAACATCTAAATTTTCAATCCCTGAAAACAAGGGGAATACATTTGCATTGCACCATTCAATTCCCAAGGATTTTGGATGAGACAGCGCATAAAACTCCAATGAATTTAATTGTTCTAATAATTGAGGATTAATATTTCCTTTTCTCGATAAATCGCCGTTTTCATCGTAATCTTGACCAAACTCCTGAACTAATTTATTTAAAAGAATATTTACCGGAGCAATATCGAAAGCGATTCTTTCTTCATTGATTTTAAATGAAATATTCGAAAATCCACCTAAGTTAAGGCATGCATTGTAATCCGAAAACAATAACTCATCACCAATCGGAACCAAAGGCGCTCCGTTTCCGCCCAGTAAAACATCCTGAGATCGGAAATCGTAAATAACAGGAATTGGAGTTTGTGATTTTATAGCTCTTCCGTCACCAATCTGAAGGGTAAATTTTCTTTGAGGTTGATGAAAAACAGTATGACCATGAGACGCAATCAAATCAATATCTGAAAGCTGGTTTTTCGTAATGAAATCTTTGGTAATTTCACCTAAATAAAATCCGTATTCTGAATGTAAGGCTAATAAATCCTGTGAAGATAAATAAATAGAATTTCTAAGCTGCTCCTCTAAAACTTTAGGGTAAGGAATCGTTTCAGCTTTGATGATTTCAAATTTCCAATAAGAATTCTCTTTCCAAAATTTTGCAAAGCAAATATCTAAACCATCTAAACTGGTTCCCGACATTAATCCTATTGCTTTATAAACAGTCACTGGTTAAGGTCTTGGTTGTGCAATTTTAGCCTTGCTTACATCAAGATCTCCAGAATTGTTGAAAAATTTATATTCTGAGAAATCGTCTTTAGCGGTCATTCCGTTTGCATGCACAAGAGTTGAACCATCTTCCATAGTTGCGTAAACCGTGTCTCTTGTGTAGATTCTGTTTTTTTTCTGATCCCAAAAAACACTTTGTGTAGCAAATCTTTGTCCATCGCTGGTAAGAATTCTTACATCGCCTCTTGCTTCGTAGAATTTTTTGTAATCGTACATTTTTGCATATTTTGCAGTAATGTTGCCAGGTTTTTTAGGATTTTTTTTATCAAAAAACTCTATTTTCATTCCTTTTTTGGCAACAGTATAAGGACTGTCGATCAACTCGTATTTTTCAATAATCGGAGCCGTTGCTTTTAGGGTAATAAAACCAGAATCTCTCTGTATAATTTTTGCATTGTGAATAATCTGCGATGGGAAGTTTTTTTCGTTGCCACCTTTTGGCTTGGTAAGGTCTTCTTCGCAGGATGTGAATATAAAAAATATAGCACAACTAAAAAGGTATGCTATATTTTTAAAATTTATGTTTGAAATAAAATTCATTCTTAGTTGTAAAGCTGTTTTCTAAACCATCTGTCAGCAAAATTGAAACCAACTTTCAGGTTAACAAAATTCTGATTAATCAGATTGTTTTTAAGCGTTCCTCTTTTTCCTAATTCTACACCAATTTCAAGACCACTCATTCTTGTGATACTGCTATTTTTGAATGGTAGCATTACTCCTCCTGATATACCAAATTTATTAATGCTGTTTCCGGCAATTTCAAGACTTCCTTTTTCATAGAAAGCTCCATAACGGTAAACAACTCTTGAGAAGTAACTTCTAAAGTTGTTATAGTTTGGTAAATACCAACCTCCGGCAGAAACTCTGTAAGAATCCTGATAATCAAAAGTATTACCGAAATAGCTGATAGATTCTCCTTTTTTATAATCAATCTGTCCTGAAAGGAACCAATGGTTTTCACTTCCGTATCCTACACCTATTGAAGCCTGAAGTGGAAGTAAATTGTTTGAATTGGTATTTTTTTGATCAATAATTGTTTCTCCCGCTTTTGTATCAACATCACTGTAATAATAAGTACTGTTAATATAATTGGTGTTCATATTACTTGTATTACCAAATGTAGCAGTTGCCCCAATGGTCAGTTTACGATCGGTACTTGTATTTATACTTTGATAACTTGTACCTAATGTAAAGTTGAAATTTTTAATGCTGTTTTTGGTTTCGTAACCATTTATTAATTCAGCATTAGAATTTGAAAATTCGTTTAAATCATAAAGATTACCAAAATAATAATTAGCTCTTGCTCCTACAGCAAATTGAGAATTGATTTTATAAGATAGGGCTAACTGAGCGGTATTTAAAGTTCCGCTACCCTTGAATATATTTCGATTGATTGCTCCATCAATTGTTTCATCATGTACTACCTCATAGCTTTTAGAACTATACGGTTGGTAAAGGAATCCCATTTTTATTTTTGATGAAATAGGAAAAGCGATAGATATATTAGATAAATACGTAGAATGTTTGGTAGACTTCGTATTATTATAATCAGTTTTAAAATAATTGTTTTCGTTAGTAGCTTCAAGCTTAATACTTGTTAACTCAAAATTACTGTTATTAGCAGGGTTTCCGAAGTTAAAATTACTGCTGAAATCACTTATAAAAGCAGTTGAGATCCCTCCCATAGAGGAAGTTTCAATCGTATTATCATATTTTACATCACCAATTCCGTAAGTTGCATAAGGTGAGTTGCTCAAACTTTGCGCGTTAAGGAAGTACCCCACTGAAATGAATGATAGTACAAAAATTTTTTTCATTCTATATTTTTAAAATAATGCGCAAATATCTTAAATATTAATGAATTGTAAAAATTTACTGAGGTTAAAGTTTGTTAAGGGTGAATTTGTAATGAATTGTCAATGAAAAATTAGCTTTACTGTCAATTTTTTAAAGACATTAAAATTAACTATTTACTTGCGAAGCAAAATTAGCACTTGACTCGTTACCCTTTTCAAAAATTCTTATCTTTGAAACATGAATTGGGAAAACATCGCCGGACAAGAAAATCTTAAAAAACTTCTTCAAGACAGCATCACCGAAAACCGAGTAAGCCACGCCCAGCTTTTCATAGGAAAAGAAGGCTACGGAACGATGCCTTTGGTTTTAGCGTATGCAAAAGAAATATTAAAAGGTGAAAATGAGCATGCTGCATCAAAAGTAGAACATCTTAATCACTTAGATTTACACTTCAGCTTTCCTGTTTTTACCGATAACAGAAACTCATTAAGCAAAAATAAATTTGAGGAATTCAGAGAAATGATCTTAGATTTTCCTTACGCGAGTTTTGACGATTGGACTGCCGTTCTGGAATCTGAAAATAAACAATTTTTTATTTCTGCAGATGAAATAGATGAGCAAAATCAAAAATTTTCTTTAAAAAGTTTTGAAGGCGGAACTAAAATTCTCATCGTTTGGCGTGCTGATAAAATGAATACAGCGGCATCCAACAAGTTTCTTAAATTTTTGGAAGAACCGCCAGCAAAAACAATTATTCTTTTAACGGCAGAAAGCAGTGACGATATTTTACCAACGATTTTATCAAGAACGCAGCTGATTGAAGTTCCAAGAATCAATGATGAAGATTTGGAAGTTTATTTAAAAAATAAATTTAATATTTCAGATGAAAAAGGGAAGGAGGTTGTGCATCAGTCACAAGGAAATCTCAATGATGCCGTAAAATTTCTAAGTTCACAAGATAAAAA
Organism: Chryseobacterium scophthalmum; assembly: GCF_900143185.1. NCBI lineage: Bacteria > Pseudomonadati > Bacteroidota > Flavobacteriia > Flavobacteriales > Weeksellaceae > Chryseobacterium > Chryseobacterium scophthalmum. The sequence continues at coordinate 1,771,115 of NZ_FSRQ01000001.1, read as the reverse complement.
TCCGGAGTTTGAAAAGCTATTTGTACAGTGGGTTCGTGATGCATTTATGGTAAAAAAGAAACCGGAATATCTTAAAAACATCATTATTTGGGCAAAAGAAATTGCAGGCTGGAACAGAGAAAAGCAAAAAAACTTTCTCAACTATGCCTCAGAAATTTTCAGATTGGCTTTATTGCAAAATTATCAGTCTGAAGAATTGGTGTACAAAAAGATTGATGCCAATGGTTTCAACTGGGCTGGTTTTTCAAAATACATCAGTGGTGCAAATATTATTAATATTTTAGAAGAAATAAATACTGCCGATTTACATCTTACAAGAAACGGTAATCCTAAAATTGTATGGACAGATTTGGGAATTAAATTATCAAGATATATTCACAAGAGTTAATAAATTCTGGCTGTCTAGATAAATATTAAAAAAGAATTATCGTTGAAGATTGTTTTTAAACTCTAAATATTCCTTTTCCATAAAATCGGGATTGCTCAGCTGAACACGCATAGATTCTATATTTTTTACTGTAGACTGCAATGCCGTTGTAAACCATGGAAATTCCTGACTTAAAGAAGTGAGTTTGGCAAGCGCACGCAAACCTGTGTTTTCAGATTCAGATAATTTTACTGCATGTTCGTAACGAAAGACAGGGCAATAATAATATTCCTCTGCAACATAATCCCACATCTCAAGATCTGCATCGGCGTTAATAAGATAAGCCATTGCAAATACTGACGAATCGAGATAATTTTCTGAAAAAATAAAACAATCGAATATATTTTGTGATTCATTTTGTTTCATTTTCTTTTCCAAAACATCACCAATAATCTGATGGCTTTTTTCTCTTTTTACGGTGTCTTTAGATAAATGAAGTACACTTGCGTATTCTACTTTTGCCAAATCATTGCCGGGAAACTTTTCGTAGGCTTTTTCTGCGTAAGACAATGCTGAATCATTATCCAGTAAAACTCTGTAAAGTTTAGAGACAGCCACCAATTCTTCTACAGACAACTTATCTTTTCCTTCAACCTTTTTCCTGAAATAATTCAATGATTTTGTAGCATATCTGTCTTTCGTATATCGTTCTATTATTTGCCAGTCTTCCAGTTTTTCAAGTTGAGAATTATCCCAAAATTCATAGAGCACAGACATTCTGTCCCATTTAGACTGAATTTTTGCCCACTCAGAAAATATCTGAGAATAAGCAACGTGTGGCGGAATACTTTTTCCGTTTTGATCTTCGATGCCTAAACTTATATCTGAAGAAGGATCTGAATGATATCTTTTATAAGCTTCTACAATTTCCAGATCGAATTTTGCTCCGGATTCTGAAATTTTAACAGATTGATCTTCTGCGGGAGGATTGATTTTCTCCGTCTGTTTTTTTCTGCCGAAAAGAAAACTGAAAAAGCCCATAAAAATTGATTTTAAGTAAATATAAAATTAATTGGAAATATATAAAGAATTAAAAATAAATTAAAAAATCAATCAATCGTTTGATTTTAACAAAAAAGCGTTGTACATTTGCACCCGAAAATTACTAAAGATGATTTCAAAAGAAGAAAATATATTATTCGCTGCAGAAAAACTATTTGCGGAAAATGGTTTTCAGGGAACTTCTACAAGAGAGATTTCTAAAGCTGCCAATGTAAATATTTCAATGATTTCTTATTATTTCGGTTCTAAAGAAAAGCTTTATGAGAAATTGGTGGAGTACAGGATGAATGAAGGACAGTTTTTTTCTAAAGATATTTTAGAAAGAACAGATATTAATGAATGGGAAAAGATTGAAAGAATTGTTGATCAGTTTGCTGGCAGAGTAAGGCATCACAAATGCTTTTACAGAATTATGCAGAGAGAGCAGCTTCATACAGAAAATCCTCAGATTGTGGAATTTTTAAAGGAAACTAAAATGAGTTTCATTTCCATGTATTCCAAAATTCTGGAAAGCGGAATTCAGAAAGGAATTTTCACCAAAAACCCTCCCATTTATTTATTACATTCTACCGTAAGCGGAACGTTGTTTTACGCATCAAATGCCAAAGGTATGTATAAAGAATTTCTTAATAATACTGAAGATGAGGAAGCTTTTGAGGAAAAATATTATTCAGAACTCAAGAAACATATAAAACATATTTTAAAAGACCTTTTAGGTTATGAAGAGAATAAATAACTCAGCTATTGTACTGTCCCTTTTCGTAGGAATGATGTACACCAATGCTCAGGAGAAAAAACAGTTAAGTCTTGATGAGGCGGTACAGTTGGGAATCCAGAACAGTAAAAGTTTAAAAATAGATGCTGCCAAAATAGAAGAAGCTACAGCCGATCTTTTGGAAGCAAAAAACAGACAGCTTCCGGAATTGAAAGTTTCGGGGAGTTATATGTATCTTCCGATAAAACCGAACATCGATCTGAAACTTCCAGGAGTTTCTGCAGCAGGAGGACCGGAAGTTCATCAGGTTGCCTATGGTTCGGCAAATCTTAGCGTTCCTATTTACAGCGGTGGAAGAATAAAATACGGAATTCAGTCTGCAAAATATTTGGTGGAAGCATCAAAACTGAGCACTGAAAATGATAAAATTGCCATTGCATATAATGTAGCTCAGGCTTATAATAACTTATTTAAAGCCAACCAATCGATTAAAGTTTTAGAAGAAAATCTTACGGCTTCTCAAAAAAGAGACGAAACTTTTCTTAAGCTTGAAAACAACGGAGTGATTGCAAGAAATGACCGTTTGAAAGCAAATCTTCAGACTTCAAATATAGAACTGCAGTTATTAGAAGCTAAAAACAATTACAACATTGCCAATATCAATATGGATTTGCTTCTTGGTCTTCCGGAAACTACGGAGATTGAGGTGGATAAAAACTATGTTGATGAATCTGATGATGTAAAACCTGTTAGTTTTTATCTGAATGAAGCGAGAGAAAACCGTAAAGATCTTCAAGCTTTAGATCAGCAAAGAAAAGCCGCAGAATTGGGAACGAAATCTGCAAAAGCAGAAAATCTTCCTTCTATTGCATTTACAGGAGGTTATGTTGCTGCAGATATTCCGAAATTTTTAACGATTTATAATGCCGTGAATGTTGGAGTAGGAATTTCTTACAATCTATCAAACCTTTGGAAAGAAAATTCAGCTTTGAAGCAGTCTAAAGCTAGAGAAATGCAATTGTCTGCAACCAACGAACTGTTGAACGATAATATTAAATTAGATGTCAACAGAGAATATCAGAATTCAGATTATTCTAAAAAAAGAATTACAGTTTTCGAAAAAGCAGCGGTACAAGCTAACGAAAACTACAGAATTACAAAAAACAAATATGATAACGGTCTTGCAACCATGACAGAATTATTGGATGCAGATGCGGCTCAGATTGCTGCCAATGTTGGCGTTATCAATGCAAAAGCAGATGCTGCATTAGCGTATAGAAAACTATTGCAGACTACAGGAACTTTAACAATCAAATAAAAACAGACAATATCCAAAATGGAAAATAACAATAATCAAGTAACTGAACCGAAAAAGAAAAAAAGTTTAGTTTTTCCGATCATTTTAGCCGTAGTAGTAATCGGGGGCGGAATTTTCGGTTACAGATCTTACACTTACGGTCAGTTTCACGAAGAAACGGATGATGCTCAAATCGCTTCTAATATGAACCCTGTAATTTCTAAAATCTCAGGATATGTAGCAGAAGTAAAAGTAAAAGACAACCAGTTTGTAAAAAAAGGTGATACACTCGTTATTTTAGATAATAAAGATCAGAAAATGGCTTTAGAGCAAGCTCAGGCAGCTTTGTCAACCGCAAAAAGCAATATTTCATCTGCTCAGTCTTCTACCAATGCAACTTCAAAAAATATTAGCAGCTCACAAGCAGCTGTAGCAACAGCAAATGCACAAATTGAAGCGGCAAAAGTAAACGTTTGGAAAACAGCTCAGGATTTAAAAAGATATTCAGTTCTTGTAAAAGATCATTCAATTACAGAACAGCAGTACGAACAGGCTTTAGCAGCAAAGCAGTCTGCAGATAAACAATTGCAGGTTTTAGTAGATACAAGAAACCAGATTGCACAACAAACAGGAATTGCTTCTTCACAAACAGAAGCAAGCTCTCAACAGATTTCAGTTGCCGGTTCGGTAGCGAAACAGAGAGAAGTTGATGTAGAAAGTGCAAAATTAAATCTTTCTTATACGGTTATCGTAGCTCCGGAAGATGGTTTTGTCGGGAAAGTTCCTATTCAGGCAGGTCAGTTTTTACAGGCAGGTGCACAATTATTTAGCTTGGTTAAAAATGATCAGAAATGGGTAATTGCCAATTTTAAAGAAACTCAGGTTGCCAAAATGGTTGAAGGACAAAAAGTGAAAATAGAAATTGATGCTTTTCCTGATACAGAATTTGACGGTGTAGTAAGCTCATTTTCTCCGGCAACAGGATCTACATTCTCTATTTTGCCTCCGGATAATGCAAGCGGAAACTTTGTAAAAGTTGTACAGAGACTTCCTATAAAAATCGATTTTGTAAAACTTGATCCAAACATTGCAAAAAGATTAAGAACAGGGATGAATGTGAAAGCAGAAGTTTCTTTAAAATAATATTGAAAAAGTTAGTTAAGTGAATTGTCAATTTTGCGGAAGCAAATCAATTGTAAATGGAAATGTAGCTGAAGATTGATAACAATGTTGATGGCGTATTGGCAATTCATTTTTTATAAAAAAGTATATAAGTGAATTGTCAGTTTTGCTGAGGCGAGTCAATTGCGAATGTTGAGGAATTAGATGCAGGAAGATTGATAAAGGTTTTGACGATGATTGATGACAGATTTAAAATGAAGTAGTAAAGTTGACCATGAAGTTGATTAACTATTGACAATTCACTTTTTATAATTCTTAAAGATGAGGAATAATGATTTTAAACTTTAGAAATGTTTTATTCTCAAGCTAAATTTTAACCTCAACCTTCTTTAAAACACATAAAAAAATCAATGCAAGATTCATTAGTAGAATATGGAGCCCGAAGAGTAATCATTACGATTACAGCGATTCTTTGTGCTTTGCTAGAAATTGTGGATTCCACGATTGTAAATGTTGCCCTCAACGAAATGAAGGGAAACATGGGTGCCACACTTTCTGAAGTGGGTTGGGTAATCACAGCATATGCTATTGGTAACGTTATTGTTGTACCTATGACGAGCTGGCTTTCGCAGCAGTTCGGAAGAAGAAATTATTTTGCAGCATCCATTATTATATTTACCATATTTTCATTTCTATGTGGAAATGCCGAAAATATTTGGGAGTTGGTGTTCTTCAGATTATGTCAGGGAATTGGCGGTGGAGCGTTGCTCGTAACTTCGCAAACGATTATTACCGAATCTTATCCGGTTGAAAAACGTAGCATGGCGCAGGCAATTTACGGTTTGGGAGTAATTATTGGTCCTACTTTGGGTCCACCATTGGGAGGTTATATCGTTGATAATTACAGTTGGCCATATATTTTTTACATCAATATTCCAATTGGTATTGCAGCAACATTAATGACTTTACAGTTTGTGAAAAGCCCGAAATTTTCTGAGAAAAGAAAAGCTTCAGATGTCGACTGGCTCGGAATTGCTTTACTGGCATTAACCGTAGGATCTTTACAGTTCATTCTGGAAAGAGGTCATGAAGAAGACTGGTTTGAAAGCGGAATGATTGTAACATTTACGACTACTGCAGTTTTAGGATTTGTATTATTCCTCTGGCGAGAGCTCACCTTTAAATATCCGATTGTGGAACTCCGAGTTTTAAAGAACGGAAATCTGAGGATCGGAACCGTGATGTCCTTCGTTTTAGGATTCGGTTTATATGGTTCAACGTTTATTGTTCCTTTATATACGCAGAGTATTTTGGGTTGGACGGCGCTTCAGTCAGGAGCATTAATGATTCCGGCGGCGCTAACAACAGCTTTCATGATGCCGATCATCGGAAGATTGCTTTCAAAAGGTGCAAAACAGCAGATCTTGGTTTCCTTGGGATTATTTATCTTCTTTGTTTACAGTTTCTGGGGGTACAAAATTCTGACACCAGATACGAGTAAAGAAGCCTTTTTCTGGATGCTGATCGTACGAGGAATGGGACTTGGTTTATTGTTTATTCCAATTACATCTTTGTCATTAAGTACATTAAAAGGTCAGGAAATTGGACAGGGAGCGGCTTTTACAGGAATGATGAGACAGCTTGGTGGTTCTTTTGGGATTGCAGCCATCACCACATTTATAGCGAACGCCAGTCAGAAATACAGGTTGAATTTAATATCCCATCTCGACAGTGACAGCTTTGATGTTCAGCAGAGATTGGCAGCTTTAAAAGCTAATTTTATCGCTAAAGGAATGACTCCTGATGCAGCTATGAATGCCGCTTACAAAGTTTTAGATATGACCGTCACCAAACAGGCAACCGTTTTATCTTACATGGATGTTTTCCTTTATCTTGGTGTAGCGTTCTTGATATGTATTCCGTTTATTCTATTTATCAGAGAACGGAAAAGCAAAGAAAAAATAGATTTGAGTGAAGCAATGCACTAAAATATAAACTAAAAACCTCTGAAATTTTCAGAGGTTTTTTTTATTCCAAGATCATATTCTGCTGTACCGCAATATGCACAAGCTCAGCCGAATTTTTAGCACTAAACTTCTGAAGTAAATTTTTACGGTGGGTATCAACAGTTAATGGGCTTAAAAAAAGTTCGTCTGCAATCTCATTGCTTGTTTTTCCTTTTGCTAAAAACTGCAGGATCTGTTTCTCGCGTTTTGTTAAGCGTGGAGTAGTGGTCAATTCCTGCGGCGAAGGTTTACTGATGATGTTTTTGGTTTCGTTACAGAAGACAATATTTCCGGAAAGGGCGCCGTGAAAACATTCCATTAATTCTTCCAAAGAAACATTTTTCAATAAATAACCGCTGGCTCCGTTTTGTATACACTGCATGATAATGCTCCTTTCGGAACGGTTACTGAACATAATGACGGAGGTATTCGGAGATATTTTTTTGATTTCTTCACATAGCTGAATTCCGCTGATGTCGGGTAAAGAAATATCGAGCAGAATAATATCTACTTCATTAGATTTAATAAACTGAATGACTTCACCACCGTTTGTAAACGTTTTTGCAATGTGAAAAAAAGGCTTGTCAGATAACATGATTTTCAACCCTTCAATAACGATAGGATGGTCATCTACAATGACGATGTTGATTTTATGAGATTGCATGGGTGTTGAGTTCTATATTAATTGCCGTTCCTTCATCATCGGAATTGATCTCCATTTTACCTTTTAAATAATCCACGCGGGTTTTGAGATTATGAAGTCCCATACTTTTTGTTGGTGAAGAATCTTGTGAAAAACCTTTGCCATCATCTTCAATTGTAATTAAAAATACTTCCTCAGATTGAGAGCATTGTAGCAATATGTTTTCTGCTTCAGAATGTTTCACGGCATTGGCCAGAATTTCCTGTACGATCCTGAATATATTGATCTGTACCGCCAAAGGAAAATTGGTGTTAATATCAATAGACTGAAAGTCAATATGCAAATCTTTTCTGGTGTAAAATTCAGACAAATCTTTTAAAGCGGTTTCTAAACCAAATTTTAAAAGAGATTCGGGCATCAGATTTCTTGCAATATTTCTAAGCTCGGTCACCGAATGATCCAGTTGATTTAAAATTCCGTTGAAGTTTTGTTTTTTTTCTGGTTCTAAATTTTGTGAAGCCCAAGCTGAAAAATTTATTTTCACTCCGGCAAGCATTCCTCCAAGTCCGTCATGAAGGTCTTTTCCCACTCTTTCTCTTTCTTTTTCTTCACCTTCCAGAATTGCTTTTGTTATTTTTAATTCTTCCTGTTGCGCGATTTCTTTCAGCTTCTGAGAATGGTTGATTTCTTTTTCTTTGGCTAATTTTTTAGTGTAGAAATAAATGGAAATAATTAAAATAAGAAGGAATAGTGATGCAAAAACCAATAGCCATAAATATTGGTTTTTCTTGTTGATCTCCAGTTCTTTTTGTGCTTTTTCAGTGTTGAGATTGGCGATTTCTTTTTGCTTTTCTGCAGTTCTAAATTTTGTTTCCAGTGTATTGAGTTCCAGCTTTACATTTTCAGAATTTAAGCTGTCATTTAATTTTGAATATTTCTTTTCCCAGATCAAAGCTTCTTTCAGATTGCCCATTTGTTCATTAAGGCTTGAAAGCTGGTTGTAAAAAGCTTTTCTGTTGTTGGCATCAATAATGAGTGTCTTTTCGGATAAGATATTTTCTAGAACGTTTTTCGCTTCATTCAGTTTATTCTGCTTCCTTAAAATATCATATTTATTCATATAAAACATCTGAGTTAACAGATTTTGGTTAGATCTTTTAGCATAAACCAAACCTTTTTCAATCATTGGAAGTGCTTCTTCATTTTTCTGTTTAGTAATAAAATAAAGTGTCTTTCCATAATAGAAAGAAGCATTGGAAGAAGATTCCGGATAAGGCTGAATAAGTTTTTCGGCTTTGTCTAAATATTTTTTGGCTTCATCACCTTTTGCCTGGTAACAGAAATTACTTGCTGTGTTGAGGTAAGCAAAAAACAATTCTGGAGAATGTGGCGCATTTTTTTCTAATATTTTAATCGCTTTTGTATTGTATTCAAAGGCTTTTGCAAACTCGGCATTATACGTAAGAATGATGGCAAGCTGAGAATAGAATTGACCTAAAGTTTTATGATGCTTGTATTTTTCAATCTGCGGAATGCTTTTTTCAACCAAAATTTTTACCAAAAAAGGGTAACCTTCTTTGTTTTTCTGGGTAACGCCATAGTTGTACCACGATGAAGCGATGTAGAAATCGGCTTCTTCAGTTTTAATTTTAGAAAATTCCTGTATGGCTTTTTGAAATGAGACTGCTGCTTTTTCTTTGTTGCTTTCTAAAAAATGCCAACCTTCATAATAATGATATTTTGCTGTATTTAAAGGTGTTTTCTCACTTAAAGCTTTCCCTTTTTCTAAATAGCTTTTACTTAAAAGAGAATCTGTATTTCTGTAAAAGTTTGATAATAAGAAATATGAATTCGCTTTGGCGTTGTTGTCAATTTTGCTGTTTACAACAGTTTTCAGACTGTCTGAATAGCTTTTCTCATTCAGCGGAATGAGTTGCTGAGATTGTACATAAGTAGATAAAAATATACAAATGGTGATGAGGTGATTCTTCATTATATCAATTTCATTATTGAAAATAAAACTCCACAATTTAGTGAAAAATTAAGAACTGAAAAATACCTAAAATTAGGTAGAATATTTTCCTTAATTCTAAGGATTGATTGCCTTTTCAGACAGTCATAGCTTTGCAGGTACTAAATCAGAAAGATTACAAATTAAAATTAACAGTAATATTTAACAAGAGAAATTATGAAAAAAATGAAATTGAAAAACGTATTGAAAGGCTCATTTGTAATGGTGATGGCAGCGTTGGTTTTTGGCTTTGTAACATCGTGCAGCAATGATGACGACGACAATATTCCTGGAACCAACAAAACACATAAAGTAGTTTTCAAAGCAGAAGCATCTGCAGGAAGTAATATTGAGATCGCTGTTTACGGAATCGATGGAAATCCTACCACTGCAACCAGCTTAAGCGGAACAACATGGTCAAGCCCGGAAATCACTACTGAAGCCGGGGCAATGAGCGCAAATGTTGCAATAAATGCAGTAGGAGCGAGTACTTCTTCTACTTTGAAGGTTCAGATCTGGGTAGATGGTGAACTTAAAAAAGAAGGAACTTCAAGCGGGCAGTATTTATCTGCTTCAGCAAGTCATACATTCTAATATAAACTAATGATGAAAAAAAAGTCCGGTTCAGTTTTGAGCCGGACTTTTTTTGATGGAACAAATCGTATTCTTTCATAGCCATTAATGAAAATAGTTTTAGAAAAAGCAAAACTGAAAAATATCTAAAATAGGGTAGGATATTTTTTTTAAATTTGAGGATTGACAGTATTTTTAGTCTATCATATCTTTGCGGATGCTTAAATCAAGAGATTCCGAATACTATTAACAAAAATAATTTATGAAAAAAATAAAATTGAATCAGGTATTTAAAGGATTATTTGTCGCTGTAATCACGGTAATGGTTTTGAGTTTTGTTGAATCTTGTCGCAAAGATAATGATGATGCTTCTGAAGATATTAAGACACAAAAAGTAGTCTTCAAGGCAGAAGGTTCATCCGGAGTTAATATCAGTAAAGCTGTTTACGGAATCGACGGCAATCCTATTACTGTTACTGGTTTGAGCGGAACAACATGGACGAGCCCGGAACTCACTGCAGAAGGCGTAGTTTATAATACCAATGTTGTGGTAAATGCAACAGGAGTGGATGCGGCGTCTACTTTGAAAGTTCAGATTTGGGTAGATGGTCAGCTTAAAAAAGAAAGTGTTTCGAGCGGAATGACTTTATCAGCTTCAACAAGTTATACATTTTAAAAAATCATCCACTTTTATAAAAAAAATAATCCGACTCAAAAACTGAGTCGGATTATTTTTTATGTTTTCAAGATTAAATCACTTTTACAATAAAGTAACTTTTCTTTCCTTTTTGTAATAATAAGAATTTACCGTCAATCAAATCAGTTTCGTTTGCGGTATAAACTTCGTTTACCTTTTCTTTGTTTACAGAAATTGAGTTTCCTTTTAATTCTCTTGTTGCTTCACTTTTAGATTTCAGGAAACCTGATTTTTCTGAAAGTAAATCAACAATGTTAATTCCTAAAACATCCGCTTTAGCGACTTCTTTCTGAGGAACTCCGTCAAAAATTTCTAAGAAAATTTCTTCATCAAGACTTACCAGATCTTCTGCAGTAGATTTTCCAAACAGAATTTCTGAAGCTTTCAAAGCTCTTTCGTATTCTTCTCTTCCATGCACCCAAACCGTAACTTCTTCAGCTAATCTCTTTTGAAGTTTTCTTTCATGTGGAGCTGTTTTGTGCTCTTCAACTAAAGCTTCAATTTCTTCTCTTCCTAAAAAGGTATAGAATTTAATGAATCTTTCAGCATCATCATCAGTTGCATTCAACCAAAACTGGTAAAATTTATAAGGTGAAGTTTTCTTTTTGTCTAACCAATAATTTTCTCCGCTTTCAGATTTTCCAAATTTAGAACCGTCAGCTTTTGTAATCAAAGGAACAGTCAATGCAAATGCTTCTCCCTGTGCTTTTCTACGGATTAATTCTGTACCTGTAGTGATATTTCCCCATTGGTCAGAACCTCCCATCTGAAGTTTTACACCATTATTCTGATATAAATGAAGGAAATCATATCCTTGAATCAATTGATAAGTAAACTCTGTAAAACTCATTCCGTCAACACCAGCTTCCCCTGAAAGTCTTTTCTTTACAGAATCTTTTGCCATCATGTAGTTGACCGTGATGTTTTTTCCAACATTTTTAGCAAAATCAAGGAAAGAAATATTTTTCATCCAGTCGTAATTGTTGACCAATTCTGCTTTGTTGGTTTCATTTCCATCAAAATTTAAAAATCTTGAAAGTTGGTTTTGCAAACAGTCAACATAATGTAAAAGGGTTGATTCATCCAAAAGATTTCTCTCTGCAGATTTACCTGAAGGGTCACCAATCATTCCTGTTGCGCCACCTACCAAAGCGATAGGTTTGTGACCATGCTGCTGAAAATGAGCCAGAATTTTAATCTGAATAAGACTTCCGATATGTAAAGAATCTGCGGTAGGATCAAAACCGATATAGGCAGTTGTCATTTCCTTATTCAGTTGTTCATCTGTTCCGGGCATCATATCGGCAAAAAGACCGCGCCATTTCAGTTCTTCAATAAAAGAGTTCATTATTTTTTTCAGTTTAAAATTTAATACGCAAAGATAAGAAAATCACTTGAGTTTCGGGTTTCGAGTTTCGGTTCAATGTTTCGAGTTTCGAGTTTAAAGATTCAAGATTGCTGTTAAAGCTTTTTGAGCTCTGTTTTCAAAGTTGTAAACTTCCAACACCCATCATCCCACTTCCAGCTCATATTGTTTCATTAGCAAAATTCAATTATATTTGTTAATAATGAAAGACGAGCAATTATTTCCTCTCATCCAAAAAGCAAAGGAAAAAGACCAGAAAGCACAAACTAAACTGATCAATGTTTTTTGGTTAGATGTTTTTTCTTTTGTGATGAAGAAAGTGCATGACGAAAATGATGCGGATGAAATTACGGTAAATGTTTTTTCAAAAGTTTTATCGAAACTCGATCTATATGATCCTCATTTTCAGTTTAAAACCTGGATTCTGACGATCGCTCAAAATACAATTATTGATTTCTGGCGTAGAAAAAGCCGTGAAAATCAAGATCCTACCGAAAATCTGGATGAAGTAAAAAATCATTATGCAAAATCTCCGGAAGAACTGATGATTTCTGATGAAGAACAAAAGAAAATCATCAAAACTATCGAATCTTTAGACGTTAATTATCAGGATATTATCAGATTAAGATTCTTTGAAGAAAAAAGCATCAAAGAAATCGCTGAAGAACTGGGGATTTCTGTTGCTAATACGAAAGTTCGTGTAATGAGAGCGAAAAAAGTTTTAGCTGAGCTGTTGAAAAATAATGAGTTTGAGGATAATTAATGAGCCTTGTCAAGGTTCAAAACCTTGACAAGGCTTTTCCGAAAAATGTTTACAAATAAACATCTTCCTTCGTTTTAGGAAGAATAATTTTTCTTTGCTTCTCTTGATTTCTGTTTTGAAGATTAATTTTCATTCCTTTTTTAATGAAAATCTCGCTTTTAGATTTTCCGTATTCTTTAGTATTTACAACTTCTTTATTAAAAATTAGTTTTCCGGTTGAAAGATTAAAATCTACGGTAGTCCAATATTCTTCTGGTTTTCCGCCTTCTGAAGAAAATCCTATTAATTCAAAATGTCCGTTTTGAAATCTGTATTTATCTGTGCCTCCCCATTTCCAGCTGCTTCCTCCATAATGAGTGATGTTTAAAATACCTTTTTCAATGGTTGTGCTCATATAAGGATCACCCATCATTCCACCATCTTTACTTCTTAAAATTGCCTTTTGGGATTTTTCTAATATTGTCCATTTATTATTGATTTTCTTCAAAATCTGAATTTCTCGAATGTCTCCATAATCATTGTTAGTTGCAATATCATAAACAATTACTTTCTCCGGAACTTTATCTCCATCCAAATCTCCGTCAACAGTTTCATTAACGGTTGAGCCTTTTGGTTGAAATTCTTTTTGAGCAAAACAAAATGTACTGAAAATAATGGATAGAAAGCAAACTGTAGTCTTCATAACAAATATTGAATCTTAAAATTACAAAATTATCTGTTTCATCAATGTCTGTCTTTGATTGTTTCGATAAAAAAATCACTAACTTTGAACCTCAATTTGAGAGATAAATGGAGAATTTAGTTCAAGATACTACCGTTCAAAAACCAAAATGGATTCGTGTAAAACTTCCTACCGGAAAGAATTACAGAGAATTGAGAACTTTGGTTGATAAATATAAATTAAATACAATTTGCCAAAGTGGAAGCTGCCCAAATATGGGTGAATGTTGGGGAGAAGGAACGGCAACTTTCATGATTTTAGGAAATATCTGTACAAGAAGTTGTGGATTTTGTGGTGTAAAAACCGGAAAACCAATGGATGTAAACTGGGATGAACCTGAAAAAGTGGCTCGTTCAATTAAATTAATGAAGATCAAACACGCTGTTTTAACTTCTGTTGACCGTGACGATTTGAAAGATATGGGTTCTATTCTTTGGGGTGAAACTGTAAATGCAGTAAGAAGAATTTCTCCTGGAACAACGATGGAGACTTTGATTCCGGATTTCCAGGGCCTTACAAAACACTTAGACAGATTGGTAGATGTTGCTCCTGAAGTAATTTCTCACAATATGGAAACGGTAAAACGTTTGACAAGAGAAGTGAGAATTCAGGCGAAATATGAAAGAAGTCTTGAAGTTTTAAGATATTTAAAAGAAGCAGGACAAAATAGAACAAAAACCGGATTGATGCTTGGTTTAGGTGAAGAAAAAGATGAGGTATTCCAAACCATTGAAGATATTAGAAATGCCAATGTAGATGTTATTACAATGGGACAATATTTACAGCCGACCAAAAAACATCTTCCAGTAAAGAAATTTATCACTCCTGAAGAGTTTGATGAATTCGGGGATTTTGCAAGAAGCTTAGGATTCAGACACGTTGAAAGTTCGCCTTTGGTGAGAAGTTCCTACCACGCAGAAAAACATATTCATTAAAAATATAAATCGCTTCATTTTTTGAGGCGATTTTTTTGATTCAAAGATTGGTTAAGTTGATTTAATTATAGTTCTGATATAAAATTTATATCAACCCTTTCAACATTTTCTTTCCAATTATAGTTACTTTTGTGCTTTTAAAAGAAGCAATGAAAAAATTGCTTTAAATAATTATTGATTAATGATGTTTGATAAAAGAATTTTGCCTTTGGCAATCGGTGGTTTGGCAATCGGAACTACAGAATTTACGATTATGGGATTGCTTCCCGATATTGCAAAAACACTTCAGATTACCATTCCGCAAGCTGGTCATTTAATTGCAGCGTATGCTTTGGGAGTTGTAATTGGAGCACCCATTTTGATTGGGTATTCCGTAAAATTTCCACCCAAAAAAGTATTGCTTGCTTTAATGGTGATTTTCACAATTTTTAATGCCTTATCTGCTATTGCGCCTGATTATAATTCGATGTTGATTATCAGATTTATGTCTGGCTTACCACACGGTGCATTCTTCGGAGTAGGAACTGTGGTTGCATCAAGAATGGCAGGAAAAGGAAAAGAGGCATTGTATATTTCATTAATGTTTACCGGATTAACGGTTGCCAATTTGGCGATGGTTCCTTTGGTAACTTACATCGGACATGAATTTCACTGGCGTTGGTATTTTGCAATTGTTGCTGTGATTGGGATTGCCACTTTATTAGCTTTAAAACTTTGGCTTCCTGCAATGGAAAAAAAGAAGGACAGTCATTTCTTGGAAGAATTAAAATTTTTGAAAGGGAAACAATCGTGGCTGGTTTTAATGATTACGGCAATCGGTTTTGGTGGATTGTTCACTTGGTTTAGCTACATCACACCTTTAATGACGGTGGTTTCAAAAATTGAAAGCGGTTATATGGCTTATGTGATGATTCTTGCAGGTGCAGGAATGGTTGTTGGAAATTTGGCAGGAGGTTTTCTTTCAGACAGATTGGGTCCGGAAAAAACGTGTTCATTGTTATTGTTTTTAATGATGACTTCATTGGCAGGAGTGTTTTTCCTTTCTCAATATCAAAGTATTTCGTTGGTTTTGACCTTTATTTGCGGAGCTTTATCGATGTCGATTGCGGCGCCGATTAATATCATGATGATGAAGGCTGCTCCAAAAAGTGAAATGATGGCCGCTGCTTTTATGCAGGCCGCATTTAATATTGCAAATGCAATGGGTGCTTTCTTAGGTGGAATTCCCTTGGAACACGGTTTATCTTACAATTATCCTTCGCTTGTAGGAGTCGGGATGACGGTGATTGGGTTAATTATTAGTATTGTTTATTTTTATCTGTACCGTTCATCAGATGGAGAAGAAAAAGAAATAGCGGTAGAATGTGCTACCTGTGACCAATAAAAAAAGAGAAGCAATTGCTTCTCTTTTTTGTTAATTATTTATGAACTTCGTTCCCGTTTTGACACCAATACAAAGCGTTGTAGAGATTTTCTTTTGGAAAAGATTTAAATTCTCCCGGCATTAGAACACTAAAAATATCAGTGAAATTCTGCACTCCTTCTTCATCTGTTACAATGGCTGCTCTGTTCCATTTGGTAATATTTTTTATACCTAAAAGTGCATCCTGAAGCCAGGCTCCCATCGTAAAATTGCTTAAATCGGTATCCAGATAAAGGAGGTAATTTAATTCATCAAATTGTTCTACTTTATTTTTCACGTAAGGAATGACAAGATTCTCAAAATCTTCTCTGGTTACTTCACCAGTTGCATTGAAAGCTGCTACATTTTCCGGAGCATCATTAAGTATTGTTATCATAATTTATATTTTAAATGGTTTTGGTGATTTTATTTTATCAATAATTAAACCATAATTAATGAATAGGTACATTTAAGGCTCAATTATTGCTGAGATTTTGAAAATAAAACTATGGACTTGAAATCTAACGAACCTTTCTGGCTTTTAAAAAATGGTTTAATATCTTCTTATCCTTCCCTGAAATCTGATGAAGAATGTGATGTTCTTGTGATTGGTGGCGGAATTACAGGAAGTCTTATTGCCCATCAAATGATAAAAGACGGATATCAAACCATTTTAATTGATAAACGTGAAATCTGCAATGGAAGCACTTCAGCGACAACCTCGATGTTGCAGTATGAAATTGATACTCCGCTTTACGAATTGATTGAAATGATTGGCGAAAAAGGTGCGGTAGAAAGTTACAAAGCTTGTTCAAAATCTATAGATGACCTGGAAAAACTGACAAAAGAAATAAAAGCCCGATCTGGTTTTAAGAGAAAGCAGTCTTTATATTTTGCGTCGAAAAAGAAAGATGCGATTTGGCTGGAAAAGGAATATGAAGCCCGAAGAAAAGCCGGATTTGATGTGACGTGGCTCGGAATTGAAGATATTGAAGAAAAATTCGGATTTCAAAATACGTACGGTGGAATTTTATCTAAACAAGGTGCAAGTATTGATGCGTTTAAATTTGCTCATGAATTGCTGAGGTTTAATGTCAATAAAGGCTTAAAAGTTTTTGATAAAACAGAAATGAAATCGGTGAAATATTTACGAGATCATAATTTAGCATTAACCACTGATGGTTTTAATATTAAAGCTAAAAAAATCATTTATTGTGTAGGTTATGAAAGCTCAACAATGATAAAAGAACATTTCGTAGATCTTAAAAGTACATTTGCCATAGTTTCTGAAATTGACAATGATAAATTTAAAAATATAGAACACACTCTTGTTTGGAATACCGATGATCCTTATATTTATATGCGATCTACAGACGACGAAAGACTACTAATCGGTGGTGGAGACGAAGATTTTTCTAATCCCGAAAAACGCGACTCTTTACTAAATAAAAAAGAAAAAGAAATTCTGAAAAATCTAAAAAGAATAAAACCCGATTACCATTTTTACACCGATTTTGTATGGGCCGGAACTTTTGGTGAAACGAAAGACGGACTTCCATACATCGGCGTTCATGAAGGTTTCAAAAACTCGTATTTCGTTTTAGGATTTGGTGGAAACGGAATTACTTTTTCTGTCACCGGAATGGAAATGGCTTCCGCTTTTATGAAAAATGAAACGCATCAACTTTCTGAATATTTTAAATTTGGAAGATAATTTTGAAGCTAATTTTTCTGAAAAAATTTTGGGGTTCGGCGAAGCCGAACCCCAAAACAAAATAAACAATACTAACATTCACATCACTGTTTCACGGAACTGGTGTTTGAGACCAGTTCTTTTGCTGCTTTTAAAAACCGAATAAAAAACTTAATATTTTTGTTGATAGGATCTTATCCTATCCTTTACTAAGTCGTCCCTTTGGGACTTCCGGACATCAATTAATTTTTCAAAAAAATAAACCTCGAATCTCGTATCCCGGAACCCGAAACCCGAACCCCAAAACTAAAAACTATATCCGTTCTTTTTTGCCAATTCCACAATAGATCTTTCAATCGCTTTTCCTAGATCATCGCCTTCAGAACTTCCTCGTTTTTTGGTTTCAATATCAATGAATTCCTGTCTTTTTCTTGCGAGAACTTCAATTTCTTTTTGAATTTTATCTCGGTCTGCAGATTTTTGAGCAACAATTTTTTTGATTTCATCTTTACTTTTTCCTTTTAATTCAGAAGGTAATTCGTCTTCTTTTATTGATGAAATGTAGCTTTTGTCTTTTTCAACTTTATCCACCAAATCCCAATGATCGTTTTTGTAAGCGTTTTTCTTCGATTTACTTACGGCTCTTTCAACGGCATTCGAAGCAGATTGCATCTCTGCATTTGAATCTTGGGTCGTTTGCTTATTTTTCATTTCAGAACCGCGACTTCCGTAAGAAATATAAGTGTCGTTTAGCTTGGAATTGTATTGTGAAATTTTCACATCATAAGGCGTCTCAATATAAATCACTTTTTGGTCGCTGTCGATATTAAAATATTTTCCGTCTCCTAAGCTCGCTCCATTTTGCCAATGAGATTGAATGCCTTCTTCACGGCTTCCGCAGAAAATCGTATTCGTGTAAATGTTTTTGGTTTTAGCTTTAGAAATAACATCTTTATAACTAATTTTTCCTTGGTCAAAAGGTTCATTTCCGGCAATGTAGATCAGTTTCATGCTTTTCTCGTTTCCGTCCCATTTTAAATTGGCAGATGCATCACGAATGACCGCTCCGCAATATTCATTTCCGCCATTGGTTCTTAAAGCAAAAAGTTTTTCCGAAACTAAATCTAAATCTTGCGTCAACGGAGTTACTTGTCTGATGTAATTTTCATCTTTTAAACCATCATTTCCGTATTCATAAAGAGCAATTTCCACTTGTGGCGCTTGTCCGTTGTATTTTAAAGTCGTCAACGTATTGACGATATTCCAAAGTCTTGACTTTGCCTGATCGATTAATCCATCCATACTGTTGGAAGTATCCAAAAGCAAAGCAACTTGAATTTTATTATCTTTTGAAACCGAAATTTGTGGCTGATTTGAAATGTTACTTTCTACAATTTCTCTCTCGTTGGCTTTGCTGCTGCAACGGTTATCTGAAATTTTTCCTGCACTCAAAAAAGCGAATACGCTTGCTGTTACTGTTAAAACTTTTAATGTGTTCATATTGTATGTTTTTAATGATTTTTTATTTTGTTACGAGTTACGAGATACGGGATGCGAGATGCGAGAAAACAACTTACTTTTTTCGGGTTTCTGGGTTTAATTATTTGAGACATGAACATCGAGTCTCAAATTGTTTAACCCGTACCTAAAACCTCGAATAATAAATCACGTATCTCGTAACTCGAATCTCGAAACTATCTACTGTAATACTGAATCTGCATTTCCTTCGGATATTTTACTTCATAAGAGAAATTGATTTTTTCTGAAGCTCCGCTGTTGATCTTTCTGTTCCAAAGAATGCTTCCTGTTTTAGTATCAAAATCTCCGTCGCCGATGTTTAAAGTTTTCACTGTGATTTTCTGATTTTCACTTAATGGAATTTGGTCTAAAACCTCCAGTTCAATATTTTCTTTCGTGTTGTTTCTAATGGATATTTCGTAAGCTTCTGTTTCGAATTTATTGGAGTTGAAAGATTTTTGAGCGGTTTTATCTTCAAGTTTGATGCGTTTTACCACAATTCTTTCATCAACACCAAGAGAAATCGGGAATTCATCTTTTACATAATTGCTTGTAATATTGGTTTTTCCGATATAATTATCTTCAAAATAAATATTTGCTTCTCCAGAAATAAGATTTAAATTTTGCCAGTTTTTTACAAAAGCCATTAAGAAAACCTGATTGTTCAGTTTCGGAACCGTATGATATTTGTAATTAGCCTCGACATTTTTCTTATCTAAAATCACATATTGTTCTTTTTCCTGACTTACGATGGTTTGATTATAATTCAATTCATACAGAATGTTCATCTGATTATCCGAAACTGTCGCAACAGGAATCTGACTTGGTGCAGCAACTTCCGCTCGCATTTGATAAGAATTCGACATTTCTGCTTTCGCTTTTTGCATATAACCTACTTTTGCATCCTCATTATTGTAAGCCGTATATTCTGCGACGTAAAGTGGTGATAGAATTGGCCTGTTTTGGTTGTAAGAAGGTCTGTAAGTGGACACGAAAAGTTTCACATTGTTCCAGTCTTGTCCGGTTTTCTGGTAGATTTTTCCTTTGTAGACAATTTCTAAAGGTTTTTTCGTAGACAAAGCTCTCAAATCATAAGATGGAACCCAACCTGCATTGGAAACGATATAACTTAGTCCAAGATTCAGATTCATTTCATTTTCGGCAAGAATTTCAAGAATTAATTCTTTTCTGTTTTGTGTCTTATGAGTCTGTTCTTCAGAAAATTGCTTGTTGATTTTGGCAATATTTTCATCAAGCGTAGATTTTTGTTCAGTCAGAAGAAAAGCCTGATTATCGATTTCCAGCATTCTTTTTCTGTAAAATTCAGTCAGTTTTATCAACTGTTCTTGCGGAGTCGATTTATCGTTGGTTGAAACTTTAAGATTGTCATTAATGATATTTTGTTCGCCCGTCAGATTTTTAATTTGAATATTCAATAAATTGACGTGTCTCTGAATTTTTTTTCTTTCATCATCCAGTTTTTTTTCGCCATCGGTCAGTTCGTCATTTTTAAGATAATTGCTTTGCGGAGTGATTGATAAAAGGGTAGTGTTTTTCTCAAGATTGATTTTGTAAGTATTTTCATCTAAATCATTCGGAAGGTTAATAATTTTCACAGTATTTCTTCCTTTTTGAAGAGTAACGTTTGTGCTTCCGAAAACTTTCGCGCCCTGTAAAAATACAGTTGCTTGTTTTACGTCGATTTCTTTTTTAATTTCCTGAGATTTAAAAAACGAAACCATCAAAATGAGTATTAAAATAGAGTGTCGCATTGTTTATTGTTTTAAAGTTCTACAGTAAAATTACTTTGATTAAACACCGAAAATCTGAAGACTTGGTGAATTAAGGTTTTCACTTGGTGGAAGTTTTTAAGCGAAAAAAAGACAGCCATTTCTGACTGCCTCTTAAAAAACTAAAGAATTTCGTATTTTGTTTTAATGCTGTATTTCAGCTTGAAATTTTCGATGTTGTCGAACGAATAATCGATACTTTGGTCGGCTGCTTCCAACTGTACATTCGCCATTTTGCTTCTGTAAGCAACAGGAAGAATAGAATCACTCATATAATCTTCAATTTCTACAATCTCAATTGCATCTCCTGTCTTTTTGTTGATGCTTCCCAAGAGATAATCAGCTTTTTCTTTCGCCGCTTTTAGTGCATTGATTTTAACCGTTTTTCTGAAATCTGCAATTTTTGTGTTTTTAATTTCTGCAATATTCAGATTGCTTACCCATTTCTGGTTTAAATCTTCGAAAAGCTTACTCACATTGGTTTTCGCATTTACTTTAAATTGAAAACTCTTGTTAAACTTCGTTGTTTTCGAATATAAATTCTGGTACATCGATTTGAATTTGATGTCTTCATTTTTTACACCGTTGTTTTTCAGTGTTTCAAATAAAAGTTTTTCGCTGTCTGCTAATTGATTTTTGTTATCGGCTTTTATACCGATGCTAAAGATGATCTCATCCGGTTCTACTTCCATTTCGGCAACTCCCGTTACTTCAATTGCATTTTTCTTTACTTCCTGCGCATTCATCAAACTTCCTGCTGCAAAAATTCCTACTAATAAAAGGTGTTTCAGTTTCATAATGTATGTATTTATTATTTTAAAATTTCTTGTTTTAAATTTCTAAAGTAAAATTACCACGATTTGAAACTGAAATTTTGAAGACTTGGTGAACTGAAGTTTTCACTTGGTGAAAGAAAGGTCAATCAACCAAAAAATGAAATCTATCCTGCAATACATTCATTTTTTTGTATTGAATAGGTTTAGCATGAATCATTTGATGATTAAAAGAAAAAATAATAGAACCGTCTTTATTTTTTACAAATAAATGTTTGGAAATGCAATGTTGTTCATTTTGAAGGATAATTTGATGATCAAAAGAAATATCATAATGAAAAGAAGTCATCTTTTCCGAAGATCTTTCCATGAAAATCAGATATTGGTCTTTATGAAAAAATAAATATTGATAAGGACTTTCGGAAGAAGTTACTTGATAAGCTCCCGTTAAATTGAATGAATTATCTCTATTTTCTGCATCAAAATCATTATTGAAATATGGTATTCCGATTTTTATAAATGCAGTTCCTAAAATAAGAATCTTAAAAAAGGTTTTATACGGAAGAAATAAAGTTTGGTCAAAATAAGTTTTTTTCGGTAGACTAATGATTTTTAGAATAAGTTCCCATCCGCTTTTTCTGACCAAAAACAAGCTCATTAAAAGTAAAATCAGTGAAAATAATTTTACAGAAATATCAAAACTGATATTGATGATTAATATCTGACTAAAACTAATGATTGCCAATAATAATCCCAAAAATCGGGTACGCTTGAATAACAACAAAGCTCCTGTAAAAAGTTCAATTGAACCAATGATGATGTTATAAATTTTAGATGCTCCAATCGTACTCCAGAATAAAATATCTTTGTCTAAATTTCCGAATCTTGTAAACAAAATATTCGGTTCAGGTGCGGGAAATTGAGCTTTAAAAATTTTATCAACCCCGTATTTTATCAATATAACAGAAATGTAAATTACACAAACATATTCTGTTATTAATAAGAAATGTTTCGTCCATTTTTTCTTGATAAGAGAACTGAATATTATTGATGTAAAAAATAAAATGATAATTAACACCAACATCGAATAACTATCTGAGCTGTAATCTATTCTGCTATTCTTTTTATTGAATAAAAATTCTAAAATAAAACCAGTAAGATCACTAAAAATAAAATCCGTAATTTTTAACTGGAAATCGTTTAAAAAACTCAACGGAAAAAATAGAATAAACTGCAGAAAAAAAACACCGCAAAAAACAGGAGCTTGTCTAAAAAATATTGATTTAAATTTCACAGAAATGCTTTTAACGATTTTTTCTATAAATAAAAACAGACGCAAACACAGCGATACTTAATACAAGCAAATACATGATTTCTTCTTTTGACTTGAAAGATTTTATCTCAGCCGTTTTGATAACTTTTTTAGACGTAATTGGTTTGTATTCTTTAGTTTTCTTGTCATATTTTAGAAAAACGGTGCTGTCAATATCATTTTGAAAGTTGTAATCTCTTTTTAATTCTTTTTTTACAGCTTCTATATTTTCTTGGGAAAAAACGGGATGATTGTAAACGGTATCTCTTCCCGGTTTCCACTTTTCTGGATTTGCATTTCCTCTGATTTTACAGTAGTTTGAGGTAACAATAACGCTTTTTTTATCATCAATGATAATCACGCTATCTAATTTTGAATTGGTTACATATCTTTGCGGTGCAACTCCAAGATTAGAATAATTGGTATTGTAACTGTCTTCCACAATACTTTTTTCAAAATATTCTATGTTGCCACTGTGGCTTTTGTAGGATATTAATTTGGTCTGAGAAAAAACCTGGCAACTTGAAAATACCAAAGCAAAATGAACTAAATAGGATAAATTTTTCATGAGAATTAAGTTTAAATTATATCACAAACTTATTGGTCTTTTCAAAGCAGTTTGAAACCAACTTGGTGAACTGAGCTTTTCACTTGGTAAAAATTATCTGTTTTTCTTGAAGTCATACTTTACGTTCAGATTTACCATATATTGAATTCCTATTTCAGGGTTTTCATTATTAATGACTTTATCATAGCCTGAATATTTTATGCCTTCATAATAGAATGTTTTACCTTTTCTTTCCAACTTTTTGATGTAGTAATCATTGTTGTAATTTCCTCTTACGACATCAAAATCAGAGCTTTCATAGGCGGTGTATTGTTGATATTGGGTTTCTGGAAATACATAAGAGAAATTAGAATTGGCAATCGGATTTCCGATGAGCTCGTGCTTGAATTTCCCTAAATAGTCATCTTTCTTTCTGTTGATAATTGCGTAAGCTTCTTTGAGTAAATTTTGATGAATTTGCTCGATATTGGTGTTGATATAATCAATTTTGATGATGTCGTAGATTTGAAAATCAGAAGCCTCATAGATTATTTTTTCAATTTTTGAATGATCATTAGTATTGATGATGATATTTTTCTTGATTTCAAATCCTTTAATTTTTTGACTTACCAGTTTTTGATTAGGTTCAATATCAAAATCATACACTTTGGTTTGCGAAATAAAATCTACATACACCTCTTCTTTTTTTATTCCCAATGAACTCAGCCTTTTTAAGAAATTTGCAATTCGTAAGTTGATATTTTCGATAGCCTTTTTGGGAGATTCTGCTTCTTCGTTTAATCCTAAAGCGATTTTAAATTGATCTGCTTTTTGATTAAGCAAAATACTTGCGGTAACTGTGAGTGTAGAATCAGTTGCATAAAAATGTTTAGATTCAGGATAAAAGGTTGATGTTTTGTTATAAGAATTTACATCTCGTTAAACCTGATTTCCGGACATCTGAGCTTTTACAGAAATAGAAAAAATTAATAATGAAAGTAAGGCTAAAACTGATGCTTTGCTTAAGTTTAAATGGTTTTTCATAATGATTAAGTTTAAATTAGATCACAAACTTAATCGTCTTTTCAAAGCAGTTTAAAACCAACTTGGTGAATGCAGATTTTCACTTGGTAAGCACAAAAAAAAGACAACTCCAAAAGAATTGCCTTTAATTTTTTTATAAAGAAAAAGGATTAGGGTAAAAAATAAACTTTGATAATTTTATCATCTTTAATTTCATAAATCGCTGTAGCTTCTACTTTTTGCCCTTTTCTCATCCCTGAAACACTTTCCTGATCGATTACAAAATTACCGTTTACAATTCTGTTTTTAATTTCACAGTGGAGTTCGGGCAGTCTTTTAAACATTTCGGTGTAGCTTGTTCTCATTGCTTCTTTACCTTTGCTGATAAGTTTGTTTGGAAATGTATATAATTCTGCATCTTCCGAATAAGGCTCCAGGAAAGCATCAATGTTTCTTGCGTTATATCCGTTTACCTGTTTCTGAACCAACATTTCCGGAGTTTCTTTAATGGCTTTTTCAGAATCTATAGCTTCTCCGTTTTTGAAAACAAGATTTACTTCAGTAAGATGCTCAATATTTTCCACCGGATTTGAATTTAATAAAACCAAATCAGCAATTTTACCTGTAGAAACACTTCCTGAAATATTTTCTTTATTGAAAATTTTAGCCGGATTAATTGTTGCTGACTGTAAAACCTGCCAATTGCTCATACCGCTTTTTTTCATGGCATCAAGTTCAGAAATAAAAGAAGTTGCATGTTGAGTTCCGATATTTCCGGCATCTGTTCCCGCTGCAATAGTTATGCCTCCGTCGGATAATTTTTTCAAATTAATACTTCGTATGGAATCTTTTTTTGAAATATAAACATCCATTTGTGGCAGATTAAATCTTGTTTTCAATTTTTTTACAATTGCGGAATCAGAAGAACCCGACAAATGTTTTAAATCTTGAATAGAACCAATTGCTTCAGGATTAGAATTATTAAGCTCGAAAGTATTGTAATTGTTTTTTTGACCGTAAGTTTTGTAATAATTTCCAGCAACGGTTAAAGTAGGATTTAAAATAACTTTTTTTGATTTTAATAATTTCACAAAGCTATCCGGAACGATTTCATCTTCAATATTATGTACAAGAAAATCTGCTCCGTTTTCTACTGCAATCTGTGCTGTAATTCTTTCTGTAGCATGTATTGCGACTTTCAGATTATTTTTATGAGCTTCATCAATGGCGCTTTTTACAACAGCTTCATATTTTCGTGCATTCGCTTCCATATCTTTTTTGTCACCACCTACAATGTACCATATTTTTATAAAATCAGGTTTGTAGGGAAGTTGCTCCTGAACCATTTTCTTGGCATCTTCTGCCGTTAAAACCAACTTGAAAGGTTCGTCTTTGCCACGATTTTTAAAAACTTCAGGTTCATAGGTTGTCAATAAAGGTCCTGTCATATAAACCGTGGGTAAATTTGCTTTTCTAAGTGAATTTTTTTGAGATAAAAAGTTATACGTTGCTCCCACGTCAATTACAGAAGTGATTCCCAATTTTAAATAGCGATTCAGAAAATCTTCCATATTTTGATGAACCCAAGAAATTTCCTTTTCGTACGGCATCTTATTTCTTAAATCTAAAGCATCCGGTCTTGTATATAAACCTCCACTTTGGAAAAAATGCACATGAGAATCTGTCATCCCTGGAATTAGGAATTTACCTTCACCATTAATGGTTTTAGCATTATTAGGAATTTTTATTTTCTTTGAAGGTTTAATTTCTGAGATGATTTCCTTCGTAAGAACAACCGTTTGATTCGGGATGAGTTTTTGGTTGATAACATCTACAACGGTAACGTTATGAATATAAGTTTGCGAATAAAGATTGGTGATTATAAAACATAACAGAAAGATGATAGAAATTTTCTTTTTCATTTATTTCATGATTAATTTAGATTTCAAAGATAAAAAAAGCAATCTTTAGAACAGGATTAAATTTTTTGCTTCAAACTTGGTCAATCTTGCTTTTCACTTGGTGAATAGTTTTTGGTAAACTATATATATGTATATCTTTGTTTTATGAAAATGTTTCGGTTTTTTATACTCTTTTTATTTATGATTTTTGGGAATATCCTGTATTCTCAAAGCACTAATAATGTATGGAAAGAAGTTGAAGCTGAAAGTGAAAAACTGAAAAAAGCCGTTGATACCAAAAACGAATCTGCAGAAGCCGACTCTTATTACAATATCGGCGAAACATTTTTTAATGATAGAAATTTTTCTAAAAGTGAAGAATATTTTCTAAAATCTAAAAATCTCTACGAAAAGCTGAATGACAAGCAAAATCTCGAAAAAGTAATCCGAAAACTGGCGCAGTCTCAGGAAAATCAGAATAAGCTAAAATCTGCGCAAAGCAATTACCAAAAAGCTTCAAAAATTGGATATTCTAAATCAAAAAGAAGTTTGAATGCGAATGATGCTTCAAGACTTTCTTCTCCGGCGCCAGAAAATAAAGCTGAAGCTATTCAGAATAATATTCAGATCAGCGAAAAAGAAAATAATAAACAAGATCTTGCCGCAAGTTACAGCCAAATGGCAGATGTAAATATTGAAAATAAAAATATTCCGAAAGCCGAAGAAAACCTGAATACAGCTTACCAAATTTCGAAAGAACAGGCGCCGCAACAGGCTTTGGCGATCAATCAGAAATTGACCAATTTTTATGTAGATAATAAAGATTTTGATAAAGCGATAGAAGCTAAAAGATCAGTTTTAAAAGAAAATTTCGTTAAAGAAAATTCTCAGAAAAAAGTAGAGCAAATTCAGGAACTCGCAGAAATTTACATCAAAAAAAATGATCCAAAGGAAGCAATTGTTTTACTGAAAAATGCTTATGATATTGCTTTGCAGAAAGGTCACACTCTTGAAGCGCAAAAAAGCGTAAAAAAACTCGACAGTCTTTATAATATTTCAGAAAATACAGATGCTTCGATACAGCTTTACCGTGATTTTCTCGGAAAATTGCCTGATTTGGTTTCCAAAGACAGAAGTTTGGTTGATAATAAAATCCTTGAAGATACTGAACAAAAAATTTCTCAACTTTTGCAGGAAAAGAAACTCAAAGACGAGTTGATTCGTAAGAAAAACATTTTCAATTATAGTTTAATTGGTGTGCTGGTTCTACTGACAGGTTTAATAATTTTCATTTTCAGAACCTTGAAAAAAGTTCAGATCAAAAACAAAAAAATTGCGTTGCAATCGTTGCGTCGTGAGATGAATCCGCATTTTATTTTCAACAGTTTAAATTCTGTCAATCATTTTATTGCAACTAATAATGAACTGGAAGCCAATCAATATTTAACCAAATTTTCAAAATTAATGCGTGGCGTAATGGAAAATTCAAGTGAAGATTTCATACCGTTTCAGCAGGAATTAGATTTGCTCCAGAATTATCTGGCTTTAGAAAAAACACGTTTTTCTGATAAATTCGATTACGAAATTGAAGTTGATGAAAGCTTAAATACCCAAAGTCTGAAAGTTCCCGGAATGTTGATACAGCCATTTTTGGAAAATGCGGTTTGGCACGGCTTAAGATACCGGACTGAAAAGGGCTTTTTAAGTTTAAAATTTGAAAAAAATAACGATTCACTTAATATTTTCATTGAGGATAACGGCATCGGAATTGAAGAAAGTAAAAAACAAAAAACCGAACATCAAAAAAGCAGAAAAGGTCGCGGTATGAAAAATACTTTGGAAAGAATTGCTTTATTAAATGATTTGTATAAACAAAATATTGAGTGTAAAATCACCGATAAAAAAGAAGAGCCAGGTGTTTTTGTTGAAATTTCATTCAAATTAATAAACAGCTAACTTCAACTTAATCTTAACCTAAAAAGATGAAAATAAAATCTGTAATCGTTGACGACGAAAAAATTGCAAGAGAAGTTCTGAGAAATTATCTCACAAAATACTGCCCGCAAATTGAGATCTTAGGAGAGGCTGAAAATATCAAAGAAGCTGTTCCTTTGATTTCAGAAATGCAACCGCAACTCGTTTTTTTGGATGTTGAAATGCCTTTCGGAAATGCTTTTGATGTTTTGGAAGCCACCAAAGAATTCTCTTACGAAACCATTTTTATCACGGCTTTTTCGCAATATTCTCTGCAGGCTTTAAACAAATCTGCGAGTTATTATATTTTAAAACCCATCGATATTCAGGAATTGATCTTGGCAGTGAATAAAGTCGCAGAAAGTATTGAAAAGAAAGACGAATTAAACCGAAACAAAATCCTCCTGGAAAATTTAAAATTAAAACCAGAAAAACAACAACTGATCCTCCCGACATTACAAGGTTTCGATGTCGTAAAAACGGAAGATATTGTAAGACTTCAGGCTGATGGAAATTTTACGCAGGTCTATCTTACAGATGGTTCAAAGAAGATGGTTTGCAGATTTTTGAAGCATTTTGATGACTTGCTTGAAAATCCTTTCGTAAGAGTTCACCGATCGCATATTATCAATACCCATTTTGTAAAATCTTACCATAAAAGCGGAACGGCAACTTTATCAGACAATTCCGAAATTGAAGTTTCTGGTAGCTTTAAAGACCAGTTTTTAAAAGTTTTCTCTTAAAATTTTTAAAATCGAAATTTGTTTAAACCATTAAGAAGATTTTAGGAGTTAAGTTTTATTAAGAAAAAATCAGATAGATTTTTAATAAGGATCACTTCTCAAAGTAAAGCTCAACTTAAATATTCTCAACTTCTTAGTAAATCTAAATGGTTAAAAGAGAATTATTCAAGGATGAATTTTTTTTAAAATTAAATGTTATCATCCAAATGTTTAAATCTAATTAAGGCATCATTTTTGAATTTTTACAGCAATAAAATATTTCAACATGAAAACCTTACACAAAATAGCCATTCCCGTTTCTTTAGGTATCATCGGTTTTTTAATATTCAATTCCTGTTCGGTCGGTATTCCCAAAGGCGCAACAGCCATCAAAAACTTTAATTCAGAAAAATATCTTGGTAGATGGTACGAAATTGCCCGTTTCGACTATAAATTCGAGAAAAATATGGATAATGTAACAGCTAATTATTCACTCAATCCTGACGGAACAATCAAAGTACAAAACAGAGGCTACGATTACATAAAAAAAGAATGGAAAGAATCAATTGGAGAGGCAAGATTCGTGAATGATCAATCTGAAGCGAGACTGAAAGTTTCCTTTTTTAAACCGATTTGGGCGGGTTATAACGTGATTGATATTGATGATGATTATCAAAATGCTCTCGTCGTAGGAAACAGCACAAAATACATCTGGATTTTATCCCGAAACAAAGAAATTCCAAACAGTATCAAAGAAAGATTCTTAGTAAAAGCCCAGAAATTAGGTTATAATACTGATAATTTAATTTGGGTAAAACACAATTAGTCATTGCGAGAAACGAAGCGACGAAGCAATCTCAAAATAATTTAACATTCAGTTTGTCACTCTGACGAAGAAAGAATCTCTACATAAAAAAAGATTCTTCACTCCATTTCATTGCGTTCAGAACGACAAACTGAATTATTTAGTTTAAGCTTTTATACTCTTTCCATTCCTGAAAACGATGATCGATAATCTGCTTCATCATGTCATAATTTTCGTAGGTATCTTCAATATGATAAAAAGTTTCGTATTCAAAATCATTTTCTTCGGCTACAGTATCAAAAATATTGATATAATCTGTAGCAAATGAACTGAATTTATCGGCAAAATCGGTTTCGTCAGCATAATAATCTTTGGCAAAACTATTTCCTAAATCATTCAAATCATATTCAGAAAATTTTCCATCCATAGATTCGATGACAAAGTCTGCTCCTGTGATTTCTCTTCTTTTTAATTTTTCGATTTCTTCTCCAACATCTTCTTTAAATTCTTCCGAAACCAAATCATTATTAATACACCAGTTCAAGAACATTCCGGTGTGTGTAGCGCTGTTTTTTTCAGGAATTCCTTCCGGAAAATCTCCTCCATAATGCCACGAAGCATCATCATATTTAGTCATAATCTTTATTATAGTTTCAGACAGTTTAAACCAAAGATATAAAAAATCATTTTCTTTTGTTCACTACAGAGATTTTCACGTCATTTGTATGGAATTTATTCAAAATTAAACACATGCAAAACGCAGTTCTTATCACCATTGGTGACGAAATTCTTTCAGGAAATACAGTTGATACCAATTCAAATTTTATTGCTACCGAACTTAAAAATATAGGCATAAAGGTTTCTCAGATCATTACCATTTCAGACGAAATAGAAACCATAAAAAGTACATTGAAGTCGGCTTTTGAAATGGGAGATTTGGTGATTACTACAGGAGGTTTGGGACCAACAAGAGATGATAAAACCAAAAAAGCTTTGGCCGAATTTTTTGATGATGAAATTGCTTTGGATGAAGCTACTTTTGAACATCTTAAAGCTTATATGGAAAGACGTGGTCGCATAGAAATTTTAGAAAGAAATCGTGAACAGGCTTTTGTGCCTACAAAATCTACGGTTTTTCAAAATCATTTCGGAACAGCACCTTGTATGATGATGCAACAAAACGGAAAACTTTCTTTCAGTTTACCAGGCGTTCCGTACGAAGTAAAACCTTTGATAAAAGACCAGATCATTCCTTATTTAAAAGAAAAATTTAATCTTAATTATATTTCTACAAGAATCGTTTCTGTAGTCGGAATTCCCGAAAGTATTTTGGCAGACCAAATTGAAGAATGGGAACTTGCTTTACCGAAAAATCTTGCTTTATCTTATCTTCCTGTCGGAACGAGGGTGAAACTGAGATTAACTGCTACAGGAACTGATGAAAATGTGTTGCAAGTTCAGCTTGAAGACGAAATTCAAAAATTATTTCCGATTATCGGAGAAAATATCATCGCAACTTCTGAAGATAAAATTGAGAAAATTTTAGGTGAAATTTTAAGCGAAAAAAAATTAACCATTTCGACTGCTGAAAGTTGTACGGGCGGAGAATTGGCTCTTTTGATCACTTCAAATCCGGGAAGCTCTAAATATTTTATTGGTGGAGTCGTAGCCTACGCAACGCAGAAAAAAACAGATATTCTTGGCGTTTCAGAAGGGATTATTGAACGTTTTACGGTTGTAAGCGAAGAAGTTGCACGCGAAATGGCAGAAGGGTGCCAAAATTTATTTAAAACTGATATTTCTCTTTCTACAACGGGTGTTGCAGGACCCGGAAAAGGTGAAGATGGAAAAGAGGTAGGATTGGTTTATTACACGATAAAAGTGAAAAATGAATCTCAAACTTTTAAATTGTATATGCCTCATTTAGACAGACAAGATTTTATTTATTTTGTCTCTCAGAAAATTATTCAGGATTTGGTGGGGATTTTAATTGCTCAATAAAATCCAATTCACAAAATAAATTAACTTTACCGTAACAAAATTTAAATTAAATATACATATTGTGTAAATTATTATTACAATGAAAAAATTAACACTTTCTTTGTTTTTATTAGCTGGAGTTTGTTCACAAAATACATTGAACGCTCAGACTAAATCTACCAAAACAATTACTACTGATAAAGGTTTAGACATCAGTTTGATGGATAAATCTGTTCGTCCGCAAGATGATTTTTACAATTACGTGAGCGGAACTTGGATGAAAACTGCAAAAATTCCTTCTGATAAACCAACATGGGGAAGTTTCAACAAATTGGCAGATGATACCGACAACAATTCAATGACCATCTTAAATTCTCTTCTTAAAGATAAATTTGCAGAGGGAAGTGAAGGTAAAAAAATCCAGGATTTGTACGCAACGTACATGAATATGAATAAGAGAAATGCAGACGGAATCAAGCCTATTCAGGAAAACATCGACAAAATTGATGCGATCAAGAATCTTGCTGATCTTCAGAATTATTTAATTTCAGTTACAAAAGACGGAGAAAATAATTTCTACGGATGGGGTGTTTATTCAGACTTGAAAGATTCTAATATGAATGCAGTTTACCTTGGTGATGCTTCATTAGGAATGGGTAGAGATTACTATCAAAAAGTAGATGCTAAAAACACAGAAGCTCTTGCGGAATATCAGAAGTATGTAGCTTCAATGCTGAAAGAATTAGGTTACAAAAATGCTGATGCTGCTGCAAAAGGAATTGTGGACTACGAAAAAAGCATTGCAAAACATTTGTTAACGAATGAGCAAAGCCGTGATAATACGCTTCAGTATAACCCTAAAACAATGGCTGAACTGAAGGCTTTGGTTAAAAATGTAGATATTCCTGCTTATCTTAAAAAAGTTGGAGTAAATACAGACAGAGTAATCATCGGTGAATTAGGATATTACAAAAACTTTGATCAACTGGTAAATGCTAAAACGCTTCCTGTGATCAAAGATTATTTGAAATTCCACATGATCAGCGGAAGTGCTTCTTATTTAAGTGAAAAATTAGGAGATGCAAAATTTGCTTTCTATGGTAAATATTTAAGAGGTCAGCAAGAGCAGAGAGCTTTAAACAAAAGAGGTTATGAGTTAATCAACGGTTCTTTGGGTGAAGCTTTCGGTAAATTATATGTTGAAAAATATTTCCCGGCTGAAGCAAAAGCTCAGATGGTTGAGTTGATCGATTACTTAAAGAAAAGTTTTGCAGTTCACATCAATGGTTTAACGTGGATGTCTGCTACAACTAAGGAAAAAGCAATGACTAAATTGAACAAATTTACAGTGAAAGTTGCTTATCCTGATACATGGAAAGATTATTCTAAATTGAATATCGTTCCTGAATCTAAAGGTGGAAATCTATACGCAAACCTTCAGAATATTTCTGAATGGCAGTACAATAAAGATTTAGCAAAAATCGGAAAACCAGTTGATAAAACAGAATGGGGAATGACTCCACAAACTGTAAATGCATATTACAATCCGGTATATAACGAAATCGTTTTCCCTGCTGCGATTCTTCAGCCACCATTCTTCAATCCTCAAGCGGATGCTGCGGTAAATTTTGGTGGAATCGGTGCGGTTATCGGTCATGAAATGAGCCACGGATTTGATGATTCAGGTGCACAGTTTGATGCAGAAGGTAATTTAGTTGACTGGTGGACTCCGGAAGACAAAGCAAACTTCGAAAAAGCAACTAAAGCTTTAGCTTCTCAATATGACAAATACGAGCCTGTAAAAGGAACTTTTGTAAACGGTACGTTCACGAACGGTGAAAACATTGCAGATTTAGGTGGTGTAAACATTGCTTACGATGCATTGCAAATGTATTTAAAAGATAAAGGAAACCCTGGATCAATCAGTGGTTATACTCAAGATCAAAGATTCTTCTTAAGCTGGGCAACCGTTTGGAGAACTTTATCAAGTGAGAAATATATGGTAAACCAAGTAAAAACAGATCCGCACTCTCCTGGATATTTCAGAAGTTTCGGTCCGTTAACAAACGTTGATGCTTTCTACAAAGCATTTGATGTAAAACCTGGTGATAAATTATACAAAAAACCAGAAGACAGAATTAAAATCTGGTAATCAGTATTTAAAATATTCAAAACCGTTCAGAAATGAGCGGTTTTTTTATTCAATAGGAACGGGCTTTAGCCCGTTTTCTAAATGGAATTTTCAAATGGCTTTAGCCAAAACCTTATATTTTCCAGTTGAATTTCAGGAATATATAAGAAACTCACAAAATTTATTTAACATATATTCCTATATTTGATCAAACTGTTTTACACATCAAAATTATTTTAATGAAAAAGCTAAATATTGCAGTACTTGCGTTTTCCGGTATTGTATTCTTAAACTCTTGTGGAACTACCAAAAATACCACTGCGACCGCAGAAAAAACTCCCACAAATATTGTTGTTGAGAATTCTTCACTCACCATTTATCCTGAAAATGGAATTAATTTATCTTATATGGATAAAACGGTTCGTCCGCAGGATGATTTCTTCAGTTATGTAAACGGAAATTGGGTGAAAGAAACTCAGATTCCTTCTGATAAAGCAAGTTGGGGATCTTTCAATGCGTTGAGAGAAAATGTAGATGATGCTTCTTTAGGTATTTTAAATAAAATTTTAACCGAGAAATATGCAGAAGGTTCTGAAGGACAAAAAATCCAGAATCTGTATGCATCTTTTATGGATGTTGAAAAAAGAAATGCCGCAGGAATTGCTCCCATCAAATCTGATTTAGCTAAAATTGATGCGATTAAAAATTTAAATGATCTTCAGAAATATCTTTTAGAGGCAACCAAATTGGGAGATAACTCTTTCTATGGTTGGAGAGTAAGCGCAGATATGAAAAATTCTAAAATGAATGCAGTTTATCTTGGCGGTCCGGATCTTGGTTTAGGAAGAGATTATTATCAAAAAGTAAATGAAGCCAACACAAAAACTTTAGCTGAATATCAAAATTATGTAGCTAAATTGTTTGTTGTTTTAGGATATAAAAACTCTGATGCTGCTGCAAAAAATGTAGTTGATTTTGAAAAGCAACTGGCTAATTATTTATTGACTTTAGAGCAAAACAGAGATGCCAATTTAAGATACAATCCTAAAAATGTTACTGAGCTTTCCGGTTTGGTAAAAAATGTAAATCTTGCTCAATATCTGAAAGATGCAGGAGTAAATACGGATAAAGTGATCGTTGGTGAACTGAAATATTACCAAAATATGGATCAGTTTATTAATCAGAAAAACCTTCCGTTGTTGAAAGATTATCTGAAATATCATGTCATCAATGGCAATGCAAGTAATTTGGGAGATAATTTAGATAACATCCGTTTCGATTTTTACTCTAAATATCTTCAGGGACAAAAAGAGCAAAGAGCGATGGACAAAAGAGGTTTGGCGCTTGTAAACGGAGTTTTGGGTGAAGCTTTTGGTAAACTGTATGTTGACAAATATTTTACTCCGGAATCTAAACAGCAGATGGAAATGTACATCGATTACATTTTAAAATCATTCAAAAAACATATCAATGATATGGATTGGATGTCGCCGGAAACTAAAGTAAAAGCTCAGGAAAAGCTGTCAAAATTCACAGTAAAAATCGCTTATCCGGATCAGTGGAAAGATTATTCTAAATTAAAAGTAGAATCTCTGGCTCAAGGCGCAACTTTATATTCAAACTTACAGAATGTTTCGGCTTGGCAATACCAAAAAAGCTTAGAAAAAGTAGGGAAACCTGTTGATAAAACGGAATGGGGAATGTCTCCACAAACCGTAAATGCATATTACAGCGGTTCAAATAACGAAATTGTTTTCCCAGCTGCAATTCTACAGCCACCTTTCTACAATCCAAAAGCTGATGCTGCGGTAAATTTCGGTGGGATTGGAGCGGTAATCGGTCATGAAATTTCTCATGGTTTCGATGACAGTGGTTCAAGATTCGATGGCGACGGAAACTTAAATAACTGGTGGACTGATCAGGATCGTAAGAATTTCGATGCAAAAGTGGGACAATTAGCGGCTCAATACAACGCTTACGAACCTGTAAAAGGAAGTTTTGTAAACGGAAAATTTACAAGCGGTGAAAATATTGGTGATTTAGGCGGAGTAGCAGTTGCGTATGATGCACTTCAAATGTATTTAAAAGATAAAGGAAATGTTGGTTTGATTAGCGGATTTAATCAGGATCAGAGATTTTTCATGAGCTGGGCTACAGTTTGGAGAACGAAATCTACCGATCAGTATATGATGAATCAGGTGAAAACAGATCCGCATTCACCGGGATATTTCAGAGCTTTCGGACCGTTGGTAAATCAGGATTCTTTCATGAAAGCATTCGATATTAAACCAGGGGATAAATTATATAAAGCTCCTGCTGAAAGAATTAAAATCTGGTAATTTTACGACAATAATATACTGTTAAAACGCATCATTTTGGTGCGTTTTTTTATTTGTTTTTCCTAGATTAGTGACACCAAAACATATTAATAATCATTCAATTATCATCGGTAATTTGATTTATTTTAATAAAAATCTTCACAAAATTTTGTATGTTACAGTTTTTTTATAAATTTAAGCAATGGATTGGTCAAAAGTTTGCTAATCCAAAACCAAAATCAACAATCTCAAAATAATAATAATATGGCAATGTTTAATTATGGTGTTGGCGGAAACGAAGTCAAGGTCGACGCTAATGAAGCTATTCAGGAAATTCAGGAGAACAAATCTCTTATCGTAAGCCAGCTTACAACCGACGAATCTTATGTTCCCGAAATTGTTACAGGATTAAAAACCGTAGATGATGTTTTCAGACACTTTCAACCTTCTGTCGCCGTACAACACGAAACAGAGGAAGGAAGCGTAGTAGAAGAAGAATTCCGTTTTCAGAATCTTGCAGACTTTACTCCCAAAAATCTTGTTCAGAAATCAGATTATCTTCAGCAGCTCAGCATGGAGCAGGAGCAGTACAATAAAATCGTACGTCAGCTGAAAACCAATAAGATTCTTCGCAATATGTTGGAAAATGAGCAGACCAGAGCTGCTTTTATTGAAGCATTGAAAGATGTCGCACAAGAACTTGAAAAATAATTTAAAGTACCTACACAAATATTATGGATAGTAAATTACAGGCTGCAGAAGGCCAACAGCATAGTCAACAGCAGCAGGCTGGAAGACCGAAAGGAAATCCGCTTGAAGAATTAAATAAAATCGGAGGTTTTGGCTTTATAGAATCTGTCGTAGACGGGATTGCCAATATGAACCCGACCAGAAAAGCAAGAAAAGAAATTTTCCTGAATGATGGTAATAAAAATGATGAAAGAAAAGAACTTCTACAGAAAATCAATCTGTGGGTAGAGCTTTTAAACAGCAACGATTCTGCTGAAAAAATGGCAGATATCTGCAAAAATAAAGCACAAGCAGCAGATCAGAATTTAAAATTAAATCTTAAAAATTCTCTCGATGCTGTTCGTCAGCTGGAAACTTCTTACAGAACAGTTGCTCAGTTTTATAAAAATACAGAATTAGACAAAGTAGATAATGTAAGCATTGTAAATGCAACGCTAGAGCAGGTTTCAGATTTAGATAACCCGTTATTTATTGATGCTATTTCTGAAGAATTTAAAAACTATTATGATCGTTTAGATTTAAGAGATAACTATTCTATTTTGGCAATTCCGGGGTATTTAGGATCTAATAAAGTAATTGAAAAATGGGCGAAAATCTGTAACGAAAACAAAGTAATGATGGTTACCGATTTTGCCAACCTTGATAAACCGGATGATGTGGTAGATTTATTCCACTCTGCAAACCTTACAGGTGGCGAATTGCACAGAAGTAATGTTATTATGACTTGTAACTGGTTAGTTGGTCGTGGTAGAGCAGAAGAAGTGGGTGAAGAAGAAAACGTGGAACTTCCACCTTCAACTTCATTGGCTGGAAAAATTCACAAAACATTAATGTCACAAGTTGCTGCCGGTAAAAAACACGGTAATATCAACGAAGTAGACGCTGTAAAATTTGAATTAAAGAAAAGTGAAATTTCTCAGCTAGAAAAAATGGGGCTTGTTCCTATGGTAAACGAGTACGGAAAAATCATGGCATTCTCTGCAAAAACATTGTTTACAGGAGATAATATTGGTCTTCAGACGTATTCTGTAGTTCGTGTATTCGATTATGTAACTAAAGTTTTACTGGATTTCTTAAACAGA
Organism: Chryseobacterium scophthalmum; assembly: GCF_900143185.1. Classification (NCBI taxonomy): domain Bacteria; kingdom Pseudomonadati; phylum Bacteroidota; class Flavobacteriia; order Flavobacteriales; family Weeksellaceae; genus Chryseobacterium; species Chryseobacterium scophthalmum. The sequence goes on along the minus strand of NZ_FSRQ01000001.1, from coordinate 1,733,116 downwards.
AGAGCCTTCGAAAACTGGAATGCAAAAAACGAAGACGATTTGAGAAAGCAGATTGTAAGTTTCTTAGACGGTATCAAGGGAGCTGATAAATTAATCGAAAAGTTCAAAATTGTTCGTTTCGAGCAGGATAAAGTGAATAAAGACAGAGTTTGGCTAGATATCAGACTGACTCCTTATTTCCCGACAAAAAGTTTTGTGATCAAACTTGACGGTCACAAAGGTGATGACGGTAACGAGTGGGATGCAGAATATATCCAGGATTAATCTTCCTAATATTTAATATAAAAACCGGTGCGTCAAAAACATCGGTTTTTTATTTCTAATTATTTTAAAAACGGTTTAATGAAAAATTTCACGTTTTACATTTTGTTCGCTTTTCTGTTGTTTTCTGTTTTAAGCTGTGAAAAAGAATATCAGCGGCCTCGAAAATATGAGATTGATCTTTTTAAAAACGAAAAAAAAGACAGCAATCAGGCTTATGTAATGTCTGAAGACGAAGCTTACGGAATCAGCGATATGGTCGTGGCAAGTTCAGATATTTCTGTTACCGACAGTTCTTCAGGTCGAGGTAAGGCAATTTATATTTACAGCATCAATTCGGGAGATTTATTATTCAGCAAAAGAGATTCTGTAATTTCGTATCCGTATCGGTTTCTTTCAAATCAGAGATTAAATCTTAAAAAAGAAAAAAATGATTCGGTGTATGTTTTTTTAGAAAAGCTTAAAGGGTATAAATCTATTGCAGAGATGAAACAAATCAAATATCAATGGTTAAAAGGAGCACCTGTTTATCTTCTTGATAACGCAAAAAAATAATTTTATCTTTGCCTCATTAAATGAATTGGTTTTTTGGAAAAGAATAAAAAGAACTCAGACTTTCTTCACATCGGGAACAAGCTGTTGAAGTGGTATGATAAAAATGCGAGAGATTTGCCGTTCAGAAAAACCAAAGATCCTTATAAAATCTGGATTTGTGAGATTGTTTTTCAGCAAACCAGAATTGCTCAGGGTTTAAATCATTACAATAATTTCATCGAAAGATTTCCCGACGTGAAAACTTTGGCAGAATCTCCTGAAGATGAGGTTTTATTATATTGGAAAGGTTTGGGATATTATTCCCGTGCCATCAATATTCATAAAGCGTCGCAACAAATTATTCACGATTACAATGGAATTTTTCCTTCCGATTATGAAGAAATTTTAAAACTAAAAGGAATTGGAAAATATACTGCTGCAGCCGTTTCCAGTATTTGTTTCGGTGGAAAAATACCTGCAGTTGACGGAAATTTCTACCGAGTTTTAAGTAGAATTTTTGCCGATGATTTTGATATTTCCAATTCGAGAGCTTTCAATTATTTTTCAGAATTATCAGCTTTGATTATGCCTGCAAATGTGGGTGATTTTAATCAGGCAATGATGGATTTAGGTTCGGAAATCTGCAAACCAAAAAATCCTTTATGTGGAGAATGTCCTGTCAATAATGATTGCTTGGCTTTTTCATTAAATAAAATCTCAGAATTTCCTGTTAAAACTAAGAAAGTAAAAGCACAGGATTTACAATTACAATATTATTTTGTTCACCGAAACGGACAGTTTTTAATTCAGCAAAGAAAAGACGATTTTATCTGGAAAAAACTATTTGAATTTCCACCAACAATTTCTGATGATTTAAATCCATTTATTAAAAGTGTAAAAACCATCAATCATAAGCTTACCCACAAAAATTTAAGCATAGAAATTTTTAATGTTGAAGTTGATTCTGAAACAGCTTGGGAAAGTTTTATTGCTCAAAACAATTACATTGTAACCGATGTTGAAGCTTCTCACGAAAGATCATTTCCAAAACCTTTGGAAAATTATATTCAACATTACGATGTAGCGTATAAAATTCTATAATTAAAGTTTAGTTTGTCATTATCTATTAATTTAAAAAAGAGATTCTTCACTATGCTTTGCTTCTTTCAGAATGACAAAAATACCTACTTTATTAACTTTGCTAAGTGAAACGCTTTTGTGAACGAAAAATATGCAGTAAATGATGAAAAAAAAATCTTTGCGGACTTTGCGTTAAAAAAATCTTCTCCAACAAATTTCAAAACTCATTGAAATGCTGAAATTTGTCTCCCAAAATCTAAATCTAATTTGTATTTTTGCAAAATGATTAAAAAAGTCATTTTTATTTTTGTTTCGATGCTGATTATATCGTGCGGAAAAGAGAGTACTCCCAAACCTTACGGCGAGTTGAGATTAGAATATCCTGCACCAAAATATCATAAATTTGAGCCTAATTGTCTGTATTCTTTTGAAGCTTCAGATTATGCCAAAATTTATGATGCAAAGAAACCTTGTTGGTATTATCTGAACTATCCTAAAATGAAGGCGAAGATTTTCCTGACGTATTACCCAATCAACAACGATTTTGCTCAACAGATTATGGAAACCGAAAAAATGGTTTACAAACATACTGTGAAAGCAAGTTCTATCGATACAAAATCTTTTGAATATCCTGAGAAAAAAGTCTACGGAAATTTTTATGAGTTGAAAGGTCAGGCTGCATCTAATCTGCAGTTTTATGCAACCGACAGTACAAAACATTTCGTGACGGGATATTTATACTTCAATTCTAGACCAAAACCAGATTCTTTAGCTCCTGCAATTGATTATATCAAAAAAGATATGATGCATTTGCTGGATACTTTTGAATGGAAAAAATAAATTTTAAAATATAAAAAATACATATGACATCGGTAGATTGCATATGACAATTAAAAATAAAATAAAAAATACATATGAAACTTTTAGTCGTAGGAAGCGTGGCATTTGATGCAATTGAGACGCCGTTTGGGAAAACAGATAAAATTTTAGGTGGAGCAGCTACTTATATCGGGATTACATCTTCTATTTTAGGAGTGAAATCTGGAATTGTATCTGTAGTTGGAGGAGATTTCCCACAAGAATACCTTGATAAATTTACCAATAGAGACGTAAATATTGAAGGAATTGAAATTGTAAAAGAAGGGAAAACGTTTTTCTGGGCAGGAAAATATCATAATGATTTAAATACAAGAGACACTTTAGCGACTGAAGTAAATGTTTTGGAAAACTTTGATCCAAAAATTCCAGATTCTATGCAGGATGCAGAAATTTTGTTATTAGGAAATCTTCACCCTGGAGTTCAGCTTTCAGTACTTGAAAAAATGAATCAGCGTCCTAAATTGGTTATTTTAGATACAATGAATTTCTGGATGGATTCTGCAATGGATATTCTGAAAGATATGATTGCTAAAACTGACGTAATCAGTATTAACGATGAAGAAGCAAGACAGCTTTCAGGAGAATACTCTTTAGTAAAAGCAGCTAAAAAGATCCATACAATGGGACCTGAGTATGTAATTATCAAAAAAGGAGAGCACGGTGCTTTGCTTTTCCACGATAATAAAGTATTCGCAATTCCTGCGCTTCCATTGGAAGAAGTTTTCGATCCGACTGGAGCGGGTGATACTTTCGCAGGTGGTTTTGCAGCGTATCTTGCTAAAAAAAGTAAATTCGATTTCGAAACAATGAAGTCTGCATTAATTGTAGGTTCTGCAATGGCATCTTTCACGGTAGAAAAATTCGGAACTGAAAGAATTGAGGAGGTAAACGAAGCTGATATTTCTAAGAGATTGGAGCAATTTAAAGAATTGACAACTTTTAATGTCGAATTGCAATAAATCATCTCTTTTTAAGAAATATTTATAATAAAAAATTGAGTGCAATTCATTAAGAATTCTAAATTTGCAACTTGTTTAAAATAGTATAATGATAAATAAACTAAAAATCACTTTCCTTTTGGGAGTTTTCACGATGTTGTTCTCTGGAAACATCAACGCTCAGCTAAAGAAAGGACAGTTGGTAGACGGTATTGCGGCAGTAATTGGTGATGAGATCGTTTTGGAATCTGATGTTGAAGAGCAGATGAATTACGGAAAACAACAGGGTGCCTCAACAACCGACAGATGTGAGTTTTTGGAAAACTTAATCAATAATAAACTTCTGGTTTACGAAGCAAAAAGAGATACCTTGATTGATAACCGTTCTGCGGCAATTAAAGAAGGAGCAAATGCAAAGTACAACCAATTGCTTTCTCAATTTCCAGACGAAAAGTCTATGTTGGCTGCTTATAAGTTCAGAAACCAATTTGAGATGAAAAATGCCATCGAAAAAATTGATACCGATCAATATTACGGGCAGGCAAAATATGGAAGAATTACAGAAAAAGCCGATGTTACTCCAAATGAAGTAACCGATTTTTTCAATTTGTATAAATCTCAGCTTCCCGAAATAAAAGATGAGGTTTCTCTTTCTCAGATTATGATGTATCCTAAATTGACGGAAGCTCATAAAGAGGAATTGATTAATAAACTTAAAAAAATCAAAGCTGATATTGTAGGTGGAGAAAGTTTTGAGAGTCAGGCAAGAATTTATTCTGAAGATCAGGGAACAGCTCCAAATGGAGGTTTGATGAAAAATATCTTTAAAGGACAAATGGTAAAGCCTTTCGAAGCTGCAGCATTAAACCTACAGGAAGGTGAAATTTCAGATCCTATTGAATCTGAATTCGGATACCATGTTATTCAGTTGGTGAAAAAGTCTGGTAAAGCTTATGACGCAAGACATATTCTTTTAATGGCAACTCCTACAGAGGCTGAAATTACTACAGCAAAACAAAAACTTGACAGTATTAGAGGTTTAATCTTGGCTGAGAAAATAAGCTTTAAAGATGCTACATTTAAATTTTCAGATGATAAAAGAACGAAATTCAATGCTGGAGTTATTACCGGAGGAGATGGTTCTAGTAAAATCGAAAGAGAAAGTGTTCCGGGAGTGATTAGCTATGAACTTGCCGGTCTTAACAAAAGTGATATTACCACTGCTTTTGATGATGAAGACGAAAGAAAAAGAAAAGTGGTAAAGATTATTAAAGTGGAAGATGTTATTCCTTCACACCAGATCACTCTTGAAACAGATTACGACAGAATCAAACAGATGGCTCTTAACAAGAAAAAAAGTGAAATGATCGAGAAGTTTGTTAATTCAAAACTTCCAACCACATTTATTTCTATAGACGGGCGATATGATAATTGTGATTTTAAAGGGAACTGGAAAAAAGAATCTCTTAAAAAATAATAAAAAAACCTTCAGAACTTTCTGGAGGTTTTTTTATGAAAATATATCTTAGATGTATCATAGAATCTATGTTTTTAGTATTTTTACCTTATGAGTAATTTTATAGATTTCAATTCCGCTAAAAAGCTTCATGAAATGAACGAAAATAAAAACAGAGTCACAGAACTTTTCAATATTCAATATCCCATAATTCAGGCCGGTATGATTTGGCATTCAGGTTGGAGGCTGGCTTCGGCGGTTTCAAACTGTGGCGGACTGGGCTTAATTGGTTCAGCAAGTATGTATCCCGATATTTTACGCGAAAATATTCAGAAATGCAAGAAAGCTACCGATAAACCTTTTGGCGTAAATGTCGCTTTGCTTTACCCCAATTTAGAAGAAATCATCAATATTATTTTGGAAGAAGGCGTGAAAATAGTTTTCACTTCTGCTGGAAGCCCTAAAACGTACACCGAAACTCTTCAAAAGGAAGGTTTAAAAGTAGCTCACGTAGTTTCTTCAACCAAGTTTGCGGTTAAGTGTGAAGAAGCTGGAGTTGATGCCATTGTCGCAGAAGGCTTTGAAGCAGGAGGTCACAACGGAAGAGATGAAACAACGACTTTTTGTTTAATCCCAAATGTGAAAAAACATATTTCTAAACCATTAATTGCAGCAGGTGGAATTGCTTTGGGTTCTCAAATGAAAGCTGCCATGATTTTAGGAGCAGACGGAGTTCAGATCGGAAGCCGTTTTGCAGCAACACGAGAAGCAAGTGCTCATGAAAACTGGAAAAAGAAAATTACGGAACTGAATGAAGGTGATACGCTTCTTACGTTAAAAGAATTGGCACCTGTAAGAATGGTTAAAAACAAATTCTTTAATGAGCTGGAAGAAATATACAATGTAGGACGAAATGCAGAAGCTTTGGTCGCTTCTTTAGGCAGAGCAAGGGCTAAAAAAGGAATGTTTGAAGGTGATATGGAAGAAGGCGAATTGGAAATTGGTCAGGTTTCAGCTTTAATTGATGAAGTTCTTCCTGTGGAAACGGTTTTTGCCAACCTTTTAAAAGAATTTAATGAAACAAAAAATCCTAGTTTATAAATAATGATTGAAGAGGTAATTGATGTAAAGGGGAAAAACTTATTTATAAAATTTAATAATTCATTCGAAAATAAACCCACCATCATTTTTTTACATGACTCTTTAGGTTCAGTTCAGCTTTGGAGGGATTTTCCTGAAAAATTAGCAGAAGCGACCCAATGTAATGTTTTAGTATATGATCGTTTAGGATATGGAAAATCTTTTCCGATGACTACCCATGAAAGGGAAAATAATTACATGGAACAGGAAGCAGATGTATTGAATGATTTGCTTTCTGAATTGAATATTAATGATTCCATTCTTTTCGGGCACAGCGATGGTGGAACAATTGCTCTAATTGCCGCATCAAAATATCCTGAAAAAGTAAAAGCTGTAATCTGTGAAGCCGGACATATATTTGTTGAAGATATAACGGTAAAAGGAGTGGAAGAAGCATTAAATGCTTACAACACCACAAACCTACCTCAACGTCTGGAAAAATATCATGGTGACAAAGTAGAAATGATTGTGAAAGCATGGACTGAAATTTGGCTTAACGACAAGTTCAGAAGCTGGAATATTGAGTATTTATTGAAAAATATAATAAGTCCGCTATTATTTATTCAGGGAGAAAATGATGAATATGGAACTCTAAACCAAGTTGAAAAAACAGTTTCGCAGGTTAAAGGAACTGCCGATAAATTTATTATTCCTAATGTTGGACATACGCCACACAAAGAATCTCCGGAAATAGTTTTAAATAAATCAATTGAATTTATAAATTCTGTAATGAATTAATTCGCTAAAAAAATTCCCCTCCTTTGGAGGGGTGGCGAAAATTCAAAGAATTTTTGACGGGGTGGTTAAAAAACGTCACCAAAATATATATATATATTATCAATAGTGTCAATATGAGCGGGCTTTAGCCCGCTTAATTTTTAAACAAAAGTTTTTAAACAAAATCTATAAACCTTTCAATTCAAATTCTAAATTTTCTCTCGCCTGAGTTTCATATTTATTCCTAAAAAATTCAGTTTTAAAAATACTTTCCAGCTCTAAAAAATGTTGCAAAACCTTTTTTCTTCCCGGCTTATAAAGAAAATCCGGATAAATAGAATATTCTTTTCTAATCTGTTTTGTATATTCTGAATAAGCTTCACTGCTTTTTCCAAGAACTGATAAATCGGCATCTAAAAGAAAATTGGTGTCTTCATTTTCAGATTTTTGATGAGATTTTGTAGCTAAAATATGCTCGTAAACTTGTTGTAAATCCTCATTATTCAGACCTAAGATTTCAAGTCTTTCTTTTGCAATATCTGCACTTTTTTCTTCGTTCAATTTCGAAGTCGCATCATAAATTACATCATGATAAAAAATCGAAAATGAAATAGTATTGAAATTTTTGATTTTATCTTTTACATACTCAATTTCTTCAAACAGAGTTTCTAAATGTTGAAGATTATGATAATGCCTGCTTTTTCCTGAATATTTTTTCTCTATTTCAAACCAAAATTTTTCAATTAGAATTTTATCTTTAGTAAAATTCAGACAAAGCGATTCAAATCTATCTTTTAAAATCATATGATCAGGTTTAATTAAATAAAAAAAGGAACTTAAAAAGTTCCTTCTGTTTGTTATAAACTTGCTTTCAAATCAGCCCAGCCTCCGCCGTTGTAGCCGTCTTTTAAACCTTGAGAATTAAGATATTCTAAAGCTTTTCCGCTTCTGTTTCCACTTCTGCAGAACAAAACAACAGGCTTTTCGATAGATAAGATTTCTTCTTTTCTGTCTTCAACTTCTCCTAAAGGAATATTGGTTGCTCCTTCTATATTTCCGTCCATTTCAAGCTCCATTGGCTCACGAACGTCGATTAATGCATAATTTCCTGATTGTAATACATCTGCTAATGACATAATGTTTAAAATTTTTGAGTTAAAATTACAATTTAGATGAATGAAGATTTTCAACTATCCAAACTCCAACAAATTTATAAAATAATCTTAGTTTTGCAATGCGAAATCTATGAATTCAACTGCTGAAAAATATTCTCAATTAATAAAATCTAAAGCTAAAAGTTTTGGGTTTCAGAATTGTGGAATTTCCAAAGCTGATTTCCTGGAAGAAGATGCACGTCATTTGGAAAAATGGCTTAAAAATAACTTCCATGGCGAAATGAAATACATGGAAAATCATTTCGATAAAAGATTAGATCCAAGATTGTTAGTAGAAGGTTCCAAATCGGTGATTTCGCTTTCTTACAACTATTTTCCTGAAGAGAAAATTTCTGCATTAGAGAATTTTAAAATTTCAAAATATGCGTATGCTGAAGATTATCACGAAGTGGTAAAAGAAATTCTGCGCGATATGATTTCTGAATTGCGGGAAGAAATCGGAGATTTTGGTTTCCGTGTTTTCGTAGATTCAGCTCCGGTTTTGGAAAGAAGTTGGGCAAAAAAATCAGGAATTGGCTGGGTTGGGAAAAATGCCAACTTAATAACCAAACAAAGTGGATCGTTTTATTTTTTAGCTGAAATTATTTGTGATTTAGATTTGATTCCGGATCATGAAACAACAGATCATTGTGGAAGCTGCAGAAAATGTATTGATGCTTGTCCGACAGATGCGATTGTTTCGGAGAAAATTGTTGATGGAAGTAAGTGTATTTCATATGCAACTATCGAATTAAAAACTGAAATTCCAGATTACTTTAAAGATAAAATGGAAGACTGGATGTTTGGTTGCGACATTTGTCAGGATGTTTGTCCGTGGAATCGTTTTTCGGCGCCGAATCTTCAGGCTAAATTTAAACCTAATGATGCTTTAAAAAATTTCAAAAAAGGAGAATGGAAAGAATTAACTCAGGAAATATTCTCCGAAATATTCAGGAGATCACCTGTGAAGCGTACAAAATTTGCCGGTTTAAAAAGAAATATTGAGTTTTTGAATCAGTCTTCAAAAGAATTATAGTAAAATATAAAGGTGAAAAAACCTGTTCGGAAATTGTACTCTCCAAAAATAATGAGGTTATTGTATCATTCCTTAAAACTTCAGTTTTAAAGAAATAAAAGATTTTGATTCATAAAAGTTTAAAAAGTCCTTTCTACAAAAGAAAAATTGACTTTCAAAAAGAGAATGTCTTTAAGAAAATCAACGTTTTTTCTGGGTTCTTTTAGGAGCTGTTTTTACTCTTACTTTAAATCTTTTTTGGGATTTCGTGTTTTTAAGCATATTTGTGAATGTTTGTTAGTTAAATTTAATTAATTTTTGAATTAAAATAAATACTTTTAGAAAAAATTTAGATTAAATTTTATTAAACTCCAATATCTATAAACATGAATGTGAAAATTATACTGATCTATTTCCTGAAAACTCTCGGTTTCATCCTCGGAATCGTGGTTCTGTACGCAATTCTTGGTTATTTGCTTCCTTTTATCGAGGTTTCGGCAAAAGATGATGGCGAGCAAAAAGAAATTCCAATTTACATTTATACCAACGGTGTTCATACCGATATTGTAATGCCTGTGAAAAATGAAATGCATGATTGGAGCGCAAAAATCCCGTTTGCAAATACAACCTCGAAAAAATCGGATTACAATTATGTAGGAATCGGGTGGGGCGACAAAGGTTTTTATCTGGATACACCAACCTGGGCAGACCTGAAATTTTCTACAGCCGTGAAAGCTGCATTTTGGATGAGCGAATCTGCAATGCACACTTCGTTCTACCATACGATGACCGAAGCTTCTGATTGTAAAAAAATAATGATCAGTAAAAAACAGTACACAGAATTAGTGAAATTTATCGATGCCAAATTTGACAGAGATGCAAACGGAAATTATATATTAATTCCTACGAAAGCTGTTTACAGTGATAATGATGCGTTTTATGATGCGAAAGGAAGTTATAGCTTTCTAAATACATGCAATACTTGGGCAAATGATGCATTAAAAGCTGCAGGACAAAAGGCAGCGTGGTGGACTCCAACAGATTATGGTATTTTCTTACATTATAAATAGATCTTGTGAAAATTTTTTATTTAATTTTCTTAGGTATCATTTTTTCGTCTTGTCAAAATGAATCTAAAAAGGTTGCCGACAATACTGTTTCTGAAAATGAAAAAACCAGTGAAATTATAAAACCTGAATTAGATTTAATCAAAACAAACAAGAAAGCGGAAGAAGCTCTCGCATTTTGCAAAAGCAAAAAAATGAATACTAATTTCTGTATTTTGATTGATATGAGTCTGCATTCCGGATTGAACCGTTTTATAATCTGGGATTTTAAGGGACAAAAAATTTTAAATAAATATTTGGTAGGTCATGGCTGTGGAAACAATAATTGGAGCAGCGATGAATCAAAAGAAAATCCCGAATTCAGTAACGAAGACGGAAGTCATCTTTCGGCTTTGGGGAAATATAAATTAGGAGAAAGAGGAAGAAGTGACTGGGGAATTCATGTAAAATATTTGATGCACGGTTTAGAAGAAACAAATAACAATGCGCTGAAAAGATTCATTGTTTTTCATTCCTGGGAATTGATGAGCGATGAAGAAATTTATCCAAAAGGTTCTCCGGAAGGATGGGGTTGTCCTACGATTTCCAATAATGCGATGAAAGAATTAGACCCGATTATTCAAAACTCTGAAAAACCTTTGCTGATGTGGATTTATAATGAATGATTTATAGTTTCTTTAAATCTAATTTATAAATGAACGACGGAAGATTGAAAGGTTCTGAAACCGTATCTTTTACAAAAACGAATTTTTGATCTTTAAAATACTGAATTTCTGAATCGTTTTCTCTAATATTAATCCAAATACTGTCAGCAAATTGAATTGCAGATCTTACCTTTTTCCAAAGAGAAAGTCTCACTTCTGGCAAATCATATTCCTGAAGAATAGAAAATTCTTTAATAGCCGTCATTTTTTGATTTTCACTAGCTTCTGGGTAAGAAAATCCGGTTTGAAAAAAGCAATATCCTACAGGTTGTTGATCGGCAAAAACCATAATTAATTGATTGGAAAAATCATTTAAAACATTGATCGTTTTTCTATGATCAAAATCTTCTTTAATATAATTTTCTATAATTTCTGATGCAACAATTTCTTGATATGAGTTTCTAATAAAAGCTTTTTTAACATCGAAAAATTCATCAACTCCCTGGTCTGAACCTACGACAAATTTTGAAACGATCTCCATTCTTATTTTTTTTCAAAGCTAAGCTATTTGAGAATGATAATATCGGTACAGTTTTAAGCTAATAAAACGGTACAGTTTGAGATTTTGTAAATTTGTTCGGAACAGATTGATTATTAAATATGCAGAATTTTAAATACCAGAAATTTACTTCGGTCATCGAGGAACAGATTAAAAGTGGAGCTCTTACTTTGGGCGATCGGTTACCTTCTGTAAGGGAAATTAAAGAAAAATATCAACTGAGCATTACTTCCGTGCAAAATGGTTATGATTATCTTGTTATGAAAGGTTGGGTTGAAAATCGACCTCGCTCAGGATTTTTTGTTACGATAAAAGCAAATGAAAATATTCCTGAAGATTTACCAAAACTTTCACCGACTATACGAAATTCGGAGTTTGATGAAAAGGTAAAACTCACTTCAAAGTCAGGTAAGTCTTTTGAAAAAATTTCATTTAATACTGCTGCACCGACAGATTTACTTGTTCCTCAAAAATTGATCTTAAGAAAAATGCAGGAAGTAATTCGGAAAAAAGGAGCATTAATTCTCAGATATTATCCTGTAAACGGTTCAGAAATTTTAAGAAATCAAATTGCTTCACGAGCGACAAAATTTGGCTGTAAAATAAATTCAGAACAGCTAATTATTACAGATGGTGCATTGCAGGCGCTTTATATTGCGTTGGCTTCAGTAACTCAACCTGCTGATGTGGTTGCTGTAGAAAGTCCGTGTGTTTTCTCTGTTTTGGAGGTAATTTCAAATTTAAAACTGAAGATAATTGAAATTCCAGTTCATTATAAAAACGGTTTTGATATAGATTATCTAAAAGATGCTGTAACTGAAAATAATATTCGTGCTGTTGTTGTAACCCCAAATTTTCATAATCCCACAGGAATTTTAATATCAGACGAAACAAAGAAAGAACTTGTTTCGATTGCGGAAAATAATGAGATTCCGATTATTGAAAATGATATTTATGGTGACATTTATTTTGATGGAGAAAGACCTTCAACAATTGGTAATTTTGATAAAGAGGGTTGGGTAATGACCTATTCATCATTTTCAAAAACTTTAGCACCAGGAATTCGTCTGGGATGGCTGAATACGGGTCGGTTTTTTGAGCAGGCTGAAAGAATAAAGTTTTCTTTGGGAAGGTCTGTAGCGCCTATTTTTCAGGAATTAATGATACAATTGTTAAACGAAAATTCTTATGACCGACATCTTCGTTTTTTTCGAAAACAATTAGAAATTCAATGCGTAGAACTTCTTAATGCATTACGATTATACTTTCCAAAAGAATGTTATTTTCACAGACCTCAAGGCGGTTACAGCATTTGGGGAAGACTTCCTAAAGACATAAATATGCCAGATTTCTATAAATTTTGTGAAAATCAAAAAATCGCTTTTACACCCGGAGATACATTTTCGTACACTGATGCATACAGCCATCATTTCAGAATTATATTCGCCGATAGAATCACTCCTGAAAGTATTCTGAGACTGAAAATAATTGGAGAAAAAGTACAAAGTATTTTAGATAAATAATTAAATGAAAATCTGTAAAATCATAAATTAGTTTTATAAAATAGTCTTCCTTTTTTTTACTGTTTGTCTTTACAATAGTCGAAAACGTACTGTTTTGCGAGCGCAAATCGTAAACATTATTTAATTTATGCGTAAAATTCCTGTAATCTAATCAGGTTACTTTTGCGATTAAAACTGTGAGATATTATCTTTTACTGCTTATTCCATGTGCTTTCATTTTTTCTGTGATGTCTTTTAACTCTGTTGATCAGGGCATAAAAAATGACAATAAATTTATAAACAGAGGTTTACGTGATTTTAAAATTGAGTTAGAATACTTAAAAAATGATGTAGATCTTTATTCACAAGAAAAAATTTCTTTAGAAAAACTTCAACAGACCTTAAAGAAGACAAGAAATTCCTTTAAAGAAGTAGAATTTTTCGTTGCTTATTATTATCCTGAATTTACCAAAACCCATCTTAATGCAGCACCGCTTTTTCATATAGAAGCTGCCGGAACTTCCGCTTACACTTTGCCTCCGGAAGGTTTACAGGTTTTAGACGAACTTATTTTTTCTGACGAGGCCAATGAGCAAAAAGAAGAAATAAGTACAATTACCAATTTTCTGTACAACAGTTACGCAAACTTTTATTTAAGTGCTTTGAATAATGGGTTGAGCTCAGGAAATAATAAAACATTGCCTTTGCGAATAGAACTTATTAGAATTTACAGTTTGGGGGTGACAGGTTTTGATACTCCGGGTTCGCTTAATATTTCAGAGGAAGCGGCTCATGCCTTAAAGGGAATGAGTGAATACATCAATGATGAGGCTTATTTTAGAAATTTTAAAACAGAAAAAGCCAATTTACTTATTCAAAAAGCGATTGTTTATCTTAGAAAGAATACCGATTTTGAGTCGTTCGACAGAATACAATTTTACAAAGAATTTGTTCAGCCTTTATATGCAGAATTGGGCAGTTGGGATGGAAATCCTGATGATTTGAAGAATTTTTCGGGCTGGAATGTTTCAAATAAAGATTTTTTTAAGGCAGATTTTTTTGATCCATATTTTTATACAATTTTAAAACCTTCTGAAGATTCTGAAGATTTGAAAAAATTGGGTGAAAAGATCTTCTATGACCAAAGTTTCAGTGCGAATGAAGTGATGAGTTGCGCAAGTTGTCACCTGCCAGAAAATGCGTACACCGATTTAAAACAGAAATCGGCAAGTAATGTAGAAGGAAAAACGGTTTTAAGAAATTCTCCTTCTTTGTATAATGCAGTTTTTGCGAAAAGGTTTTTTTATGATATGAGAGCTTTTTATCTTGAGCAACAGGCGGAACATGTAATTTATAATCAGGATGAATTTAATACTGATTATCAAAAAATTGTACAAAAACTGAATGGCAATAAAGAGTATAAAAAAGAATTCAAAAAAGTTTTTAAAGACGGAAAGATCAATAAACAGAATTTTTCGAAAGCGCTAAGTTCTTTTGTGGCATCTTTATATTCGTTTGAAAGTGATTTTGACCGTTTTATGAGAAATGAAAAAGAAATTTCTGGAGATGCTAAAAAGGGATATAATCTATTCATGGGGAAAGCCAATTGTGCGACTTGTCATTTTGCGCCGCATTTTTCAGGTCTCGTACCACCTTTCTTTAATGAAAATGAATCTGAAGTTTTAGGAGTGACCAAACTGCCAATTTCCAATTTGCCTATAGAACTCGATGGAGACAGAGGAAGAATAAATTCTAATGTGAAAAAAGAAAATTCGTGGATCTATGAAAATTCATTCAAAACCATGACCGTGAGAAACATAGCCTTAACAAAACCTTACTTTCACAACGGAGCTTTTAATACACTTGAAGAAGTGATCGAATTTTATAATGAAGGAGGTGGCGAAGGTTTAGGATTGCCAATGAAAAATCAAACGCTTTCTGCAGATAAACTTGATCTGACGGAAATTGAAAAAAAGCAAATCATCAGTTTTCTAAATACTTTAACAGATATCAGCAAGGCTAAGAAATTAGTGAAATAAAGCTTCTGTTTCACATGAATTTTAAATTTAATAATAAGTTAAAATTCGTAACATTTACTTTCAGTTATCTTAATATTCATCGGGGTTTAATTAAAGATAGCGTAACGCAATGCCGAAGCAAAAAAAATAGTTTTGCATGGTAAATGAAATTTTAATAAAAGTGAAAAGAAAACTACTTAGTATCGCAGCTTTGGCATTGATGACGACATCGATGATCCAGGCACAGACTACGATTTTTGCATTGCAAAGTGCATGGAAGTACAACGACGCAGATGTTGCATTGCCTGCAACCTGGAAAAGTTCCAATTATGATGTTTCAAACTGGGCGGTAGGAAACGGACCATTAGGTTACGGTGATCCTGTTACTACTTCTTTTATTTCCGGCGTAGATACCGCTTATCTTATTAAAGATTTCACGGTAAATTTGGCTGATCTTACCAACACGATGGAGTTTGGCGTGAGAAGAGATGACGGAATCATTGTTTACTTGAACGGTGAAGAAGTAATAAGAGATAATATGCCTGCTGGAGCTATTTCTCATGGTACTTTCTCGAGTACAACGATTGACGGAGCTGCAGAAACAGCGATTAATTTATTTTCTATTCCGAAAAATAAATTTGTACAGGGAACCAACAGAATTTCAATTGAATTGCACAATAGAAGCGCTTCAAGTTCAGATTTAACAATAGATGCATATCTTAAAACAACTGCAACTGTCACTCCACCGATTTCTAACTGTACAGGAACACACATCAGCTGTTTTACTTCAATTGTTCCGACTACGCAGACTGCAAAATTAATTATCCCTGCTGAACACAAATATCAGTTAATCTTAAAAGAAGGGGATAATTATACAGAAGGTGGCGGATTGGTTGGTGGTCTTAATGACTTTACCGCTTATGTTGCTAAAAATAATAGCAGTACCGACGGATATCTTTCTGTAAACCATGAAACTAACCCAGGAGGTGTTACCATGGCAGAAGTTAATTATAATACATCAACTAAACTTTGGCAGTTGACAAAATCAAGAGCGGTGAGCTTTTCAGCACCGAGCCTTGTGCAAACTATCAGAAACTGTTCGGGAGGTGTTACGCCTTGGGGAACAGTGGTGACAGCTGAAGAATCTGTTACTTCAAATGATCTTAATGCTGATGGATACAAAGATTATGGCTGGTTGGTAGAAATTGATCCTGCAACAGCACAAGTAATGTCTCATAACCAAGCGGGAACTAAAGACAAGCTTTGGCAGATGGGAATTATGAATCATGAGAATGTGGTTGTAAACAATGCGGGAACTACTGCTTATTATGGTGAAGACGGCGGAACTCATATGGTTTACAAATATGTGATGGATACTCCAAACAATTTGGCTTCAGGAAATTTGTATGTTTTGAAACTTGATCAGGGATTAAGCGGCGGAAATCCGGTTGCTACTACAGGACAGTGGATTCAGATTCCAAATAAACTTCAGGCAGATCAAAATAATACAGCTGCTTTGGCTTTGTCATTGGGTGGTACTTCGTTTAATGGAGTAGAAGATGTTGAGATAAGTCCACTTGACGGTAAAATTTACTTTACGGCAAAAGGATTAGACAAAGTGTACAGAATGACAGACAACGGAATGACGCTTTCAAACGTAGAAACTTTCGTTGGAGGTGCATCAACTACTTATTCATTCAACACTGCTCAAGGAGTAAAAACTGAAGCTTGGGGAGACGGAAACGATAACCTTACTTTTGATGAACTTGGAAACCTTTGGGTACTTCAGGATGGTGGTAAAAACTACATTTGGGTGATTGGTCCAGATCACACACAGGCAAATCCTAATGTGAGATTATTTGCATCAATGCCTGCAGGATCAGAACCTACTGGTCTTACTTTCACACCGGACAAGAAATTTGGATTCTTCTCAATTCAGCATCCGAATTCTACGATTTCTACTGATGTAGATGCTACAGGAAATACGATAGATTACAGAGGAAAATCAGCTACGATTGTAGTTGCCTTACAACAGTTTTTAGGAACTACGGGAAGTTTGGGTACTGTAGAAGTTGTTAATGAAAATGATGTGACGGTTGCTCCGAATCCTACTTCAGGAATTGTAAAAATCAATTCTCCAAAAGCACTGAAAAATCTTGAAATTACTGCGTACAGCATTGACGGAAAAGTTGTGTATAAAAAGAAAATGACTGGTTCTACAACAAGTTTAGATTTAGATTTCACAAGTGAGCTTCAGGCATCAAGAGTTTTAATATTAAATATTGAAGCAGACGGATTCCAGAAAACAACTAAGATTCTTAAAAAATAGTTTTAATACTTTATAACGGTCGTCGGAGTTTTTTTCGGCGACCTTTTTTTTGTTTATGAAAAAATATATTTGCCTTTTGTCGTTTTTGTGTATCGCTAATATCAATGCACAGATCGATCCTGTGAAATATCCTACCTACACAGATATTGAAGCTGCTTTGAAGTCTGATAAAACTGTTTACAGCTTAAGTTTCAGAGATAAAGGTTTGTTTAATCTACCGCCCGATATCAGGAAAATGAATTCTGTTTTTTTTCTGAATATGATGGGAAACAATTTTGAGAAATTAGACGAAGCACTTTTTTCACTTTCACAACTTCAGATTCTTAATATTAATGAAAACAGCATCAAATATATTCCGGATGAAATCAGCAAGCTTAAAAAACTGACTACATTTTCTATGAATCTTAACCAGTTGACGGAGCTTAATCCTGAGTTTGCCAAGCTTCAAAACCTTAAAGTGGTACATCTCGATGCCAATAACCTCAGCGTTTTTCCAAAGGCTCTGACGGAAATTTCCGGACTTGAAGAAATCAACTTACATAGCAACCAGATCAGTATGGTTTCTGATGTTGATAAAATAAAAAAACTTAAGTTTCTGAATCTTTCGTCGAATCAGATTAACGATCTTAATGAAACCGAATTTCCCAAAAAGCTCAAATATCTTGAGTTACAAAAAAATATGTTGCTTACAGTCTCAAAAAACATTCTGACTTTAAAAAATCTTGAATTTTTGAATGTAGGAGAGAATAAAATATCTGAGATTTCGCCTCAAATAAAACATTTAAAGAATATTGTCAGTCTTAATTTGGCGAATAATCAGCTAAAATCATTACCGAAAGAAATCACTGATTTAAAAAACTTAAAAACACTTATTCTTACGGGCAATCCTATGAGTACAACTCAAGTTGAAGATTTGAGGAAACAAATGCCGAATACTCAGATTTATTTTTAATTGTGTTCAAAAACATTTTTTCTAATAATTTAGATTGAATAATAATTAATTCCATCGTTTTAATAGTCTAAATATTTTGAATTTATGCATTTTTGCTAAAAAAGTCAGTTTTGTAAGTCTAAAAAATGTATAAATTGTAAAAAATAATAATTATGAAAATTAAACTTTTGGGAATCCTTTTTTTAACAGTTACAGTATTTTCGATGTTATCCTCTTGTCGAAAGGTGGAAGAGGATGTCGTAGACTGTCTTAGTGAATCTATATTGACATCATTGCACGCTCATGTTTCCGGAAGCAATCCAAAACAAGTTGAGTTTAACGTAAGTCATTCAGGTGAAAATCAAATAACATCCATCGTTTGGACTTTTGGAGATGGTACTACAACAACCACATCAAATACAACTGTTACGCATCTCTATAATGCAGCAGGTAGCTACGAAGTTAAAGCAGAAGTAAGTATTAACAACGGGAAATGTACTGTTTCACCTAAAAAATCTGTGGATATTCAGTAATTTTTTAATGAATATTTTTGAAGAATTTTAAATCTTTTGGATTCTTCAATTTTTAATTACCCTAAAAAAATAAAAACCTCTGAAAAATATTTCAGAGGTTTTTTGTACCCAGGACCGGGATCGAACCGGTACTCCTAAGAACTGGTGTTTGAGACCAGCGCGTCTACCAATTCCGCCACCTGGGCTTGATGTTTACTTCAAACGATATTGTTTGTTTCAAATTGGTGTGCAAATATAGGAACTTTTTTCAATGTTCAAAAGCTTTTTAAAGAAAAATTTTAAAAATTTATTTCCAAACCATCGTAGGTAAGGTGTATTCCGTCGGGAAGTAGCTTATCTTCAATATTATGCAATCCAAAATGGTGACTGATGTGGGTTAAAAATAATTTTTTAGGTTTTAGCTCATTATATAAATTAATAACATCTGCTAATACAAAATGGGCAGGATGAGGATCAAATTTTCGGATACAGTTTAAAATAAGTACATCTAAATCTTGTAGTTTTTCCTTTTCTGAATCAGAAATAAAGTTAGCATCAGTAATATAGGCGAGTTTTTTAAACTTATATCCTAAAATAGAAATTTTATAATGCGTTACTTCGATAGGAGTAATTTCTGTATCTAAAACAGTAAACTTTTCGTGAGTGATTTCGTGTAAATCAAAAGCGGGCGCTCCGGGATAGCGAATGTCTGCAAAAGCATAAGGAAATCGGTTTTTAACTTCCTGTCCAACTCTTGAGAGACAATAAATGGGCATATTTTTACCGCTTTTAAAAATCAAAGGACGCATATCATCCAAACCAATCACGTGATCATTATGCTCATGGGTAAGAAGCGTAATGTCGATGTGATTTTCTTTGTTGATAAGCATTTGCTGCCGAAAATCGGGTCCGCAATCGATCAATATTTTCCTGTTTTCATCGGTGGTAATCATCGCTGAAGCCCGGAAACGGGTGTCTTTTGGATTTTGAGAAGTACATACCTCACAAGTGCAGCCTATAACGGGGACACCTTGGGAAGTTCCGGTTCCTAAAAATTTCAACTTCATTTTCTTTTGAGGTTGTTTTAATTTTGGTAAATTTACGAAAAATTTAATGTCCTAATGTATCAGAAATTAACTCCTAAACAAAAAGCATTAACAATTAATCTAGATCCTACTATTTATGGTACTTTCGCAGAAATTGGAGCAGGGCAGGAAACTGTACGACACTTTTTTAGAGCAGGGGGGGCTTCCGGTACAATTGCTAAGGCAATGTCGGCTTACGACAAAGATTTTAGTGATGCCATCTACGGAAAAGAAGTAAAAAACAGGTATGTTACTCAAAACAGACTTAGGAAAATGCTTCGCTATGAAGTTTCGCTAATTGAAGAAAGAATTTCCAGGGATACTAATCCCGGAAGAAAATATTTTTCTTATGCCAATACAGTAACGACTATCAATTTCGATAAAACCGTAAAAGGTCACGGTTGGGTTGGAATTCGTTTTCAGGTGAAAGAAAATGAAGATTACAACGAGATTGTAATTCACGTAAAATTCAAAGAAAATGATGCTACTTTGCAGCAGGAAACACTTGGTAATCTTGGGGTAAATCTTATTTACGGAGCATATAATTATTACGACAATCCAAGAAGGTTGATAGAATCTCTTTATGATGAGGTTTCTACAGACAATCTTGAGATTGATATGATCGATTTCAGTGGTCCGGCTTTTGCTTATGTTGACAACAGACTGATGTCTTTGCAGCTGGTAAAAAATAATATGACCGATGCGGTAATCTTCAATTCTGAAGGAAATAATATGCTTCCTGCAGATATTTTGTACAAGAAAAACATTTTTGCGGTAAGAGGAAGTTTCAGACCGGTGACAAAAGTAAATATAGATATGCTTCGAAACGGAATGGATATGTTCCTGAAAGATGCAATCTGTACACAGGAAGAAACAGAAATTCTTATTGAAATTACCATTTCAAACCTTCGTGCAGACGGAGATATTGATGAAAGAGATTTTCTTGATCGTGTAGATGTTTTGGGTAAATTGGGATATACCGTTATTATTTCAAACTTCTCAGAATATTACAGACTGATCGATTATTTCTCACATTATACCAATGGTGATATTGGCGTAACGATGGGGGTAAATAATATGTTGATGGTTTTTGACGAGAAATATTATAAAGATCTTTCAGGAGGTATTTTGGAAGCTTTTGGTAAATTTTTCAGAAACGGAATGAGAGTTTATCTGTATCCGTACAAAGATCCTGAAACTCACGAATTATTGGATTCTTCAAACCTAAAAGTAGAAGAAAATCTAAAAGAATTGTACAAATATTTCAAACACAACAACCGTATTGTAGATATTACCAACTATAATCCTGAGTTTTTGGAAATATATTCAAGAGAAATTCTAAGAAAAATCGCATGCAATATCAGCGGTTGGGAAAACCAGCTTCCGGATGGCGTTGCAGAAATGATAAAAGAAAGAGGAATGTTTGGATTTAAAAACGAGCTTTCTCTGAAACAATTTTCATAAAAAATATTACAATGTCTGAATTAAAAAAAAGACTTTCGTCTATTCTTGAAAGTCCAAAGCATAATACTGATGAGAAGCTTCAAAAAGTTTGTCATTTATTAGACCAGGAAATATCTTATTTCAACTGGACTGGTTTTTACTTTAAAAACGGGGATAAAGATGAACTGAAATTAGGCCCTTATGTAGGAGCTGAAACCGATCATACGATTATTCCTTACGGAAAAGGTATTTGCGGACAGGTGGCTGTTTCCAACGAAACATTTATTGTTCCCGATGTACATTTGCAGGATAATTATCTGAGCTGTTCGATTGATACAAAAGCTGAAATAGTAGTTCCTATTTTTAAAAATGGGGAAAATATTGGTCAGATTGATATCGATTCTCATACGATTGATCCTTTTACAAAAGAAGATTTAGAGCTGTTAGAATGGCTTTGTAATGAAGTTTCAAAGATTTTATAATCTTATATCTCAATATAAAATATAAGCTCCGATTTTTGTCGGAGTTTTTTTGTGGATAAAAAATATCAATAGAAACGAGCTCTTGCCAAAAATATAAAATACAATCTTATGTGTTTGAGTTATCAATAGGAACGGGCTTTAGCCCGTTTAATAATAAAAAAAATCATTTGGCTTTAGCCAAAACTTAAATAACAACTGAGCTCGGAATATAAGCAATTGAGTAAAATCTTTTAAAACGCAAAGATTTTATTTTTAAGCTTATTATTTTAAGTAGCAAAGAATAGCGACAAAGTCACTGATGAAGCTTGAATAAAGTGCGTGCTTCATAAAAATCAATTTATTGATTCTCATCTTTGCTCCTTAAAATAAGATCTGCAAAATCAAGCTTTGCGTTAAATAGCATTTTATGTTTAATTTGAATTCACATTAGATATTAAATTCAGCAATCAATTCTTTAAAATAATTCTCGCACTTCGCAATATGTGTTCCGTACCACGAAAAAGCTTCACCATCCACAATCATAATTTTTTTATCAGGATAAACCTTTTTTAGTTCGGCAATATGTTTTTCTTTAAAAGGAAAAGGCTCGGAAGACAACATGATAAAATCTGCTTCGGCTAAATCTTCTGTCTTTATTTCTGGATAACGGGTTTGATTTTTAAATATATTTTCAAAACCAATTTCACTTAAAATATGATGAATAAAAGTATCTGAACCTACCGTCATATAAGGATTATTCCAAATAAGATAAGCAACTTTTATTGTTGAATTTATTTTGGTTTGATTGAGAATTTCGTAGATTTTTAGATTAAAAGCTTGTGCTCTTTCTTCTTTATTAAATAGTAATCCTAAATTTTTCAGCAAGTAATAATTATCTTCAACCGTTTCTGTATTGTAAACAATTACTTTGAAATCCTTCATTAAAATTTCAACCTGTTCTTTAACGTTTTCTTCTTTATTGGCTAAAATTAAATCAGGTTTAAGACTTTTAATTTTCTCTATATTAAGGTTTTTTGTCCCGCCGATAATTTCTACATTTTTTACTTTTTCTGAGGGATGAATGCAGAATTTTGTTCTTCCGACAATTTCATTTTCTGTTAAACCTAAATCAAATAAAGCTTCTGTAATAGAAGGAACTAAAGATACAACTCTCATAAAATTTCAGACTTTGCCTAAAATTACAAAAGTTTTCCGGTTAAGAAAAGCCCGGCAACCGAGAAGTAAATAATTAATCCGGTAACATCTACCAAAGTAGCAACAAACGGAGCAGAAGAAGTTGCTGGATCGAGTTTTAGTTTTTTAAGAATAAAAGGAACCATAGAACCCGAAAGTGTTCCCCACAAAACGATCATTACTAAAGAAACTCCAACGCTCAAGCCTACAAAAGCCCAATGAATTCCGTAATCGAAAAAACCGACTTTATGCCAAATCATTATTCTAAGAAAACCTATGATACCTAAGATTCCTCCCAATAAAAGTCCGGTGAAAATTTCTTTTTTCATTACATACCACCAGTCTTTTAAACCGATTTCTTGTAACGCCATTGCACGAATAATCAGAGTTGCAGCCTGAGAACCAGAATTTCCTCCACTGGAAATAATTAACGGAACAAATAATGCCAAAACAACGGCTTTCTGAATTTCATCTTCAAAGAAACCCATCGCAGAAGCGGTCAGCATTTCAGAGAAAAATAAAATAACCAACCACATTCCTCTTTTTTTGATCATTTCGATCAGAGAAGTTTGGGTATAAGGTAAATCTAACGCTTCAAGTCCCCCGAATTTTTGAATATCTTCGGTGTTTTGTGATTCAATTTGATCCAAAATATCGTCAATCGTTACAATTCCAACCAAAACTCCGGCTTCGGTAATAATGGGAAGTGCAGTTCTGTCATATTTTTCAAAATATGTAACGGCGTCTTCTTTGGATGTTGTTGTTTTAATGGCAACAAATTGATTATCTGTAAGTTCTGAGACTAAGGTGTCTTCTTCCACCAACAATAAACTTCCTAAAGCTAAATCGTCAATAAGGTGATTTCTTTCATCAACTACATACAGATGATTGATGGTTTCTACCCGTTTACCAACTTTTTTTATTTGCTGAAGACATCTTTTTACCGTCCATTCTTTTCGGATCTGAATGTAATAAGGAGTCATCAGACGCGCAATAGAATCAGAATTGTAACCAAGAAGTTTCAGGGCAATTCTTCTTTCCTGTGGATTAAGATGATTGATAGAATATTTGATCAGTTCATCCGGAAAATCCTCAAAAAGAGCCGTTCTGTCATCGGGAGTCATCGCATTCAGAATTTCTGAAACATCATCACTTCCAATGCTTCGAATGGTTTCCTCCTGAAAATCAGGGTCTAAGTGCGAAAAAACATCGGCTTTGTACTGCTTCGGAACCTTCAAAAAAGCGAGTAGCCTTTCATCAGCGGGAAGTTCGCTGAGTCTTTCGGCAATATCGGCTGGATTAAATTTAAGTTCGTGTGTAGAATTCAAAACCTGAAATTTTTGATATGCAAAAATAACTCAAATTTTTAGAATGAGAGAATGATGTATAAAATTTAAGGTTTATTTAAAGTTTAGAAACCGGCTTCTGCAGAAGGTTTTATCTTTCTTAATTCCTTAAGAATGTTTTTCATGGCGCCATTGGTTCCTATTTTTATGGAATTTTCAGTAGAGCCTAAAAGACGCATGTTTTTTCGGTAAGTATCGTATTCTGAAGAGGTAATTAGATTTCCTTCTGCATCAAAAAGCTTCATGCTTACGACAACTTGGTTAGAGAAAACGTATTTTCCTAATCCTACTTTGAAATATTTTACTTTAGGAACAATCACAAAATCGGCATCGTTGTTTTTGCTGTATTCGGTGATGGTTTTAGAATCGATGCTGTCAAAAGAAACCTGAACTTCAGATCTTAGCATTTTGTTTTTACGGAAAGCGCTGATGTTATCCGAAACTGCACTGAAGAATGCGAGATTGGTAGGTTCTTTTATTTCTTCAATATCGGGTTCTACTTCAGGATTGAAGTATAAAACTTTCTTTGTTTTATCATAATCCGAGGTTTTCTGCGCTTTTACAGAAGAAACACTGAGGATAAACACAGAAGAAATAAGCGTATAAAATAAAAAATTCTTCATCTTTTTGTCGGCTGTAAAATTACTGTCTTTTAATGGGATGGCATAATTTTTTTAAGAATTTGTTAACATATTTTTCTATCAATTTTAATATATGGAATCAATAATGTCTCCAAAGTCTGATGGTTTCCTTAAATATTTATTAAAAAGTACTGATAATGTATTATTTATAAATAATATGGAGATTTTTAATGAGCGTTTTGTTTCTAATTTTAATTAGTGTTTTGGTGATTAAAAAAATAGTCGTAATTTTGCACCCGTTACATAATAATCATTAAACAATATTGGAATGTACTTAACAACAGAAAAAAAAGCAGAAATTTTCGCAAAGCACGGTAAATCTGCACAAGACACAGGAACAGCTGAAGGACAAGTAGCTCTTTTCACGTTCAGAATTAACCACTTATCTCAGCACTTGAAGGCAAATCGTCACGATTTCAATACTGAAAGATCTTTGGTAAAATTAGTAGGTAAGAGAAAAAGCTTATTGGATTATCTTAAGAAAAAAGATATTACAAGATACAGAGCGATTATCGCTGAACTAGGATTAAGAAAATAATCTATCCGGTTTCCAAAATAAAGAAGCAACTTCGAAAGAGGTTGCTTCTTTTATTTAATATGAAAATCTAAAGTTTTTTTAAAAATAAATTTTAGTTTACAATGAAAGAATTATTTTTTTACGATCAATTTAAGTGATTCATTATATTCAATTCCATTTACTTTTACAATACAGACTCCATTTGAGATAGATTTTGTGGAAACAGATTTGGTGCTATTGGTATTTACACCAGATTCATTATATACTAATCTTCCTGTCATATCATATATTTCTATATTCACTTTCTCTGTGGTTTGTTTAGGAAAACGAATGAAAAACTCGTTACCCGCAGGATTAGGAAATATTGCTAATTTTTCTTTAGCGGAAACTTCATTAGTTGCTAAACTATTGCACTCGGCAGGGATGTCGAAATTTTCTGTCTGGTCATTGATATTATTGTATAAACCAGAAGTAGCATTGATACCTAATCCTCTTTTGGCAAATGTTTTCCAGATCATACATTTATCGGCTCCTCCTGTAGTAGCCATATCGGCAGCCAAAATAGCATTCCTTGCATCAACAAATGAAGGATTACATTGTTGCAATTTCAAACCATCCATGACGATTTGTAAAACTTTTGCACTTCCGCTGTTTGGGTTGGTCGTAACATCAGAAGCATATCCATATTTAGCAACATATTCCCAGTTTAAATCCCAAAGCATCGTTCCCCAGACAAATCCAATGTCGTGAACCAAAGTTACTTTACCAAGTAGACCGTCTCTTTCCATTCCATTGGTGTCACCATAGGTGTAATCATTGATAGCGAAGTCAGGAGAATATTTTACTAATCTAATTCCTTTTCCTGTTGTTGATTCATCTAAGACATATGATCCCATTCCTCTTGGTACAGAAGCATTATTTCCTGGCTTGTTGGTAAGCATCAATGCAAAAAAATCAGACCAACCTTCTCCCATTTGTTCTTTCGATACAGAAGTTATTAGGCAATCATCACTCCCATCAGTTCCTGTAAGTCTTGTGCTTACTCCGTGTCCAAATTCGTGAGTGATAACTCCATTGTCCAAAGTACTGTCAAGAGTTATGTCTCCTCTTTTCATTGTGATATTTACAGTAGCATTGGTTGCCAATTGAGACTTTATAAATTCTCCTTCTGCATTGGTAATCAAAATTGCAGGTATATCGATTTGTGCAGCATACTCTCTCATAAGTTCCAAGTTGTCACCATTTGCAGGATCGTTGTATATTACTGCTGCAATTGCTCCGGCATCTTTAGCATTTCTGAGTGGTGTTGCATATTGGCAATTGCTTCTCTCAATTAACGCAATTTTTCCATTAAGTGACCCTGCAGCCATTGGAGTACAGCCATTCAATATTGGAGAAATCATAATGTCACTGGTTACACCTATTTCTGTGAGTGATCTTCCAAACCCTGCTGTTCTTCCTGCTGATGGTTTTCTGTTGACAGCATTGGTCGGACTATTGTATTTTACCATCTTGTTGTTTTGCCACAGATGAGTCTTTATTACCGGGCTAAACCCGTCATAAAAAGGCATATAGGTAGCATTATTAATTCCGGTATCACTTTGAATATATATCCTTATAGCATCATCTATTCCATCTGGTGCACCGGTTATAAAATGAGCTTGCTGGAAATTTTTGGAAGTTTCTGTGAAACCAAAAAGATAAAATGTATCATGCAGCTTATTGGCAAGATAAAATACATTGGTAAGAGCTGGAAGTACATTTTGTTTTGGTAATAATGTAGGATCAAACGGAAAATCAAAATTTCTGGAAGCACCTCCATCTGCATAAACATCCACACCGTCTGAATTAAAGAAAAAAGGATAAACTACATCTGCATTGTTCCCTTTGGTAATGGTATGACGATCTACTCCATCATAATGCCATCCTTCCGGAGAAACAGATAAAATCCAGGGATTTGTTTCTATTGTTCTCTGTCCAAAACTTGGCGCCTCAAGAGGGAGGGCAAATACTTTATAAGATGCATTATCTGGAGCCAATAAAGGAGCGGTTTGTTTACTTTTCTGATTATTGTGAATCAATGCATTGGGAGCTGTAACTTCTGTTACAACAGAACTTTTTTCATGATGCATTGACTCATCATGAGTATCGATTTCAGTATCGAAGTTACATGAGAGTGTACTGTTTCGTATGTCGATGATTTCTCCTGTATCTGCATTTACAAGTGCATTCCACGAGTTTGATTTCTTTATCTCCGGAACCAAAAAATTATAAGCAAGCTTCAAATTTCCGTCATCATTCACATAACATAATTGATATATGGCGTTGTTATCAATGTCAGCTTTTTGAGAAGAAATACTCGAACGATCTACAATTTTCCTTTTTTTGATTTCTGGATTTTCCAATTCATCTGCAATTTTCCCCAGTGCTGATTCTGCTGTAATCGAAGGAGAGCTTTTGGAAGTATAATTGTAGTTTTTAACAAAGTTTTCAGTTAAATATACAATCTTGCCGTTCTTTACTAAGACTGATCCGGAAAAAGCATATATAGGAATTCCTTTATAAGTTTGTTGGAATTTCACCACAGTTCCTTTTAGTGACTTCGAATCGTCAACCATATTAATACGGAAATCTGTGAGGTCTCGTTTTTTAAATTCTTTAGTATTAC
This sequence comes from Chryseobacterium scophthalmum, assembly GCF_900143185.1. Lineage (NCBI taxonomy): Bacteria > Pseudomonadati > Bacteroidota > Flavobacteriia > Flavobacteriales > Weeksellaceae > Chryseobacterium > Chryseobacterium scophthalmum. The sequence goes on along the minus strand of NZ_FSRQ01000001.1, from coordinate 1,705,025 downwards.
TCTTAGAAAAATAATCTTTTATAAGGCGCACATTATCTTGTGCAGCAGTTGGTATAATAAAACCGACTAACATTATTGAAATTATAATTTTTCTCATTTTCTCATTTTTTTTGTTTTTATTCAAGTAAAGCTAAAAACAATTACTGCAATAAAAAGGTGACCAATGTCACAGAGGCAGTTTATTTTTAGGTGTGTAAATCTTAAATGGATTTAAAATTCTAATTTTTTCAGAATACAAAAAGTATTTTAAGATTAACTTAAAATTGATTTTGGAAAATAAAAAAGCGGAAATTTTTGCGAAGAACAGTAAATTCTGTACAAAACACAGAAATAATTGAAGGACAAGTAGCTCTTTTGATGTTCAGAATTAACCACCTATTTTATACTCTAATTTTTAAAATCCTAAAAATTGAGCACTAAAATTTATAAATCTTTAAAGAAATCGTTTAAATTTGCTGTTTTTAAAATTTAAACTACAGATTTGAAACATTTTTATCTCTATTTCTTTCTTTTAATATCGGCTTTTTACAATTCTCAGAAATTAGATACCATTTCCAGATCAAATTTGCAGGGTTCTGTAAGTATGCAGTTCGGGAAATTTCTGGGAACCAATGATTATCTCAAAGAACTTAAACATAGAGAATTTATCGGGGTTTCTGCAGAGCTTACCACACAAACAGATGGAAGCCAGGAATGGCACAGAAGATTTGGGAAACCTTATTACGGTGGAGGGATTATAGCTTTTGATTACCTTAAAAACAGTGAAATGGGAAAACCTTTTGCTGTTTACGGAACTTTTGGAGGAGTTATTAAAGAAACACCTACTCATTCCTGGAATTACGAGACAAGCGGTGGCTTCGCTTTCAACTGGACACCTTTTAATCAAGAAAAAGGGTACCTTAATCAGACTTTTGGTTCATCGGTGAGTATTTATATTAATTTAGGAGCTAACTATAAATATTATTTGGGAAAACATTTTGACTTAGGTTTAGGCTTAAATTTTAATCATTTTTCAAACGGAGCTTTGAAACTTCCGAATAAAGGAATGAATACTTTTTCTCCAAAACTTTCCCTTACTTATCATTTTGATGAAAGACAATTTGCTCCACATGATTCTTTGTCGGCATTTGATAAATATTCTACATTAGATGTAAATGTTTTTGGAGGCGTAAGGCATTCTATTTTTTATGGAGTAGATCCCGGTTTTCAGGAATCTGATGTTGATTTGATAGATAAATTTAGAGGTAAATATTACCAGAACTGGGGAATAGAAACGGTTTATCACAGACAGGTTACTTATAAATCTTCTCTCGGATTAGGAATTGGTGTAATGTATGACGAAGATTATAATCATAAATTTTATCAGGATGAAAATGGGGTCATTCAAAGCACAAAAAGATTTCAACGTGATCAGGTTTTGTTGAATATTTTCCCTTCTTACCGACTTTCAATTTCAAAATTTGCCATTCAGATCCAACCCGGATTTTATATATTTAAAAAAGAAATTGACCGACGTTATGATAAAACTATTTTTTATCAAAGAGTTGGGTTCCAATACACAGTCGGAAAGAATTTGTTGATAGGAATAGGTTTGAGATCATTTAAATTTCATAAAGCAGATTACATTGAATGGAGGCTGGGTTACAGAATTTTTAATAAAAAAAATCCGCAATTATTTTAAATGGAACGTTTGAAATTTAGCCCTGATAAGTTTCGCCATTCTATTTAAAACAAAAACACTAAATTTGCATCACATTTAGACGAAAATATCAATAATTAAAGTGCTCAATACGGAGCGCAACACAAAACAATTTATGAGTATACCTCAAGCAATTACAGAGTTGATTACTCTTGCAGACGGCAGAGAAATCACATTAGAAACAGGGAAACTGGCAAAACAAGCTGACGGATCTGTAGTAGTAAAAATGGGCGGAACAATGCTTTTAGCAACCGTAGTAGCAAGCAAAGAAGCTAAAGACGGTGTAGATTTCCTACCATTAACAGTTGATTACAGAGAAAAATTCTACGCTGGTGGAAAAATCCCTGGAAACTTTTTCAGAAGAGAAGCTAGACCTTCAGATCAGGAAATCCTGAAGATGCGTTTGGTAGACAGAGTTCTTAGACCATTATTCCCGGAAGATTTCCACGCAGAAGTTCAGGTAATGATTTCATTGATTTCTTATGACGGAGAATCTATTCCTGATGATTTAGCAGGTCTTGCAGCTTCTGCAGCGATCGCTATTACAGATATTCCTTTCAACGGGCCAATGTCTGAAGTAAGAGTAGTAAGGATCAACGGAGAACTTTCTATCAACCCTAAATTCGAAGATCTTAAATTGGCTGACCTTGATATCATGGTTGGAGCAACTAAAGATTCTATCGTAATGGTAGAAGGTGAGATGAAAGAAATTTCTGAAGCAGAAATGCTTGAAGCAATTAACTTCGCTCATGTTGAAATTAAAAAACAAGTTGAAGCTCAGGAAAGATTAGCTGAAAAAGTAGGTAGATCATTCCCTAAAAGAGAATACAGCCACGAAAATCACGATGAAGCAATTCGTGAAAAAGTGTGGAAAGAAACTTATGATAAAGTATACGAAGTAGCAAAAACTCCTTCTAGCAAAGAAGAAAGAGGTGAGAAATTCAAAGCTGTTTTAGCTGAATTCTTAGCTCAGTATGTAGAAGACGCTGAAGAATTAGAAAGAGTAACTCCTTTCGCAAAAGTATACTACCACGATGTAGAAAAAGAGGCGATGCGTCAGATGATTATCAATGACAAAATCCGTCTTGATGGTCGTGATCCTGAAACAATCCGTCCAATCTGGTCTGAAATCGATTATTTACCTGGAGCACACGGTTCTGCAATTTTCACAAGAGGTGAAACTCAATCTTTAACAGCTGTAACTTTAGGTTCGGTAAAAGATGCGAACATGGTAGACAGCGTAATGGTAAATTATGACGAAAGATTCTTCTTACATTATAACTTCCCTCCATTCTCAACTGGTGAGGCTCGTCCTTTAAGAGGAACTTCAAGAAGAGAAGTTGGTCACGGAAACTTAGCTCAAAGAGCTTTGGCAAATATGATCCCTGAAGAAAACCCTTACACTATCCGTATCGTTTCTGATATTTTAGAATCAAACGGTTCGTCTTCTATGGCAACTGTTTGTGCAGGAACCTTGGCTTTGATGGATGCAGGTATTCAAATTACAAAACCAGTTTCTGGTATTGCAATGGGATTGGTAACTGACGTAAAAACTGGAAAATTCACTGTACTTTCTGATATCTTAGGAGACGAAGATCACTTAGGTGATATGGACTTTAAAGTAACAGGAACTGCAGACGGAATCACTGCTTGTCAGATGGATATCAAAATTCAGGGACTTTCTATGGATATTATGGAGAAAGCGCTTCTACAGGCTAGAAACGGAAGACTTCATATCCTTGATAAATTAAATGAAACTATTTCTGCACCAAGAGAAGACGTGAAACCTCACGCTCCTAAAATGGTAATGATGGAAATCTCTAAAGATTTCATCGGTGCTGTAATCGGACCTGGTGGAAAAATCATTCAGCAAATGCAGAAAGATACCGACACTGTTATTGCAATTGAAGAAGTTGGCGAGATCGGAAGAATCGAAATTTCTGGTGTTAGCAGAGAGAAAATCAACGAGGCAATTGCAAGAATCAACGAAATTACTTTTGTACCTGTTGTAGGTGAAGTTTATCAAGGTAAAGTAGTGAAAGTAATGGATTTTGGAGCTTTCGTAGCGATTGCTAAAGGAACTGAAGGATTACTTCACATCTCTGAAATCGAATGGGCTCGTCTTGATAAAGTTCCTTACAAAGAAGGTGATGAAGTTGAGGTGAAATTTATGGGTTACGATGACCGTAAGAAAATGAAACTTTCTAGAAAAGTTTTGTTGCCAAGACCACCAAGACCTGAACAAAAACCAAGAGAAGAAGGACAGGGAAGACCAGAAGGACACAACAGACCTGAAAGACCTGCAAGACCGGAAGGAAAAGTAAACCCAGAAGGAAGAGACCAACCGGGAGAGCACAAGCCTTTGAACGAAGCTTAAGATTATTATAATCGATTATATTAAAACCACCGAATTTTTCGGTGGTTTTGTTTTATGTCATTGGGAGGAACGAAGTGACGAAGCAATCTAAACTTGATAATGTAATCTTATATATGATTGCATTGTTGCTATCAATAACTGATCTAGCTTGGGCGAGCGTTAAGCACTTGCAAGTAATAATAATATTTATGGAATTGAGATAGAACTCCTACGGAGTTCTGCTACTTCGTGATTTATTTTTCTACACAGATATTGCTCCTCCGGAGCATTAAGGCATGTCGGATAAATTTTTTTAGAGGCAAGAATGGTATTTTATATTATATCAATAGTATTTCATAAAGCAAGAATATAGTTTGCAGACGTAAAAATATAACTCGCAGACGGAAGAATATAAATTACAGACGAAAGAATATAACTTGATGATGCAAAAATATAAACCAATATCACTAAAATATAAAGTCAAATCGTGCCAATATAAAATGATATTGCAAAAAAATAAAGTTACATCGTAAGAATGTAACTTTAGATGGAAAGAATATTGAAATGGATCTCCGTTTTTAATCCTAGCGCTGAATCCAGCAGTCGTGTTGTCATTCTGTAAGAATCTCAATACACTAAAAACAGGGTAGTTTAAATCCCTATGAAATGGTAAACAAGCTGTTACCTATTGACTTCTTAACAATTACGGATATTCTTATCCTTATTGTTGATGATCTTATTCTTATATCGCTTTAGAAGAAGTAAATATTATTTTTGCTTCTTAAATGTAATGGGGGAAATCGTTGCATATTCGGGTGAAGTGGCTCCGTAAAGGCTTTTGACGTATTTTTTTACGTTTTGAGCGATGGAGTAGAGCCCTGTTTCTTCTGCGTATAAGATCTGGTCTCTTTCGATGAGCTTGATGTTGAGCTCGGCTTCGGTTTGGTCTACGAATTGGGTAGCGTTGATCAATGAATCTTTGTAACTGCTGAGAGTGGTTAATTTCAATTCGTCTTCATCCGGATCGTAATTGGGAATGGTTGCCAATAGCTGCAAAAGGATCCCGAAATTTTCTGCTTGCTGGGTGAATGACTGTCGGGAGTTAGAAATTGAGTTGTGGGTTGATGGTTGTTCGTCGTCAGTTTTTGCAGAAACTGATCTTTTCTTACGACTACTTTGAATAGAGCGGTTTAAGGATTTTGCCTGATCTAATGTTCCAGTCATTAATCCCAAAATTTCTAAGCGATTGATAATTCTGGTGAGGATAGGCTTTAGGTTTTCGAAAGCGGTCTGGCGCAGTGCGATAGCGTTTTTGTTGGCATTTCGTTTGTCTTCTACCTCGACCAATTTTGCATTAGCTGTAGCGTACAATCCCTGAAGATCAGCAACCGTAAGATTGGGTACCGGTGGATTGTAAAGCGTATAAACGGAAACTTGCTGTGAAAGTTTTTGTAGGTTAGCCACATTGCGGGCGTGCCCTACTTCAGATGTTGAAGGCATAATCATTTGTGTTTAAATTGTTTATTCAAATTTAAAAATTATTTTGAATTGAAGTGAGTTTTTTGGATGAAATATTTTGAGGATGAGGGGATTATGTTAAGTCTGAGGATAGAAAACCCTAGCGAGAGGTTAGGGTTTTTGGGGATTGTTGGGGGTAGTTTGGGGTAGTGTCGAGTTTGGAGTGTAAATCTGTGCTTTCGGTTTTTACTTACTTCTTAAAAGTTCGTCTATAATATCTTTTTTAAATTTAGAAAAAGGTCTTTTATGATAATCTTCTTCATTGATTTCTATACCAAATACCATTCTGTATGCTTCCTCTTTGGACATAGAGAATTCATTAAAAGTTTTATTTAACAAAATATTTAAGTAGTTTTTTGAATACTTATATCGTAAATCAAGTAAGTCTTTTAATTCTCTACCCGATTGAGTTCTATAAATCTCGTCAGTTTTGTTAAATTTAATTGTATTTTTAGTTTTGGTACATTCAGTTTTTGTAATTGCTATATAAGTATTTAATGTTTCATAAAAATAACTAAAAATAAATGCACTTTCCTTATCTCCTAAATAAGGATGCTGAATATTGTCTAAAGCCTTTTGCCATCCTCCATCAGGTGAGTTATTGTGCTTTAAGTGATTACAAGAATGACAACTAGGTATCAAATTGTAGAAGCTCAATGCTAAAATGTAAAATTCGAACTTTGGAAACCAATGATCTAATTCTGCTCTTGCTCGTTCTTTCGTTATTTGTGTGGTATAGTTTCTGTTGCAGTAAATGCAAGTATCAATTCCTAATTTTTCAAGAAATTCTTTATTGTTAAAATTTAAATAACCTGTTTGTATAAAAAAACTTTTAATATTACTCTTTTCTGATTTTGATAAGTATAATTTTGAAAACTCGTTATGGATCTGAAGTAATACTTTAGGTTTACCAGATATGATTTCTTCACTATAGTGGCTTAGAAATTTAAGAAAACAATTAGGTAAATATACTTTGTTATTATCTCGTGTAATAAATTTTTGATCAATAATTTCATTAAATCTTTTGCTTACATAATTAAAATGAAAACTAATTGCTTCTTCTGAGGGATTAATTTTAAGCATTATAAATTAAATTTAATTTTTAAATAATCTATTTCTTTTTGAGCTAATTCTTTTTGAAAATCTTTGTTATCTTTTAATTCATCAATCATTTCGGCTAATTTCATTCTTAAAACAGGTTCGTCTATTATTTCGATAATTTGTTTATGATAGGAAAAATCTCTATTATTTAAATTATAAGGATTTTGAGATTTATTATCTTTCTTAAGTCTTTCAAGATTTATCCACTTTATAGTTGCTTCAATTTTACTCTTGGCATAATCGCCCATTAAACCATCATTAATGAAAAAACTATCAGCTAACAAATCTGTAATATTTGCGCCAAAAGAGTTCTTATTTTCAAAAGGTTGTGGAACTGATAATTGAGTTTTTTTACCATTTCTTTCTTTTACTTCTGTTTTCAAAAACAAAATATTTTGTTTTGGGATATCAGATAAAATAAAGGGAGAATGGGTTACGAAAAGAATATTTATTGCTTCAATATTTGGAATATGTAATTTATTGATTCCATTCAAAAGATTATTAATGTATTGGCGTTGCATTTCTGGATGTGCGTATAATTCTATCTCATCAAGAATTAAGTTTATATATGGGTATTTGTATTCAAACTTATTATTAAAAGTAGAATTTAGATTGATTAAATGATATAGAATTGAATTTGTTCCAAATATTTGTTGCTTTTCTCCTGAACTTAACATTGAAAATTTATTACCTACATCATCATTAAATATAAAATCAATTTCAAAAATTGATGGTGGAAGTAAACTAATAACATCTATTGAATATTTATCTGCTCTATTGTTGATTATTTTAGAATAATCAGAAAATATAAAGCTCTTTTGATCTTCTTTAAGATTATCTTTATTAAAATAATTATATATCATATCACTACCTTCTATTTTATTGATAACAATAAAATTTATTGCTTGTCTTATTTTATATGTGATATGACTATTATCAGTAGAAAGCTTGTTTAAAAGAGTGGTTATAATGTCAATATTTTCACCACGTATTTTAAATTCATTTTCAATAATTCCATAATCTGAATAAATAATATAGTTGCGGATAATTTTTCTTAGTTTTCTAAAAATATAATTGATACAAGCACTATCTAGTTCATTTATTGAAAATGTAGATTTTTTTATTTTTTTTTGATCTACTAAATTCTCATTTGCATTGAAGAAATCAATTAGTGAGTCTATGAACTTAGTTTCAACTTCAATATCTGAGAAAAGCTTATTATCTATTTCCTGTTCATTGATTGAAATCATTAAATCGGTAATATATGCGTTTGGGGTAAGTTGCCGTAAACTTTCATTAATTAAAGTATTTGCCATTAATCTATCTCTTACCAAATTATTTTCACTATTTATATCTATTTTTCCATGTTCACGATAAGGATTTATAACGATAGGAGTTTGATAACCGTCATTTTTATGAAAAAGTCGTTCTATCCAATCCCCAACTTCTTCCGAATTTAAACCATAAAGGGAATAGTTTACAATAAGATTATAAAAGAGTTTTGAAATAGTTTTTATTTCTCCATTTAGATATTCCTGGTCCTCATTATGTTTTAGATCTTTAAAAAGAACATTATTAAATTTATTTTCTTTAAATTCAAAGAAATCAAACTTGAAGTCTTCGCTCTTGTCTTTCTTTTTAATTAAGAAATAAACATCATTAATTTCAAAATAGATTTCTAAATACAGATTCTCTATATAATATAAAATATTAGTATCAAAAACATATTTCCATTTTGCCAAAGATTTAATTAATTCTTGATCATTATCTTCTACAGCCTTATTATGTATTTTATCAAAGTAATTTATTTTTTCTTTTTTGTAAAAATTGTAATCACTTTCATTTTTAAAAGGAGTTTTGTAATCTTTTAAATTGAAGTATTGATCCTCTAAATCTATAGCTACATCAGAAAAATCTATGATTTTAATAATTCCTTCGGAAACTGCAAGATTATAAAAAGAAGCATAAAGTAGATCTACAATACTGCTCTTTCCACTACCATTTTTACCAACTATTGCTGAAATATTAATTTCTGTTTTTCCTTGATTATAAAGATTTTCAGGAACAGTTTGTTTTAACTTTTCAATATTGATAACATCTTTAGTCTGATCATTATCCTCATAATGAAAAATGTAATCATTGTAAAATTGATAAGTTTGATTTGGAATTAGGTTTTTTAAAAAAATTGTATTGCAGCTATCGAGGGGTCTTATAGCAAGTAATTTGAAACTCATGGTTTTTGTTTTTTCCAAATATATGATTTCTACATAAAAAAAAGATTACGGAAAACCGTAACCTTATAATTAAACAATTTTGATTCCTGCGTAATAACAAAGAGAAGGTTTGAAAATTAGAGATTGCTTCGTCACTTCGTTCCTCGCAATGACAGTTATTATTTTCTCACAATAATTTACCCATTCCCAATTCTCTGCTTCAAATCATCTGCACCACCGGTTTTTCTTGGCTGTCCGTTTTTGGATGAACCAAAATTGTAGGTATAAGAAAGTGTTGCAACACGGGTTTCTCGGCGAACCACAAAATTTTCGATGTAATTGGAGTAGACATTTCTTGCTTCAGGATTGCTGGTGAAGAAAATATCGTTAAATGAAAACTTCAGAGTACTGTTGTTTTTAAATTTCTTCTGAGCACCGATATTAAGATACCAGTTCGGTTTCAGATCCATATAAGCATAAACTTCTCTTGCTCTGTAATTTCCTGTAAGCTCGGCTGTAAAGCCGTTTCCAAGCTTAAAAGAGTTGATGCTGTTGACATTGAAAGTAAAATTTCCCTGATTTTTAATATAGGTTTCAGCAATATTTCCGGTGTAGCTTCCGTAATAGAAATTGGCGCTGTTGTTCATATCCCACCATTTTGTCACTTTTATAGGTGCAATAAGGTACAATCCTAAATAAGATGCCGAACTTAAATTATCATTGGTCTGCACCACCACAATATTGCCGTTTTCTACAGTTGGTTTCAGAACATCGGTGATATTATCAGACGTTTTGCTATAACTAAATGTTGCAAAATATTTGTTTTGTAAGCTGTACGTCAATTCATAATTCATTGTTGTTTGTGGGTTCAGATCAGGATTTCCGGCTTTGTAAGTTGTTGGATCGAGATAAAATTTAAAAGGATTCAACTGATTGTAGCTTGGTCTTGTAATTCTTCGGCTGAAATTCAGTTCAATGTTATTTTTTTCACTCAAATCATAAGAAAAAACAGCACTAGGAAATAATTGGGTATAATTCTTTTTGTTAACCTGATTGGTTGTTATCTGATTTCCGGTAACGTTGGTATTTTCTGCTCTTAAGCCAAATATTGCACTGAATTTATCCCATTTTTTAGAAACATTTCCATATAAAGCATTGATGTTTTCTTCGTAAATAAAATGATTGGTCTTGTTCTGATCAATAATTGAAACTCCCGAAGTAGCATCAAAAAACTGCATATCGTTATCTGCTTTTACAAAGCTGGTTTTAATTCCGGTTTCTATTTTCCAGTTGTTTTTTAAGCTTTTAGATAGATCAGATTTTAAAGAATAAATATTCAGAGCTCCGTTGATGTCACCTTTTAAAATATCAAAACTATTAAGATTTCCGTTGATGGCGTAGTTTCTCGTATCAAAATTCTGGAGCGAAGTATTTGAATAATTGATATAATCGAAATCGGTGGTCAGTTCAGAACCCAAAGAATCAATCTTATATTTATGATTAAGGTTAAAAGAAATATTTTTCCAGTGATCTTTTGATCTGTTTTGTGAGGTGAAAGTACTTTCTGGAAGTTGATTACTGCCTAAAACCAAACTCGAATTATCACCTCTCGGATCAAACCTGTTGCTTACAAAACCAGCCGAAAAACCAATGATGTTTTTATCATTCAGATAATAATCCATTCCGGCTTTTGCGATATGATTTCTGAAATTAAATTTCAAATAATTATCCTGCAGATAAGCTTTTTCAAAGTTTCCGCTGTCATTGTAAAAGTTTCTGTCTAAAACCAGATGATTGTAAAATTCTCTATAGGCAAAACCATAATTCGCAAAAATATTCACTTTTTTATTGCGGTGATTGATGCTGAAATTATTATTGTTTTTAATATATTTTCCGGTTCCCAAAGAAGTGGAAAGACTTCCGTTCGTACCTTTTCGCTGATCTTTTTTAAGCTTAATATTGATGATTGAAGTTCCCGCAGCGTCGTATTTTGCTGATGGATTGGTAATAAATTCTACTTTTTCTACGCTCGAAGAGGGAATTCCTCGAAGATAATTGGCAAGATCAGTTCCGGTCATCGGAGTATTTTTACCGTCGATCTGAATGAGAAGATTTCCTTTTCCACGCAGACTGATGTTGTCGCTTCCGTCAATATTTACGCCTGGAGCTTTTTCCAGCACTTCAAAAGCGGAAGTTCCTGTTGCTGCGATGCTGTTTTCTACGTTCAGGATCATTTTCCCGTCTTGTCGCTCGATATAAGGTTTTGCTTTGGTAATCGTAACGGCTTCAATCGTTTTTTCGTTTAAATGAATAATGGGAAGGTTGGTGTTTTCTTTTACCGAAATTAGGTCAGATTTATACGCTTCAGAACCGCTTTTGTTGATCTGTACAATATAGTTTCCATCGATAAGATCATTGAAAGTAAATTTTCCGTTTTGATCTGCAATTTCTGTTTTTACCAGTTTGTTCTCAGAATTGAATAAATTAATTTCAACCTGATTTACTTTGCCTGAATCGATACTTCCTGAGAGAGAATGACTTTGAGAAGCAATAGTTTGTGCCGAGATTTTAAGGCTGAAAAGAGACATCAGCCAAACAAAAATAAATAGAATTATTCGTAGCATGGTGTTTTATTTTTTGGTGTTAATTGTGTTTTGTGAAATTTTTAATAATGCATTGTTCATGATTTGCAGTTCTTCTTTGGAAACTCCTTCCAAAGCTATTTTTCTGTTTTGCTCTACTATTTTCTGAACTTCTTTAATGATTTTCAGACCTGTGTCTGTTACTTCAAGGTTGGTTTTCCTTCGGTCTTTGCTGTGAACTGTTCGGATTATATATTCCGATTTTACCAATAAATCGATTATTCTTGTTACCGATGCATTGTCTTTAAAAACCAGATCTCCAAGTTCATTCTGAGTGATTCCGGGGTTTTCGAGAATTGCTTTTATGATTAGCCATTGGTCGACTGTTATGGTAAATCCATGAAGTTTAAGCTGTCTTTGAGCATAATTTCTGTATGCTCTGATTGCTTTATCGATATTGTAAAATATAATTGAATCTAATTTTTCCATAATGAATTGTTTTAATAATGACTTATCAATTATTGACATATCAATTAATTTGTTGCTGGATTTATTTATTTGTTACAACCTGAAAGAAATATTTTATGAATATCCTTTTTAATAATTATACTTCGTTGAACAGAAAGTCATGCAACGGATTTTAAAATCTGATTGTTTTCAAGTTATACAAAGGCATTTTACATATTTTTGAAAGACAATATTCAAAATGTATAACGAGTTTAATTATTATTTTCTTAGCAAAAATATTTTACCGCAAAAGGTGCAAAAGAAATAATTAAAAGATAGAAGTTCAAAAGTTTACAAAATGTAAAAGAAACTGAGTTATCAATTTTCTTTATAAACTTTTGAATTATTTAAGGATTGTAAAATCTACTTGAATCTTTTATTGGCGAAAAAAATGTCATGTACGAAGCAGTATTTTAATGAAGAAAAAAGGACTTTATAAATTATTGAATATGAAAAAGTTAGATTTAGCATAAATCCCAATAATATTTATCGTATATTTGCAAAAGCAATTAATAGAAAGGTTTTCAAGCTTTTGTTTCAGGCAAAGTTTAAAACATTTATTTTTCTCTCAGTTTTCACATTTCAGATGCCTCAATTTATTCCTCAGAAAATACTTGTGTCGGCAATCTTTTATTATTACTGAAAAACTATAATACCTTTCTGATTTAATCGGGAAAAGTATTTGGTTATAATAAGATAGATTTCAAAAAGAAGTTTTATCTTTAACAATCAGCACGTAACAAATAAATTTTATACAATATATGGCGGATTCTTTCTCAAAAAAAGAAAATTTCAAGAAAAAAGTTCAGAAAGCAAAAGAAAAAGCTCAGAAAAGAGAAGAGCGTAAAACAGTCAACAACAAAGGTAAAGGTCTTGATGACATGATCATGTATGTTGATGCAAATGGTCAGTTGACTTCTACACCACCTGACAACAGCAATGTTGAAGAGTTTGATATCAACAACATCCAATTGGGTGCAGCTCCTATTGAAGCTGAAGAATTGGTAAAAACAGGAATTGTAACATTTTTCAGTGAAAAAGGTTATGGTTTTATTACAGAAGACGGTTCTAAAGAAAATGTTTTCTTCCACAGTAATAACTGTATGGAACCTATCAAAAAAGGAAATAAAGTATCTTTCGAAAAAGAGAAATCTCCGAAAGGTTTTGTTGCCGTAGAAATCAGAATGGTTAAATAATCATTCGTTTTTGGTATTGAAACCCGATAGATCATATCATATAAAAGGCTCCGATTTGGAGCCTTTTTTGTTTTTAATTACAGTATAAGGAATTTCTTATCTCCACTAAAATTTTGGTTGTTTTTTCCAGATCCGGTGTGTCCGGAAGATTAGACTTTGAATGATGATGTTCGATTGATTTAATCAGTACTTCAGCTTTATTCATTACATTTTCATACGACCAGTTTCCGGCTTTGATGTCTAACAATTCGTCTCGGTTTTCCACTTTAATTTGTAAAGAACCGGTTTTGAAAATCTGTTCACAAGACTGCAATAACCGAATGGTGTGCATCATATTTTTGCTGTCGTAGTTTTGTCCATGATTTTGATTGACATTATAACGGTCTTCGTTCCTTTCTGAAACCCACTTCCAATAGTCGCGGTAATCTTTGCAATAGGTAGAGTAGGCGTCGAGATTACAAAACATAAACGCCAAAGATTCTTCACCTTTCGGAATTGATGAAACGGAAACCTGATTGGCTTCTTCATTCTGAATAATTCCTTTGTAGTTTAAATCTCCCGATTCATCATAGAAAAGCGCAAACATTCCTTTGGTATTGTCGATGTTGACTAATCCACATTTTTCTTGAATTAAACCACTTTTTTGCAACCATTTTTTCAACGGTAGAGAGCTGTTATTTTCTAAAATATAACAGAAATCAAGAATCGATTTTCTTTCTTTATCAATCGGATTAAGGATTTTTTTATTGAGACCTTTTGCTTTTTTGATTTGTGAGATCGCATATCCAGCAAAAGTATCTTTGCATAATTTGGAAAGAAAATCTTCAGGTTTCAGTAAATTCATCAACGGGTTTTTATGTTGAATACAATCTTCCGGACTTGCCAAGATTTCCAGAATATTCGGATTGTTTTTTTGCAATAATTCTACAAATCTTCCAATCTCATAATAGGTAATATCATTCGTCTCATTAGAAATCTGCGGAATATAATTTAAGCCAAAAAAATCATCTTTCGGTAAATAATACACTCCCCGAATATCTGTATCTGAGTTTTCCGTTGCGAGTCCGAAAGAGCGGCTTCCGGAGATGGATTGGAAGAGGATGAGGTTGCGGGATTTTAAGTCTTGGATGGTCATTTAGAATCCATATTTTTCTTCACGTTTTTTGAATGCTTCTTTACCTCCTTCGACTATTTCGGCGATATGTTCTCTAATTCCCATACTTTTTAATAGGTCTTTACAATCTTTATCATTAAATGAATCTTCTAAAGCACCATTTATATAATCAAACTTATATGGACTATCGCTATCACTATCATTCTGACCATTTTGGTTGGCAACAATAATATTTTCGGCATCTGCATTTACTACAATATTTGGATTATGAGTTACTAAAATAATTTGTCTCTCTCTTTTTCTTAACTTTAAATATTCAACTAATTCTTTGGAAACAGAACGATTATCTAAATTGTCTTCTGGTTGATCTATTAGTATGGGGCCATTATCTTTGCTAAGTTTGATTATTAATTTTAATAGTACAAAGCTAGCTTTACCTGTTGACATTTTATGGATATCATCATTGTCTGATTTTACATCCCAATGATCAAAAAAATAATCTGTCAATACTTTTTTACAAGCATCTCTTTCTGTATTATTACCCTTTAATATACCTGGATTATCTTCAATTTTCTCAAATAGATTTTTTAAATCATTTTTTATATAATTAAAATCAATTTCTGAAAGAGCAGATTTTACATTATTATCCCTTTCATATTGATATAAATACTTACAATTTTCATTATTAAATTTCTTTTGATTAATAATAGATTCAACCATTTCTCTGAATTTAGGGAAATTATATTTAATAGAGCCTATAATATCAATCTTATCATCCTCATTTTCGATAGAAGATATTCTTGGTTCTAATTCTTCTAAAACCTTTATATAAAGTTTAAAATTTTTCTCCAACTCATCAAAAATTTTCTGTTTTTGTACTTTAAGGTTAGCGATGTTATCATCAATTTCTTTTCTGAATTGGTGGATTTCACTTAGTTTTTTCTGATCTTCAGAAATACTCTTTTGAATAGATTCAATTTGCTTTTGATTAGCAAATTTTTCAGTAAAAGGTTTTAATTTATTCTCTATATCAATCTGTTCTTGTTTAATTTTCAACAAATTTATTTTAAATATATTTTCTTGAATAAATTTTCCTTCTTCATTTTTATTTATTTCATTTTCTATATTATTAACATTGTTGAGAGCATCTTCTATAAAATTGTATTTAGGCAAGAAAGTAGTTTTAATAGTATCAACTTCTAATGAATCATTTAAAATACGTTTACGATTTACAAATTCGTTAAGAAATCTTTTTACTTCATCATTGAAATTTTTAATTTTATCAGAATCAGAATTTATTTTGCTCTCTTCAATTTTTAGTAAATTTATTCTTTCATTTAATTTATTATATTCTTGAGATTCATCAGGCGTAAAACTAGCACTTAATTGCTTTAGTTTATCTTTATTAGAAGCTACTCCTTCTTCAAGAGCTTTAGTAGCTCCTCTCGTTAATAATTCTTCTTCTTTCTTTTTAATAGCTTCTTTTAACGAAAAATAATAGTCTACGTCTTGCTCTCTTTGTCGATCATTTCTCATCGCATTCTCAACAAAATCATTATACTTTTTTCTAAAGTCAGGTTCTTCTAATATTAAATCTCTTATTAACTTTTTTAGAGTATTCCCACTCTTTCTACTTTTATCCACCAGATTAGATAGATGATTTTGAGGGATATATTTTATACTAGGTAAAATACTGGATTGATTAGATCTATCTACAATTAATTGTTCACTACCAGAGAATAATTTTACTTTGAAATTAAAGCCATTATCCCCCTCAGAAAGATCATACAAATCCTTAAATTTATTATCGTCTGAGTCTTTATATTTTAGGATATTATTTTTCAATAAATCTTCATCAGCATTATTCAATAAGACTTCTGCATTTAAGGTTCTGGCAATTTTATATAGCAGTATTGATTTCCCCGATGATTTTCCTCCGATAATGACATTTAAATTTTTATTAAATTTTATAATTTCTGGTGTAAATTTATTATCTGATGATTGGAAACTTACTTCTCCAATCATTAGGTTATCTAATTTTTCAGATTCAGGTTCAGCTATTTGAATTTTTATTCTTTCACTAGGTTCGTATATGATTTGTTTTAAACCTTCAAATGTTGGTTCAGCTTTTATCCAAGTAAATTTTTTACCTATACTATCAAGACTGTGGGCGTCGCTATTTTGTAAAAGTGGTCTTTTATAAGCCATCCAAAACTTCGCATCTTCATCAATGTTCTTTGGATTATCAGTAGAATGGATAAGAATATCAGCATGTTTCGTTAATTTTTCATAATTTGTACTAGTTCGGGCATTACCCTTTCCCCTAGATAAAAAACCAATTAAGTATTTTCCTCGTAAACCAATGGATTCTTCTTCTAAGCATTCTTTCAACTTATCAAAATTAATTACAGCATTTTCGAAATCTGATTTTTCATTTAAATCTATACATTTTTTATCATTTCCACTAATATTTACATTCATATTATGTAGAAACTTCTCTATGTTTTCTTTTTCGACACTGTTAGAAAATATAATATGCAAATCGAGACAGTCGTCTTCTTTATTTTGATAATCTAATCTAATTTCAAGATTCAAAAATGTTGTTATTCCTTCTTTTTCAAGCTTATCCTTTAGTTCAAACTCTCTGTTGTCAAATTTAAAGTAATTTGTTATTCCAATGCAGGAGATATTTTCATTCTTTATTTTTTCAATAAATTCGCTTTCTTCACATTTATATCTATTTAAAAATGTGTAAGGTGTGTGAACATGTAAATCCCATTTTCTCCACTCTGAACCTCTGTTAACTGCCATAGTTTTTAGTTTTTTCTAATATATTAATATTTAGTATAATTCTCCAACAAACAAATATATTCCTAATCCATAAAAAAAGATTACGGCTTCCCGTAACCTTTATCTACGTCAATATCTCCCTAAAAACCTTCTCCATTTCCACCTTATCCGTATTTCCACCTTTCAAACTTTTGGCTCTTTCCTCATTATCTAATATCACTTTTTCCAAAAACTCAAACAATTCCCAATCATTCGGATGGTAATAAGATTCTCCTTTGGTAGCTTTTAAGGCAACAAGATTTTCTATTTTGGTTCTTGTAAAATCATCCACTAAAACTAACAATTCACTGAATAAAACAGGAGGAACAGTTCCTTTTTCTAATATCCATTTTCCGGTCAAAGCAGTTCGAAGACAGTAGAAATAAGATTTCAGTTTTATTTCATCGGCTCTGCAGGCTTCCAGATATTTCTTGCTCATGCTCAGATAATGGTAAGAAACCGCTATTGGTGAAAAAGCAGAATCTGCTAAAGGTTTAAATAAGTCGTGAAATTTTTCATTTTTCACATAAACGATAGGAGAGTAGAACCAACTCAATAAAGCTGCATTCGATTTTAATAAGAGATGAAAGGTCTTTCTCAAATCCCATCCGGAACCATCCAAATCATCTTCGGTCATAAATTCTATCGTTTCATCTTTATCCCACGGTGAAAGATACCAATCTTTTTCGTGGCGGTATATAAAGCGTATATCATAATCGCTGTCTGGAGAAGCAAAACCCCAGGCTCGGCTTCCAGATTCTACTGCAAGAAGTATTTCTATGTTTCTTTTTACCTCTATTTCTTTTAATTTATCTAGTATTTTTGGTGTCATTGTTTTAATTTATATTGCAAAGTAAAAAGGGAGGTGCGCAATGTTTTTGCGTTGTGGTTTTGGGTTTAGTGTCGGAGGGTTTGAGATTTTTTATATTCAAAATATAATTGAGGTTGTTGGTAAATCGCAAAGACGCAAAATTATTTCGAAGCTTTATGTTTCAAGGCGCAAAAATTTTATCTGTGATAAAATTGAGTTGCGAAAACCTTAAAACGAAACATAATTTGCTAGAAATCTTTGATTTTCTTGCGTCTTAAAAGCAATAGTATAATTTAAAGTCTTTGCGCCTTTGCGATTTTCCAACTTTACTATTTTGTTTCAAGACAAAAGAAAATTAAATATCTGTTTAACAAATAGATTTTAGTAATTTGCAAAAACATACAATACATCAATGTTAGCAGACGAATTACAACACAAAATTGATTTCAAAACAAAACCTTTAGGAGCATTAGGATTTTTAGAAAATCTGGCTCATAAAATCGGTATGGTTCAGCAAACCACTTCACCAAAACTAATAAAACCTCACATGGTTGTTTTCGCAGCCGATCATGGAATTGCAACTGCAGGAGTGAGCGCTTACCCGCAGGAAGTTACTTATCAAATGGTAATGAACTTTTTAGGTGGCGGTGCAGCAATTAATGTATTTTGTAAGCAAAATAATATTGACATAAAAATTGTAGATGCGGGAGTGAATTTTGATTTTCCTGAAGGATTAAATTTAATTCATAAAAAGGTTAGAAAGTCAAGCAGAAATATATTGGATGAACCTGCTATGACGAGTGAAGAATACCAACAGGCTTTGGAAAACGGAAAATCTGTGGTTAAAGAAATTGCAGAAACGGGTTCTAATGTCATCGGTTTTGGTGAAATGGGAATTGGAAATACGTCGGCTTCTTCATTGATGATGAGTCAGTTATTTGATATTCCGATTGAAAATTGCGTTGGAAGAGGAACGGGTTTAAATGATAGTCAGCTACAGAATAAAATTGATATTCTTTCAAAAGCAATAGAAAAATATCCTCATTTAAAAACTGCAGATGAAATTGCTCAAACTTTCGGAGGACTCGAAATTGCCGAAATGATTGGAGCGATGCAGGAAGCGTACCACCAAAATATGTTGATTTTAATTGACGGATTTATCGCAACGGTTGCCATTTCTGTTTTGTTTAAAAAGAATTCTGAGATTTTAAATAACTGTATTTTCTGCCATGTGAGCGACGAATTTGCGCATATCAAATTATTGGAATTATTAAATCAAAAAGCTTTGTTGAATCTCAATTTGCGAGTAGGCGAGGGAACAGGTTGCGCATTGGCTTATCCTATTATTCAAAGTGCCGTTAATTTTCTAAATGAAATGTCGAGTTTTGAAGATGCTAATGTTTCAAATAAAGAATAAATGAAAGCTGTAAAGAATGAACTGATTTATTTTGCAACGGCGCTGATGTTTTTTACAAGAATTCCGGTTCCTTTTAAAATTCCGTATTCCAATGAAATTATGAACCAGTCTCAAAAGTATTTTGCCTGGGTTGGATTGTTGGTTGGGTTGATTAACGCGGTTGTTTTATATGGCTCTTTTCAGCTTTTCAATTTAGAAATTGCCATTGTTTTAATGATGAGCGTAAGTGTTTTGTTGACCGGGGCTTTCCATGAAGACGGGTTTACCGATGTGTGTGACAGTTTTGGTGGTGGTTATGGCAAGGAAAAAATCATGACCATTATGAAAGACAGTCGTGTCGGAGCTTATGGTGCGATTGGAATTATTTTGTTGTTTGCTCTAAAATTTCTCAGCATTAAAGAATTGGAAAGTTTAGATGTAATGAAAACTTTAACCATCATTATTTTTGCCCATACTTCAAGCCGGTTTATCGCCGGAACAATGATTTATACGCATCAATATGTGACAGATATTGATGTGAGCAAATCAAAACCTTTGGCGAATAAAGCATTAGACGGAAAGTCTTTAGCCATTAGTTTTATGGCTGTTTTATTGGCTTTTTCTTTAATTCCCGATTGGCGATTGATTTTTGCTTTGCTTTTTGCGTATACCGGAAAAATATATTTGGGTTGGTATTTCAAAAAACACATTGGAGGATATACAGGTGATTGTTTGGGAACGGTGCAGCAGGTTTGTGAAGTTTTATTTTACTTAGGAACAATTATCGTATGGAAATTCATCTGATTCGTCATACTGCCGTGGAAAATCCGGATAATCTGTGTTATGGATTTGCCGAAATATCTTTGTGTAAAAATTATGTTGAAGATTTTAAATCGATTCAAATTGATTCCGATTTTGATTTGATTATTTCGAGTCCGTCTCAACGTTGTCAATCATTGGCAAAACATTTTCAGTTTCATTATCAAACTGATGAAAGAATTAAAGAAATGAATTTCGGAGACTGGGAAATGAAAAAATGGACAGAAATTCCGAAAGAAGAAATTAATCTTTGGTATGACGATTTTATCAATGTAAAAGCAACAAACGGTGAAAATTTATTAGAAATGCAAACCCGTGTTTCTGAGTTTTGGAATGAATTGATTTTAAAAGAAAGTAATAACAAAATTTTGCTCATCACTCATGCCGGAGTCATTCGATTAATAATTCAGTCTATTCTCAAATTCCCTTTGGATAATATGTTTAATCTTCAGATTGATTATGGAAAAAGAACTGTAATTGATGTGAAAAGTGGTTTGATTTCAATTAAGAATATTAATATATAATTCTCTTACAGATTAGTTTGATTTCGCAAATAATTACATTTATAAAATCTGCTTAATTTTCTAAATCTGCGAGAAAATAAAAATTAAATTCTAAGGTTCGGTTCTTTGGTGAAACGCAAAGACGCAAAGTTTTTTAATTCATTCTGTTTTTAAGGCGCAAAGATTTTATCGAAGATAAAATTCTCTTTGTATAAATAACTTTGAATTCTTAACGTAACGATTTTGTTTCTTCTGTATTAAGACAAAAGGAAAATAATGATTTAAAAAAAGCAATCATTTCAAGATTTTTCACTCAAAATGACAGCTAAAATATTATTTGAAAATTTTGGTAAAACTATCTTTTTCCAAGGTTTCTAAAGAGAAATCAAAGTCTGCTTCTTCTTTTTCTGAAGTGATGATTGCGCCCAGTTTTTCTATTAAATGATTAAAAGAAATTGATTCATACCATTGCTGATACAACGCATTCGTCGCCATTGCAGAAACTTCAGAAGTTCCTGAAACATGAGAGTTTCCTGCTCCGAAATTTAATAAGACGAAACATTGTTTTCCATCTTTTGGAAGTAGCATACCTAAAATCGTTTGTTTCTGAACCGAGTTACACTTAGCTTCCGCAAAGAGATTGTTAGGATTCATCATATAATCATAGGAAATATCATCTCCTTTTCCTATAACGATTTTATAACCACAATTAGAATCTCCGGAGAAAACACTATTCATTACAAGCGTTGGAGTATTTAAATATTTGTTGGCATAAAGATATTCTACAGCACCATTTGGAGCAGAAGTCATATCTCCGGAATACATCAATTGTCCGTTATCTTGATTATAGGCTGCATTCCACCCGATTTTTCCGGCGATATTCAATCCGGAAAGGTCAAGGTCATTGGCTCCCCAAGCATCTTCCCAGTAAATTCCGACAGCCAGTCTTTCTCCATAAAATCTCGTTCCGGTCGGAATATTTCCAACAACCATTTTCTCAGAGGTAGGTAAACCAAATGCTACATCTTTAGGGAAATAGAATTTCTTTTCAGAAAGATTATATTTTGATTTTAAGTAATTTAAGATAAAATCATAGTTTAATTCATTCACAGAAGTAGCAGTTCCTTTTTTTGTCCAAGATTTTCCGTTTCTGATTCTGTAGACAAAAATATTCTGGCCATACATTCTAGAATAACAAGCCGATAAAGCTTTAAACAAAGCAAAAGGTGTGGCATTTTCTAACCAATTTAAATCGCTGTTTTCCAACAGAATATTAGTAGCATTGTTTAATGGATTTGAAATTAACGGTTGATGGTAAACTTTTGACAGTTTTGAAATTTTATTAATCGTTTTCGGCGCTCTGTTTTTATAAGCTAAAAACAAAGGCTTGAATCGGTTAAAGATCTCCGCCATTTTTTCCAATCCGAAGTTTTCAAACAGATAAGTTGGATTAAATTTACTTTTCTTGATATCATCTATTAAGTCATTGCTTTTAATTAAAAGCGTTGTTCTGGTTGTTTTATAAATTACATAACGGAAAAATTCAACGGAATTTTCGGGATAAATATCGTATCGGTCGGCAATTTTTATCACCGCTTCTTTGTTTCGGATATTTTCTTTTCCTGTGAAATCATACTCCAGTTCGGTATGCAAAATATAAAGCAGGTCATCAATTGTTTCCTCTTTCAAAGCAATACCTGATCTCAAAAGAGAAAGACATTTTTCCTGCATTTCTTCTTGAGTATAGGCTTTAATTACTTTAAAAGTTAGCTTCAAATCAGGAACATTCAACACTTCTTTAGGGATATAAATTTCATTTTGAAAATCACTTCCATATGTTGAAATATAATGATTGATTTGTTCGATCAATAATTCAATTCTAGAGCTTTCTTTAATTTTCTGCCACGATTTATGAAAGGTTTTGTTTAAATCATTTCCATTTAGTTTTTCTTTTGAATAATAAGAAATAATTTCTTTTTTAGCCCAAAATGCATCAGACTCAATGATAAAACCGGTATCTGAAATAAATGGTTTTTCATTAGATTTTTTTGCCAATACGGCGTTGAATAATTTTAATGTTTTCATTGTTTTTAATTTTAAAAAAATAAGTGAGGAGTATGTTCTTTTAAGTGAAATATATAGGAACTCCTTTTACCTATAGTTTTATAAAAGGCGGGGAGTAATTATCCAAATATAGGAACTCCCTTTGCCTCGTAATTTGTAAAAAGGCGGAAAGTAAATGTGGGAAATCAATAGGAACTTTCTTTGCCTTAAATTTTGTGAAAAATGAAAATGATTAATTGTTGAATATAAACATTTTCAATATTTTGAGGAACAGGCAGGGCTCGAACCTGCGACCAACAACCTTAATTCATAGGAACTTTATTTGCCGTAAGCGAAAAGTAATCCTGTTGCTCTACCATCTGAGCTACTGTTCCCACCATTATGAAATTTTAAAAAAATTAAGCTTTTCTAAACTTTTTTTTCTTTTTCCAAGGCGCATTTTTCTGTACATCTCCCGCCATAATACATCCGTAAGGCATCACTTCATCCAATACTTCACACAATCCGTATTCTTCAATCTGAGCTCTCACGTTTTTTGCACTTTTATAAGCACTCGGTAATTCAGAAATATCAATATCATTGGTGAAAAATCTGATATCCAAACCTTTTGTTTCTTCTTCAAAAATTTCTTCAATCGTTTTATGGGCCAGAGATTTTTTATGCTGCGTTCTGCTGAAATTTCTTCCTGCTCCGTGTGGTGCAAATCCAAGATTTCTGTCGTTCGTTTTTCCCTGAACAATCAAAACCGGTTCCGACATGTTCAGCGGAATCAATCTCGGACCTGTAATATCCGGCAAAAATTTATCATCCAGTGGAGTGGCTCCTTTTGCGTGGTAAAATAAATCTCCGTCTCTGAACACAAAATTATGTTCGTTCCAATATCTGTTTTGTCTTTCAATATTTAGCTTTTCTAAAGTCGCGTTATGAATCGATTCGTGGTTTTCTTTCGTCCAGTTTCTTATCAATTGCAAAGCTTCCCAATATTGCTTCCCTTCTTCGGTTTCATACGGAATCCATGCATTTTCTCTCAAAGTTTCTGGCGAAATTTCCTGTCTGAATCTATTCGCGACTTTCATTCCTTTATCATACAACATTGCTCCAGGAGCTCTCGACCCGTGATGAGTCACTAACATTGTATTTCCTGTGTTTTTAGAAGCTCCAACAAATAAAAAATGGTTTCCATCGCCTTGAGTTCCCATATGAGAACGGGCAATGCTGATTAATTTTTCATCATTCAAAAACTCATTTTCTCTGAAAGCATCCATCAATTCCTGAGACATTTCCATTTGCTCACCTCTCGGTCTTCCTCCATATCCGAAATGGGTGATAGAATGAGCAGCATCTAAAACTTCTTTAGGACTTGCTTTTCCAAAATCGGTTAACATAACGGAACAGCAAATATCTGCGCTATGAAATCCGGGATGAATCGCATTTTTTGCAACAACAACTCCGCCAACCGGAATATGTCCTTCCGATCCTGTCGGACAAGCATCGGGCATAATGGCGCCTTCAATCAACGTTGGCGTTTTCATCAAAACTTTCATCGTGTTGATTACTTTTTCTACGTTATCATTTTCACTTTCATGTTCCGCTTTGATGTTGATGATGAAATCTTTCGGTTCCGCATGCAACGGAATAGGTTCCGGAGATTTGAATTGCTGCAAATATTCAGAGATTTGATTTTCATCCAATTTATTTTCGTTGATATATTCTAATGCTTCTGCAAACCATTTTCCTGGTCTGTATCCTAAAGCGATCAATTCATTTCCTGTAATCGTATTCATATTTTTGTTTTTTATTTGACTTTGTCTAACCACTTTGTTAGGTTTGGGCAGCTTTTTCCGCCTTCCACTCCCGCTTTTTTACTTCACTTCGTTTCGTAAAAAGAGCTCCGTTCAAGTCGGGCTGCGAAAGATTAGACTTTTTATTACTACTTTGTCATTTTGTTGATGCAAAATAAAAACATAAGTGTGCAATCTTTTTGCGTAGATCAATTTATTTTAATTATTTTTGAAAAAATTAATTGTAAATCTGGAGTCAGAAATAATTTGTTTCTAAGAAAAGCCACAAGGTGGCAAACTGATATAGAAAAATAAAGATAATGATGTATTAAGCTTTGTAGGAGCGGTCTGTAAAAATCTATCGACAGAAAAAGATAGCATTCCTACGGAATGCCCAATGGTGTCCTTTTAAATTTCTACACAGATATTGCTCCGATGGAGCAGATTTTATGATTAAAAATTAACTTATTCAGAAATATTAAAAATAAAAATATGTTATTCGAACAATTAGAAAAATCAGCGGAGGAAATTCAATTTAAAGATGTTATTGCATTTATTGATGAACATTACGACTTTACTCCAACTAAATTTACCAACGGAAATACTGTAAATGAAGCCAATCAAAACAACGGTTCGTGCAAAGTTTTCAGTTTTGCGAAACTAAATGACCTCTCAAAAGAAGAAACATTAAATCTCTTCGGAGAATTTTACAGAAAAGATGTTTTGCAGAACCCTGAAGGAACAGATCATCAAAACATCAGAAATTTTATGGAATTCGGTTGGGACGGGATTTCTTTTGAAGGAAAAGCTTTGGTGAGAAAATAGATTTGTTTATTCATATAGTTTGTCATTCCGTAGGAATCTCTGCAAAATTTTTATAAGTAGTTGCTTAGATTCCTACGGAATGACAAATTGGATGTTCATTTTAAACCACCCCGTCAAAAATTCTACGAATTTTCGCCACCCCTCCAAAGGAGGGGAATTCATCCTGCTTTAGTCTTAATCTAAACCTCAACCTATTTTATGTCATCTAACAAAAACGCTTTAATTCGCTACAAAACTTTAGATAAATGTTTGAAGAATAAGTACAAAAAATACACTTTGGAAGATTTGATCGACGAATGCTCCGAAGCGCTTTTTGAATTTGAAGGCAAAGAATCTTTCGTCAGCAAACGTACGGTACAACTCGATTTGCAGAATATGCGAAGCGAAAAGTTTGGTTATGAAGCGCCAATTGAAGTTTTTGAAAAAAAATATTACCGTTACAGCGACCCAGATTACAGTATTCATCAGATTTCAGTGAACGAAAATGACC
The DNA here is from genome assembly GCF_900143185.1 of Chryseobacterium scophthalmum. NCBI lineage: Bacteria > Pseudomonadati > Bacteroidota > Flavobacteriia > Flavobacteriales > Weeksellaceae > Chryseobacterium > Chryseobacterium scophthalmum. Next base: position 1,679,221 of record NZ_FSRQ01000001.1, on the reverse strand, counting down.
TAAAAGCGATGAATAATGCGATACAGATCTTAAAGCAGTTCAAAGATTTTTCGATGTTCAAGGAAATGAATGGTGTGATTCAGAAGTTGGAAGATTCTATCCATTCTACCAGCCAAAAATCGATTATTCATTTAGATAAAAATGAACAGTTGAAAGGTTTGGAGCATATTGATGTTTTGTATGAAAATATTTTAAATAAAAAGGTTTTAAAGATTTGTTATAAAAGTTTTAAGGCAAGAGAAGAGAATATTCTGACGGTTCATCCCCAATTACTGAAAGAATATAACAATCGTTGGTTTTTGATTTGTTGGCACAAAAAAGCAATCTACAATTTGGCTTTAGACCGAATGATAACCATTGAAACAGACCATGAAACGGAATATATCGATAAAGATTTTGATGCAGACCGCTATTTCGGGGAAGTGATTGGAGCAACCGTTTCAGAAACCCAGCGACCTCAAAATGTTGTGTTTTTTGTTAATTCAGAACACGCGCCTTACGTAAAAACCAAGCCATTTCATCATTCTCAGGAAATTATTAAAGAAGATGAAAGCGGAACGACTTTTAAAATTTGCGTACAGCTGAACTTTGAACTGGAGCGAATGATTTTGGGAATGGGAGAGTTTTTAACGGTTTTAGGTCCGAGAAAACTGAAACAGAGAATTGCTAAAAGTATTAGAATTGCTCACTCAAATTATAATGCTCAAAATACAACAAATGAAGAGTCATAATTCTATTTAATTAAAAACTTGGCTTGAAAGTTGTAATTTAATTTCGAAAATAAAATTATTATGAAATCCAGAATATTAAAAGCTGTCGTAGCGCTTGTTGTGCCAATTGTTATAGACTTTATCATTAAAAAAGTTACCGAGAAACTCGATAAAAACAAAGAAGCAAAAGATGTGAAATCAATTCCTTCGCCTCACTAGAAAATATAGACCTTCCTAATTTGGGAAGGTTTTTATTTTTCAATCCATTCTCTGAAATCAGCTGTCTGACTTTGGCTTGTGATAAGTGGATTTTCCAAACCTTTCATTTCTAAAGCTAAAGCGTTTTTCGAATAGCGCTCCATTTTTATAATATTTTTTTTATTGACAAGTTCGCTACGGTTGATCTTGAAAAATTCGTTAGGATTTAGGTGTGATTCTATTTCTTTAAGCACGGTTTGATTGAGTAAATGTTTTTTACCGGAATCATCAAACGCAAAAATAACTCCTTCTTCAGCTTTAAAAAATGTGATATGTTCAGTTTCTAAAAAATAAATTCCTTTATTGCTGATTACACTGAATCGTTCTTTGAAACTTTTAGGTTGAATCTCTTTTTGAATCTGGCTGATTTTCAATAAAATTTCATCAGAAGCATGAGATTTATTTAAGACTGAAAACTTATTCCATGCTTTTTGAAAACGCTCTAAAGTAAAAGGTTTCAGAAGATATTCAATTCCATTTGTTTCAAAAGCATTCATCCAAAATTGGTCATAAGCGGTCGTGAAAATAATCGGACAGGAAATTTTCACCTGATCATAAATTTCAAACGCATTTCCGTCTAGCAATTCAATATCTGAAATAATAAGATCAACAGATTTTTCTGTTTTTAAAAAATCTATAGCCTGTTCAACATTATCAATTTCTGCAATGATTTCTGTAGTTTCTTTTAATTCATCAATAAATCTGATGAGTTTTTTTCTTGCGGGAATTTCATCTTCAATAATGACTATTCTTATCATATTTTTTTAATTATAGGTAAGGTTACGGAAAATTGATCGTTTGTATTTTGAATTTTTATCTGATTTTCGGTCAGTAAAAAATACTGTTCGTTGAGGTTTTTCAATGCTTTTCCTGATGGAGATTTTGTGTTTCTCTTTTGAATTATATTATTTGAAACATTAAGATCTTCATCAATGCTGATGGTGATAAAAATAGGTTTTGTTTCTGTTCCCAAATTATGTTGAATGGCATTTTCTAATAATAACTGAAGACTTAACGGAACTATAAAACCTTGCGATTGATTATTTTTTATTTCCAATTGATAAGATTTTCCGTATTTGTGCTGAATCAGTTTGAAATATTTTTTAACAAAAGCTAATTCTTCATCAATTTCTACCAATCTTTTATCCGAAACCTGCAAAACATAGCGGTAAATATCTGCAAATTCATTGAGGAAATCTGAAGCTTGTGTTTTATCTTCTTCAATAAGCTGGTCGAGAATATTCAGATTGTTAAATAAAAAATGGGGATTGAGTTGGTTTTTAAGCTGATTGATCTTGGTCTCGGAAAGCATTTCATTAAAAGCTACAATCTGTTTCTGATTTTTCTGATTTTTTTGGTAATAATAAAAAGCAAGAAAAAAACTTCCGTAAATAAAAGCATTCAAAAAATCTGAAATAGCATTGTTGAGAAATGTTTGTGCATTAAAATTCCTTTCAAAAGTATTAAAAATAAAAGCGATAATAAGTTTGAAAATAGTAAGTATCACTAAATACAGAAGAAGGGAAGTTCCAAAAATTTTAAAAATTTCTTTAAAATTGAAATTGTCTGATTTTTGCCAATACATCATCAGAAAACGCATAATCAGAAAGAGAATACCGGCGTTTACAAAATACAAAACGGGAGCTTCCGGTGTGAAAGTGTACCAGTTGATCTCTCTTTCTGTCTGAAAACGGATTTCTATGGTTTGCACATAAGAAAATAGAAAAATAAAGAGTAAAAAGTATTTGTTCTGCTGTATTTCGGTTAAAATTTTCTTCATGATTTTGTTACAACAAAATAGTTCTATAAAAATACAGAACTATTTATAAAGTTTATAATTGAAAATGTGTTTACGGTTTATTTTGGTGAATCTTCGGGAAATGAAGCAGTAATATTTCCTTTATCATCATAAAAATCGAGCTTTGCTTTGTTTTCTTTGTCTACATAAAACATGGCTTTAGGCAATCCTTTTGCATCAAAAAGAAAAAGGCCATCTCTTTGTCCGCGAGATTTTCCAAGCATAATTCTTGGTGTTCCTTGTCCGAAATTTTTAGTTCTTTGAGATTCATTTTTAGAACGATCGTTGAATGTAAGACTGCTTCCTACAAACCTTTCATTGCCTTTCTGGTAATCTTCAGATAACAATTGCATGATTTGATCACCGTCATATTGATCATGCGTAAATGAAAGTCCTGAAGAGTGACCATCTGCGTTTTTCTTACCGTCATAGATAAATCCACCACATTCCAGACCTTCTTCGTTGAAGAACAACATTCCGGAACGTTTTTTACGCTTTTCGTTGGTGTAAACACCGTTGATTTTTATTTTTCCGTTTGGAAAACGATCTACATTGGTAATTACCATTTTTACAGTACCATCTTTTTCTACGATATTAATTCTTTCCACATCGATTTCTGAAAACTTTTGGTTTCCATTACTTTTAAAAGCCGAATTAACTAAAAAGAAAATTACAATGGTCATCGAAAAGGCGAAAGTTCTTAAAAATATAAGCTCTCTGTTGATACGTTTTTCTGTCATAATTATTGATTTTATGGCGTAAAAGTATCATGATTACTTGATTTAAATCAAAAACTATTTTTTGAACTAAGGAAATAAAGCGATGAACTAAGAATAATATAAGATGAGTGAATTTTTAGCTTAATTAAATAAAATCATAAATGCCGTTCTTCCAACCCAACACTTTTGACGAATCTGCATTCAGCCAATTTTTAAGAACTGTAGCGTAAACTTTCCGGAAATCTTCGGTGTAAATTAAGTCTCCTTCATTAAGATTTTGTAAATCGGGAAGGGCATTCAGAATTCCTTTCTTTTTTAATCCGCCGCTGATAAAAAACATTTGGTTTGCCGTGCCGTGATCGGTTCCTTTGCTTGCATTTTGGGCAACACGTCTTCCGAATTCTGAAAAAGTCATGAGTAAAATGTCATTAAACAATCCGTTCGATTTCATATCGGCAACAAACGATTTTACGGCATCATTGATCTCTCTAAACAGTTTTTGCTGTCTTTCGTTTTGATTGACGTGCGTATCAAAACTTCCGATAGAAAGATAATAAACTTGCGTGTTGATATCAGATTTAATCAATGAAGCCACCGTTTTAAAGTCTTTTCCCAATTTAGAATTCGGATATTCCTGAGTCGATTTTTTTGCTTTGCTTTTTTCAAAAATATAATCAGCGTTATTGATCGTAGAGCCTAAAGTTTTGTATAAATAAGAAACGGTTTCGTCATCGTGATGATGGTCATTATTGTACAATGATTTAAAATATTTTTCCTGACTGGTTTGATAAAGTTTTTTGGGATCTTTAAACGCAAAAGCTTTGTTGTTTTCTCCTTTTAAAGCCAGACTCAGCATGTCATCAACTTCCAAAGCCTGCGTTGGATGTTCGCATTTATAACATTCTTCATCCAGAAATCTTCCGAGCCATCCTGTTTCCAGAAACTCATCGCTTTTACTTGCAGAATGCCAAATATCCATGCTTCTGAAATGCGATTTATCAGGATTCGGATAACCTACATTATTCATTAGGGAAAGTTCGCCGCTGTCAAACAGTTCTTTAAAATAAGATAGCGAAGGATTGATTCCCGTTTCATCATTTAAAGCTAATGAATCTGTAATCGCAATCGTATTTCTTTCTTTAAAATAAATATCATTTTTGGTCGGAATAATCGTGTTTAAACCATCATTACCACCTGTAAATTGTAAAACGATCAATATCTTCTGACTTGGATTCAATGCATTATCTAAAGTCATCGACTGCAAAAAATTCGGAACCAATAAGGAAGCCGTTGCCAATGAACTTATCTTTAAAAATTCTCTTCTCTTTATAATCATAAATTTAGGTTTTAGGTTAAAGATATTAGGTTACAGAGGACAAATTTTAGTTAAAATCTGCAGCCTGCGACCTTAAAACTACATTAACTGATATTCCGGTGTAGACATCAGATTGATCACATTCATTTTAATACTTTTATCTGAAAACTGATTCACAATATCCATATCCAACGATTCTGAATTGACGATCAGATAATCTTCTGCTTTTTTCTGCGTTAAAGCCTGGTCTACTTTCGTCCAGTCGATAATTATATTAGGGTTTTTGAAACTTTTATTTAAAGCTTCCCGTGATTTCATTCCCATTTCCATATCATCATCTTCTTTTGCTGAATATTCCATAGGGCGCAAACCCGACCAGATTTGCGGAATCTGAAGTCTTAACATTAAAGTAGAACTGTCAATCCAGGATTTTCCATTCGGCCAACCTGCAACATTGGGTGGATAAAGTAGCATTTGACCTAAAAGCTTTTGATAAACTGTAATGTTTTCTGGATTTTGGATATTCATCGGAAGGATTCTCATCATTCCGGCAAATAATTCTGTGGGAGATTTTATGCGGTTGCCAATGTTTTTTTTGTCATAAAACCATGAGCTTGAAAAAATTTCAGACATCAGTTTTTTGATGTCATATCCGGATTGGTAAAAGTCTTCGCTTAGATTTTTAATCCTGTTGGAATCGGGCTTTTCGTTGACAAAAAAGGTATAGATTTTTGTTGTAATAAACTCTGCAGTAGATTTTTGCTCTAAAATGATATTTAAAATATCGTCTCCGGTAAAGTTTCCGGTTTTTCCAAGAAAAGTTTTTGTGTCGGTGTCGTGAAGTTTTTTTCTTTCATTAAAATTTCCTTCTTTATCATAACCCCATCCTGTAAAAGCTCTTGCAGCTTCCCGAATATCTTTTTCGGTATAATTTCCACGACCCATTGTAAATAACTCCATCACTTCACGGGCGAAATTTTCGTTGGGATGATCTTTTTTATTCTGTTGATTATTTAAAAAACTAAGCATTGCAGGAGAGCGGCTCACTTCAAACAGTAAATCTTTAAAATTCCCCATAGATTTTTCCCGAATTGTATTCAAAAGCTGTTGATTGAATTTCGGATTATTGATTCTCGTGGCAAAATGTCCGTGCCAGAAAAAAGCCATTTTTTCCCGTAATTGTTCTTTGCTATCGGTCATTTTTTTTAGAAAGTTAAGGTTCAGTTCGTTGTTTTGCTTCTGATTTATTTTTTGAATTTCTCTTTTCTGTTCGGCTGTCGCTTTTGGGTCTGTGTATTCAATGGGTTCAATGTCGGGAGTTTCATAAACAATAGGAGAGAAGGTTTCTTCATTAAACACTTCTTTCAAAATCGTTTTGATGTTTTTAGTTTTCAAATCATTTACCTGCTCAATTTCAGGTCCGAAACCAGCACGCCAAAGAAGATGTTTGTTATTGATAAATGAAGTAGCCATAATCCTGATTTTGTTTTTTGATGATGAAATAAAGATGAGGTTAAACAGTATAAACAAATATTAATGTTGATTTATTGTTTGCCTTCATGTAAAGTTAAACAACTATTTAAATATTTGTAATTTTAAATAGTTGATTTTCATTATTTTATGAAATGTTTAGGCTTTCGTGTTAAGAAGTGTGAATTATTTTGGCATGATTTTTACATCTGCCCTTGTAGTAAAATTTAAAAAAATCAGAGTTATGAAAATGTTTAAACAAACCATTTTAGCAGCTGGAATTTTAACAGCCGGTTTAGTAAGTGCGCAAAGTGCTCAGATGAATAATATGATCAAAGTAGGAGCAACTGCAGGTATTGCTGTTCCTTCAGATAACGTTTCTGCTGCAGTAGGTGTAGATGTAGCGTATCAAAATCTTATCACTCCAGGTTTTGGTTTAGGTATCGCAACGGGTTATACTCATTATTTTGGAAAAGATAACAACGGATATAATAATAACGATGTTGGGGTAATTCCTGTAGCAGCTCTTTTCAGAGTGTATCCTAAACAGACAGGATTTTATTTCGGAGCCGATTTAGGATATGGATTTTTAGTAGGTGATGAGAAAGTTGCAACCAATTCTACAGTAAACAGACCAGATGGTGGTTTTTATCTTAAACCGGAAATCGGATATCACAACAGAGACTGGAATTTCTATGTACAATACCAAAAAGTTTTTGCAGGAAGCAACGGAGATATCGCATCACCAGCTTCTCAGGACTATAATGTGGGAAGCATCGGAGCCGGATTTTCGTACAATATTCCTTTAGGAAAATAAATACAAAAATATAATCAGTTATCAACCAAACCTTTTCGAGTTTTTGAAAAGGTTTTTTGTTCCCATACAAAAAATACCAAAACAATTATTATATTTGATAAAATTTGCGATTATGAATTTAAATCCAAAATTTCCTCTCTATTTACCGGGAGTTAAAAATACCAATAATGATAATATTTCTATTATCGGAGCTAATTTGAGAGAAGACGTAACTACGATTGCGTACTATATTTCAGGAAATTCCGGGATAGAACTTAAATTTAAAAATAATTATCCTACCAAAGAATATGCATCTTTTTCAGATGTTCTTTCGAAGTTTATTCAGGATTCTCAGCTTGAAAATGTTCAGCGACTTGGGATTTCGGTTCCGGGACCTGTAATAGATGGTAAAAGTCATCCTGCACGTTTGAAAAACTGGAGTTTAGATGTAGAAGAATATCGCAGCAAATTTGGTTTTGAGAAAGTAGATATGCTGAATGACCAGGAAGCTTCTGCTTATGGAATTGGTCTTTTGGATGATTCTGATTTGGATGCAATCTACACAAGCGGTCATCTTGAAAAAGGAAATGTTGCTATTCTTGCACCCGGAAACGGTTTGGGAGAAGCAGGATATTTTTTTGACGGAAAATATTTAAGACCTTTTGCAACGGAAGGAGGGCATTCAGAGTTTTCACCAAGAACCAATGTTGAGGTAGAATTTTATCAGTTTTTAAATAATATCTACGGAATTGTAAGCTGGGAAAATGTACTTTCAAAAACAGGTTTATTTAATATCTACCGATTTTTGAGAGATGTAAAAAGGCATCCTGAACCGGAATGGCTTTCTGAGCGTTTGGCAAATGGAAACTTTACAGAAGAAATCTACAAAGCAGCAATGCATGAAGATGCGTTGATTTGTAGAATTGCTTTAGACACGTTCCTGGAGTTTTTGGCAAGAGAAGCCAACAACCTTACTTTAAAGTTGAAAGCTACAGGTGGATTGCTGATTGCAGGAGATATTCCGCAGATCATAAGAGAATATATCGACAAAGATAAATTCTATGAGAAATTCAAGATCAGTGATAAGATGGAAGATATGTTGAAGAACATTCCTATTTATGTAGTTAATACAGAAAGTACAAGTATTAATGGTGCGGCACTTTACACCGCCTATTTTACAGAATAAATATAAGCTCCGAAGAAATTCGGAGTTTTTTTATGCCTGATTTTATTCATGTCAAAAAAGATTTTTATTGATGTACATCAAGATGGATTATTAAATAAGATAATTAAATTTGCAGCGTTAATAAACATTTAAAAATTTACAATGAAAAAAATATTCTTATTAGCAGTTTTAGCTAGTGGATTAGCTTTCGGGCAGGCAAAAAAAGTAGTAAGCTCTGATGTTCACTGGTGGGGATATAAAGTTGCTAAATCTCAGGCAAGTTCTCACGACGGTACCATTACTGTAAAATCTGGAAATATCGTAATGAAAGGAAACGAAATCACAGGGGGTTCTTTTGTTTTAGATATGAATTCTATCAACGCAACGGATGTTTCAGGAGAAATGCAAGGGAAATTAAACGGTCACCTTAAAAACGGAGATTTCTTTGAAATTGAAAAATTCCCCACTGCGGCTTTCAAAATTACTTCAGTAAAGAAAAACAACGATAAAATGTACAACCGTACAGTTACAGGTGATCTTACAGTAAAAGGTAAAACAAACCCGGTTTCTTTCCCTGCAAACGTTACAGTGAAAGACGGAATAGTTACTTTAACTTCAAATAAATTCTCTTTCGACAGACAAAAATTTGATGTAGCTTACAAATCTTCAATGAAAGATGTTTTTGTGAAAGATGAGATAGAAATGACCGTTAAGGTGAGCGCGAAATAATTTATTCAAAAAAATATTATTAAAAGTGTAGAAGTTCTACACTTTTTTTTATTTTTGTTGAATTGTAAATAAAATATAATGAAAAGATTACTATTGTTTGTTATGATGTGTGCAAGCATATCATTAGTTTTTGCTCAGAAAAAAGGAGATAAGGTTTCGAAAGTGATAACATCCGAGATCAAATGGTGGGGACATAAAGTGGTAAAAACTAAAGCTTCGTCTCACTACGGAAGTCTAAAACTGAAAAGTGGTAAGTTTAATTTCGATAAAACGGTTTTGGTAGACGGTGAGTTTGTAATCGATATGAGAAGTCTTGTTGTTGCAGATGTTTCTGGTGACGATCAGGTGAAATTGACCAACGAATTGAAAGGAACCAATTTCTTTGAAGTTAAAAAATTCCCTACAGCGAAGTTTCACTTAAAGAAAATCATCCCTCTTGCAAACAGCGAGTACAATTCTACGATTGTAGGTGATATTACGATCAAGAATATCAGAAAAACAATTTCTTTCCCTGCAAACGCACACATTACGCAGTTTACAGTAGAAATTGAGTCTTCAAAATTCTCTTTAAACAGAAAAGATTTCAAAATTGTTTACCAGAATTCTTTGAAAGATTATTTCATCAAAGACGAAATGGATATTCAGTTTAAGCTTTCTACTCAAAAAGTTGATAACGAAAGACCTTTATAAGGTTAAATTTATAATAAAATACAAAGGACTGCTTTTAGATAAGCGGTCCTTTTTTTATTTTAGCTAATCAATTACTCAATAATTGTTTAAATTAAAAAGAATCAGGTGAAAATATATGTAATAAGTGGTCTTGGCGCCGATTTTAAAGTTTTGGAACGTTTGCAGTTTCCAAAAGAGCATGAAGTGGTTTTTATCGATTGGCTGATTCCTGAAAATGATGAATCTTTTAGTTCTTATGTTGCAAGAATGGGTGATAAGATCGATACTTCCGAACCTTTTTATCTTTTGGGATATTCTTTTGGCGGAATCATGGTTCAGGAAATTAATATTTTAAAAGCTGCAGAAAAAGTGGTGATCTTAGGAAGTATTAAATCTGATAAGGAAAAATCGAGGTTGATAAAAATGGGGGAGCTTACGAAAATCCCTAAATATCTTCCTGTGAATCTTTTCAATCCCAAGACTTTAGAAACTTATTCTGTTTTCAGAAAGTTCTTTGATCCTAAAAATCCTAAGGTTAATCAGTATTTTAGAGTTACCGATCCGTATTATCTGAAATGGTCTATTCAACGTATTTCAGAATGGAAATTTGAGCAGAAAAATAATGTCATTCAAATTATGGGCGATCGTGATATTGTTTTTCCACTAAAAAACTCAAAACCAGATTATGTTATTAAAGGGGGAACTCATCTTTTTCCGGCAACGAAATACAAAGAAGTTTCATTGCTTTTGAATAAAATTTTCATTTAATTTTAAAAATGCTATTAATTTATAGGGGTTATTGTTTTATATATGTGTTTTTATAAAATTTATTTTTAATTTTGACGGGGGTTAAAAATTGAAATATATAAAATTACTATTTGGTAATTTGAAAAGCACTAAAAAAATAAAAAGCTCTTATGAAAGTTGGTTTAAAATGGAAAGTTTCATTTGTTGTTATTTGCATTGTTGCAATCGGTGGTTTATTCTTCAGACCAGATGTAGATATTCCCAACACTGGAAATTTTCTGAGTGAAAAAGAAATTGTAGGTTCAGATGTAGCCTGGATTCTTGCTGCAGCAGGTTTGGTTTTGCTGATGACTCCCGGTTTATCATTTTTCTATGGCGGAATGGTCGGTAAGAAAAATGTAATTTCTACGATGTTGCAAAGCTTTATTGCTTTGGGAGTAATTTCTATTTTATGGACCGTCGTGGGTTTTTCCCTTTCTTTTGGCGAATCTATCGGTTTTGAAATCGACGGTGTTCATTACGGAATTATAGGAAATCCTTTTACCTATCCGTTTTTCAATCATGTAAGTATTTATCCTCACAAAACGATGGCTTCAACCATTCCGTTTATTTTGTTTGCGCTTTTTCAGATGAAATTTGCGGTAATTACTCCAGCTTTAATTACAGGATCGTTTGCTGAAAGGGTTCGATTTATTTCGTATTTGGTTTTTATGGTTTTGTTCAGTCTTTTTATTTATACACCACTTTGCCACATGGTTTGGCATCCGGAAGGTCTTTTAAATAAATTTTTCGGAGTTAAAGATTTCGCAGGCGGAACGGTAGTTCACATGAGTGCCGGTTTTGCGGCTTTGGCGGGAGCGATTGTTTTAGGAAGAAGAAAAAATCCTCATCAAGAACCGTCAAATATTCCTTATGTTATTCTAGGGACAGGAATGTTGTGGTTTGGATGGTTTGGTTTTAATGCGGGTTCTGCTTTAAGCGCCAATGCAACAGCGGCAATCGCTTTTGGAACTACAACCATAGCCTCGGCTTCAGCAATGATAACCTGGATTTTTTTCGACAGAATTAATGGGCGAAAAGTTTCTGCTTTGGGAGCTTGCATTGGTGCGGTTGTCGGTTTAGTGGCAATTACTCCGGGTTGTGGTTTTGTTTCGATTCAGGAAAGTATTTTTATCGGTTTTATTTCTGCAATTGTTTCTAATTTAATGGTCAATTGGAAAGCTTTAAAAAAGATTGACGATACGCTCGATGTTTTTGCCTGTCATGGAGTAGGAGGAATTATGGGAATGATTCTTACGGCTATTTTTGCTCACGGTGAAAACGCTAGTCTTCTTCACGGAGGATTCGGGATTTTTGCACATCACATGATGGCGCTTATTTTGGTTTCTCTTTTTGCATTTTTCGGGTCGATGCTTTTGTATAAAATTACTGATAGAATCATTACGTTAAGAGTAAAGGAAGATTCGGAAGAGCAAGGACTTGATATTTCTCAACATAGCGAAAGTTTAAAATGGTAGAAGTGATTTTATTTTTCTCTCGCAGATTTGGCAGATAACGCAGATTTTTTTGATATTTAATCTACTAAACCCGTTTGATTAGTGAGAGTTAGATGACTGATAAAATAAGATTGAAAATTGATTTTCTGATAAATTTTAATCAAATATATGTAAAGTGGCACTTTGTAGGAGTGTCACTTTTATTCAGAACTATTCTTTACAAAGATACCGCTCCTACGGAGCGGCGCCCTGACTTAACATAATGCTCAATATTGTTTTCATTCTAAGGTATTTTCAATGTATATTTGCTTTTCATGAAATTGGAATTTAATTTATGGAATCAATATCGGTTTTTGAAATTATTAAAGTAGGAATAGGTCCATCAAGTTCGCATACAATGGGACCGTGGAATGCAGCTTCGGCATTTATCAGAATCATAAAAAGAGAAAGATCAATTGCTGAGGTAAAAGAAGTTTTTCTTGAATTTTTTGGCTCATTAGCGAAAACGGGAATCGGTCACGGAACCGATACTGCTGGAATGTTGGGTTTGAATGGTGAAGATTTTAAAACCATCGATACTACAAAGATTGATAAGATTGTAGATACCATTAAAGAAACTCAAATCATTAATTTGGGTGGAGAAAAAGAAATTCCATTTGTTTACGGACATCATTTGGTTTTAAATATGTCTCAGACTCTTGATTATCATCCCAACGGAATGATTTTTAAAGCCATTTTTGAAGATGGAACCGAGCTTGTACAGGATTTTTATTCTGTAGGTGGAGGTTTTATTATGAGTCAGGAGAAAAACTCAATCGAGAAACAATGTGTTCGTACCATCTATCCTTGTCATCACGGTTCTGATATCATAAAATATTGTGAAAAATTAGGTTTCAACAAAATTTCAGATTTAATTTTAATTAATGAAGAAAGCTGGAGAACGCAGGAAGAAACAAGAAAAGAAGCACTTTATATTTGGGAACAGATCAAAGAATGTATCTATAAAGGCGTTAATAAAGAAGGTATTTTGCCGGGCGGACTGAATGTTACCCGTCGTGCTGCCGGAATCAACAGAAAACTTTTAGGCGATAAAATTTATAAAAATAAAGATGAGTGGTTTCAGCAGGTTGTAGATGCTGAAGAAAATTTCACCAATATCAATAAATGGATTGCGTGTTTTGCTTTAGCGGTAAATGAAGAGAATGCAAGCTTTGGAAGAATTATCACAGCGCCAACGAATGGAGCGAGTGGGGTAATTCCGGCAGTTTTAATGTATGCTCAGGCTTTTACAGATGCGGTAAGTGAAGATGATATTGCAAGATTTATTTTGGTTGCAGGGGAAATCGGAACTTTATTCAAGAAAAATGCGACCATTTCTGCAGCAATGGGCGGTTGTCAGGCAGAAATCGGAGTTTCTTCGGCAATGGCTGCAGCAGGTTTAACGGAAATTCTCGGGGGAACTGTCGGTCAGGTTTTAATGGCCGCAGAGATTGCAATGGAACATCATTTAGGTTTAACTTGTGACCCGATTAAAGGTTTGGTTCAGATTCCGTGTATCGAAAGAAATACGATGGGCGCAATCAAGGCGATTACTGCAGCAAATATTGCTTTAGAAAGTGATCCTACAAAAGCCAAAGTAACTTTGGATGAGGTTATTCAGACGATGTGGGAAACTGCTTTATCAATGAATGATCGATTTAAAGAAACATCAGAAGGAGGTTTGGCGATTGCGGTAAATGTTCCGGAGTGTTAAAATAAAAAATAAGCAGCTTATTATAAAAACGTGCGCACCTTTTAATCAAAAGATGCGCACGTTTTCGTTAAAAGATACGGAGGTTTTCAATGAAACGTCCGTATCTTTTTTATAATAAATTTTTTAGTACATGATGAAAAATATTTTACCACAAAAGAATCAAAAGAAATGATTGAAAAAAATAGAAATTCAAAAGTTTACAAAATGTAAAAATCTGATTTGTCAATGGTTTTGTAAGCTTTTGATTAATTAAAAGCTAGTAAAATCTTTTGATTCTTTTGCGGTTAAAAAGAAAATGTCATATACTAAGAATAAATTTACTTCTTATCAAAAACAAGGTTATTACCGTTTTGAATAAGATTTAATTGTTTCTTTTCCGGAGCAAAAGCGATTTCTACACCGATATTATCATTTTTAAATTTGTCTCCTTCGGAGTATTCTAACGGAAATGAAGGCTGATCTGCTAACTGAGCAAAAAGATTCTCATCTTTTATGAAGATTTTAAAATCTACTTTAAGATCTTTAGAATAATAAGTTCCTTCATATTTTTGTAGTTCTTTTTCAGAGACTTTTTTTAGTTCTGTAAACTTTGGATATTCATATTCCTGGTCGTAAACAAGATTGATGATTCCTAAAAATATTTTTCCGTGCGCTAATTTTTCACCGTTAATAATGGTTGATATTGAATACTTTTCGGTCGGGCTGTAAGAAATAAGTGAATGAGTTCCTGCTGTGTCACCACCATGTCCGAAAGAAACTTTATTATAAAAAGGAACCGCCATTACACCTAACCCAAATGGTTTTCCTGATTTAGGAAGCATCTTATCCAATGTTTCTTTTTTTACAAATTTGTGATCAAATAAAGCATTAATGAATAAATTCATATCGTAGGTTGTAGATGTAATATCACCCAAACCGATGCAGTTACGGAAATCAAAATCCTCTACTTCTGTCCATTTCCCGGTTGTGTTTTCATACGATTTGAAGATGTTTTTTTGATTGTCTAAAACCGAAAACGTATTCTTCATATTGGCTTTACTCGTAATATTTTCTTTCAGTAAAACATGGTATGGTTTCTTAGCAACTTTCTCTAAAATTCTGCTTAAAAGATAGTATCCTGAATTTGAATATCTCTCTTTTTCTCCGGGCTGAAATTCTACACCATGTTTTTTGATAGTGTCTAAAATAGCTTTGTCACCTACTGTTTTTCCGAACAACCACGGTCCTGCATAATCACCCAAACCACTTGTATGGTTCATTAGGTTTTCTAAAGTTATTTTATTGGCATTAGGAATTTCTGGATAATATTTTGAAAGCTTTTCATCTAATTTTAGTTTTCCTTTTTCTTCCAGTTGCATCAGCATAACAGCAGTAACTAATTTACTGATAGAACCAATCTGATAACCTGTATTCTTGTCCCATTTTACATTAGATAATAGGTCTTGACCGAAACTTTTTTGGTAAATCTCTTTTCCATTTTGGAAAATAGTAATGCTTCCGATTCCCTGTTTATTTTGGCTGATGTAATTTAAAAAATCATCAATTTTCGCTGTGTTGATTCCATTTTTACTGATTCCTTTTATTTTTTCATCTTTCGGGTTGGGCTTTTCTTTTCCATCATTTTTATAAAGACTAAGAGGGAAAGATCTTGAATTTTGGGTAAAAGTTCCTTCAAAATGATCTGTTTTATATTGCCCTTTGTAGGATGCATTCAAAGCTTTCATTTCAAAAACTAATTCGCTGTTTAAGAATTCGGTTTTATCAACATTGATAATTTGATCGCCTTGTTTGGGGCTTTTTGCGGTAGAAACGTAGATATTGTTTTCTTTTTTTACATCAAGAACTAATGGAAGTATCATTCCTCCAAGATCAAGCTCTCCTTTCCAAGAACCTGTTATTTCTTGGGCGTAAAAAGTCTGTGCTAATAAAATCAGCACTAATAGTAGTTTGGTTTTCATGTTTTTAAATTTTTAGATTAAAATATAACCTGGCTTACAATTGTGATTACGAGTGATACAAATGCAAATAGCACAATGTGTTGCCATTTTTTGATATTGGTTGCGGTTTTAAAGCCATTGTAGTAAAGTACAATACTGTAAACAAGAAGAATTAAACTGACAAATCCCCAAACTGTCACCATCGCCATATCTCCAACCGGGATGCTTTGTGGAGTGTTGATGTTTTCAGAAAGATTGTCTACTGCTTTTTTATAAAATGGTAATCCGTTCACGGGAATCATTACCATTAACGGTATTTGAGAAATGAATACGGTGTTTAAAATATCAATAAATCTTGTTTTACCATTTAGGATCTTAGCTAAAATAAAAAGAATAACAACTGCTAAAATATAACTTAAACTGTTGATTTTTAATATGTCCCAAATTCCTTGGCCTTCATCTAGGTTTGAATAATGAAAAATACTGTCGTTGGCAAAATCTACATAATAACAAATAAAAATATTGAGCCCAAAAACGAGTATTCCGGCAATCAAAAGTTTCTTTTCGTCAAACTTCAAAAAAGGATTAAAAATAGTTTTCCAGTTCATAGATAGATTATTTTTTTAGTTGATCAATTTTTTGAATAAGATCGTCCATTTTATTTCTCATGGTTGGGTAAGAAAGTTCTGCCTGTTTCGCCATTTCTTTAATGCTTCCGCTGGAAAGAAAAAAGTTTAAGATAAAATCCTGTTCGTCTCTGTTGAGTTTTAAAAAAACGGGAAGTTCATAATCGCCGTTTACATTGGTTCCACAATCGGGGCATTTCATCTGGCTTACATTGAGTGTATGATCACAACTCGGACAAATTATAGGAAGTTTCATTGACTTTTGTTTTTACAAATGTAATATTATTTTTAATAAAGTTAAAAAATATTTTAATAAAGTTAAAATTTGATTTTGGTTTAAAACTAAAAAAACTTCCTGATTAGAAAGTTTATATTGCTTGAAAGTCTTTATTTATCGAGAATTCCGCGGATTTTATTCGCGTTACTGATTAATTCTTCCAAATATTCAAAATTATCTTTTTCTAAAGCAGATTTGAATTTTCTGAGCTGAGAGATATGTTCATTCAAAACATCGAGCACATTTTCTTTGTTTTGTTTAAAAATCGGAACCCACATTTCAGGATGAGATTTTGCCAGACGAACAGTGCTCGAGAAACCTGAACTTGCCAACTGAAAAATAGTGTCTTCTTCTTTTTCTTTCTCTAAAACCGTGTTAGCTAAAGCATAAGAAGTAATATGTGAAATATGCGAAATATACGCAGTATGAATGTCATGATCTTCCGCATTCATGTAAATTAAATGCATGTCAAGACTTTTCACGATGTTTTCTACCAATTCTAAAGCGTCTTCTGCAGATTCTTCACGATTACAGATTACTCCTGCTTTTCCTGAAAAACTTTCAGCAATTGCCGATTTCGGACCGTGGTTTTCGGTTCCCCACATTGGGTGAAAGGCTACAAATCTTGATCTTTTTGGATGGTTTTTTACAGCATTTACAATTCCTGATTTTGTAGAACCCACATCCATCACCGTTTGCTGATCCGAAATTAGGTCTAAAACCTCAGGAAGAATTTTCCTCGCTGAATCTACAGGAATGGCAATAATAACCAAATCTGAGTTTTGAATTCCAGTTTTTAAATCTGCTTTTTCATTAATGATATTCAAAGTTAAAGCTTCATCAAGATTTTCAGTATTGTTGTCGATCCCATAAATGAAATCTGCTGTTTTTTTCTGTTTTAATTTTAGGGCAATCGATCCGCCGATCAATCCTACACCAATGATACTTATTTTCATTTGTTTAAATTTTAAAAATAAAAAACCTCGCCAAAGGACGAGGTTTTAGTTATATATACAAGAAATCCTTATCCCAGATCTGAGTTAATAATTCCGTAATAATATGTCTTGTTTGTATTCACATGGCAAATTTAATAATTTTTTTCGAAAGCATGTTTGCTAAAAAAGTATTTTCTTATGACTTAGGAAGCTGTAGCGTTAAGAAAAATAAAATTTATTCCGTTAAAAAATTCCCACTGTTTGAGTACGACCCAAGTATTGAGCTGAAGAATAATCTTGAATTCGTATGAGTTTTGAGAATTTTAGGAATGAATTTTATTTTTTAGCGGAAGATTCCAGTCTTGAACTTTTGGTACTTTTACTTCAAGGTAAAAGTAAATTATCAAAAAAATATTAATTGAAAAAAATGAACTTGACTACTCTTGATTAGTCTTTATTTTTGACCGCTCATCCCGATTTCATATATTTGTTCATTATTCAAAATATGGAGGCAACACAAGATAAAAGGCTTTTTCTCATCGATGCGTATGCGATGATTTTCAGAGGATATTATGCATTGATCAGAAGTCCGAGAATTACAAGTACAGGAATTGATACATCTGCAATTTTTGGTTTTACGAATTCTTTGATCGAATTAATTAGAAGAGAAAAACCGACTCATTTAGCGGTTGTTTTTGATGTCGGTCAGGCAAGTGTAAGAACCGATGATTTTGCAGAATACAAAGCCAACCGAAGTGAAACTCCAGAAGCGATAAAAATTGCAGTTCCTTATATTCACAGAATTTTAGAGGCGATGCACATTCCTTATTTGGGAGTAGAAGGGTATGAAGCTGATGATGTTATCGGAACGATTGCATGCAAAGCAGAAAAAGAAGGGTATACTACATTTATGGTAACTCCTGATAAAGATTTTGCCCAATTGGTGACCGATAAAATTAAAATGTATAAACCATCATCAAAAGGTGGCGAAATAGAAATTTTAGGTGTCGAAGAAGTCAATGCAAAATACGGAATCAAAGATCCTAAACAGGTAATCGATTACTTGGCAATGATGGGGGATGCGGTAGATAATATTCCCGGATTAGATGGTGTTGGTGAAAAAACAGCTATGAAATTCTTACAAGAATTTGGGAGCATTGAAAATCTTTTAGCCAATACAGATCAACTGAAAGGTAAAATTAAAGAAAAGATTGAAGCTTCTGCAGAGCGAGGTATTTTATCTAAAAAATTAGCAACCATTATTTGCGATGCACCTGTAGAATTCCATCAGGAACAATACGATCTCGAAACTCCGGATTTTGAAAAAGTAAAAATTGTTTTTGATGAAATAGAATTTACAAGATTATATGAAAACCTGTATCGTGCTTTTGCTCCTGCACAAACTGGTTTGGTAACCGGTGATGTTCAGAAAAACGAAAGCAAAGAATCTCAGGCAGAAACGCCACAACAAAAAGTAGCTAAAAATGTTGGGCAACTCGATCTTTTTGCAACCTATGAAGAGCTCGATCAGGCAACTTCCACAAAATCTACGATTACAGACAACGACCATTTGTACCAGTTTGTAGACAATCCGAAAGCGCAGAAAATTTTAGTTCAAAACTTATTACAACAAAAAGCAGTTTGTTTCGATACAGAAACGACTTCTTTAAATGAGCTAGAAGCTGAATTGGTTGGAATGAGCTTTTCTTACAAAAAAGGTTTGGCGTATTACATTCCGCTTTCTGAAGATCAGGGCGAAGTTTTGCAAACGTTAGAAATTTTCAGACCTTTCTTTGAAAAGGAAGATTTGGTAAAGATTGCTCATAATCTGAAATACGATTATAAAGTTCTTCAACAATATAATGTTACGGTGAAAGGTGCAATGTTCGACACAATGATCGCCCATTACCTTTTAAATCCGGACGGAAGACATGGGATGGATTATCTTTCTGAAGTTTATTTGAATTATAAACCCGTTTCTATTGAAACTATTATTGGTAAAAAAGGTAAAAATCAGGGGAGCTTCAGAGACGCAGATTTGCGTACGCAGACCGATTACGCCGCTGAAGATGCAGATATTACTTTTCAGTTATATGAATTGTTTGCGCCACAATTAAAGAAAGAAAATTTAGAAGAACTTTTCTTCAATATCGAAATGCCTTTAATGGAAGTTTTAGCTAAAATGGAATTGGCTGGAATTTCTTTAGATGAAAAATGGCTGGCTCAGGAAAGTATTGATCTTGAAAATGATTTAAGACAACTAGAAGCTAAAATATTTGAAATTTCGGGTGAAGAATTTAATATGAATTCACCGAGACAATTGGGAGAAGTTTTATTTGAAAAAATGCAGCTCGACCCGAAAGCTAAAAAAACAAAAACCGGACAATACGCAACTTCGGAAGATATTTTGCAAAAACTGGCTTCAAAACACGAAATTATTCAGCATATTTTAGAATACAGAACCTATCAGAAATTAAAATCAACTTATGTAGATGCTTTGCCGTCGCAAATTGATAAAGACGATAATCGTGTTCATACCAATTTCTCACAAACTACGGCTGCAACTGGTCGTTTGGCAAGTGTAAATCCGAATTTACAGAATATTCCGATCCGTACGTTGAGAGGTCAGCAAATTCGTGGAGCGTTTGTTTCGGGAGAAGGAAAGAAAATTATTTCTGCCGATTATTCTCAGATCGAATTGCGTCTGATTGCCGAAATTTCCGGTGAAGATAATATGATAAAAGCATTCCAGGATGGTGAAGATATTCACGCTTCTACGGCAGCTAAATTATTTAAAATTCCATTGGAAGAAGTTTCAAAAACGCAGAGAAGTCAGGCAAAAACCGTCAATTTTGGAATTTTATACGGTCAGGGAGCTTTTGCTTTAGCTGAACAAACTGGATTATCGAGATCAGAAGCCAAGCAAATGATAGAGGCGTATTACGAAACCTACCCGAAATTGAAAGAATACATGGCGGAGCAAGTGAAAAGAGCTCGTGATATTGGTTATGTAGAAACGATTTTGGGAAGAAAACGTCATTTAAAAGATATCAATTCAGGGAATTTTGTAGTAAGAGGTCATGCTGAAAGAAACGCTGTGAATGCTCCGGTTCAGGGAAGCGCAGCCGATGTTGTAAAAATGGCGATGATCAAAATTGATAAAGAATTGGTAGCTCAAAATCTTCAGACCAAAATGCTTCTTCAGGTACATGACGAATTGTTGTTTGAGGCACCAATCGAAGAAGTTGAAGCTGCTACAAAACTGATCAAAAAAGAAATGGAAAGCGCTATTGAAACGCAGGTGCCTTTATTGGTGGAGGTTGGAGTAGGGAAGAACTGGTTGGAAGCGCATTAACATGGGAATTAATATGACCAAGCATTTTATACAACTATTTTGTGTACTTTCTTTCTGTTTTGCTACTGCGCAGGAAAATATATATTTTGATGAAAATTGGAAAGAAACCAGTAAGGAAAATGCTAGTTTTTACAGAACCGTAAAAAGTAATAAGGGTTTATTTGAAATAAACGATTACTATATTAATGGCAATATTCAGTTTAAAGGATTTGCTTCCAATAATGTTGAACCGTTTATCTACAACGGATTGTTAACATGGTACTATATAAACGGAGGAATTGAAAGTAAGGTTAACTTTAAAGACGGAATTCAAAATGGGCTTTATGAAAAGTTTTATACTAATGGTAAATTAGATAATACGGTGATGTATCTCAATGGTAAAAGAGATGGATTGTATAGAGAATATTATGATTCTGGCGAACTTCAGGGAAAAATGACTTATGTTAATGGTAAAAAAGAAGGTAGATCTATAGAATATTATAAAGACGGAAAGGAAAAATTTGTTCGTAATTTTAAGAATGACTCTTTAGATGGGAAATTCTCGGCTTATTGGGAAAATGGAAATCTTAAAGCTGATGGATTTTATGTGAATGGTGTTTTTCAAAATAAGTATACAGAATATTTTGAAGATGGAAAAGTAGCCGCAACAAGTAATATTATTAACGGAAAAATGGATGGAGAATATCTGATCTATTTTGATGATGGTAAACTTAAAACTCTCATTACCAATAAGAATGGAGTTATGAATGGTAAATATGAAGTTTATAACAGAAGTGGAAATCTTTTTAATAAAGGAAATGCCATGAACGGTTATCAGGAAGGTGAATGCTTCGATTATTACTACGAAGGTGAGCTGAGAAAAAAATATTTCATAAAGAATAAAAATGTTGACGGCAAATATTATGAATATTTCCGTGATAAAAAGATCTCAACTGAAGGAGAATTTAAAGATGGCAAAGCATTAAAATACAATTCAATTTCTTTGAGAAAAGAAAACGGAAAAACAGTTTCAGCAGAAATGACCCTCAAAGATGGTGTGGAAAACTGGAAATTTTATAATGATAAAATTTTAGTGGTAGAAGCATTTTATAAGGATGGATTTAAATCGGGTCTGTGGAAAATTTATTCAAAAAAAACAGGTAAACTTCTACAGACGAGAGATCATAAAAACAATCAAAAGGATGGTGAGCAGTATCTTCAAACCACAAGGATTGAAAATTTTGATCCTTTTCTGTTTCTGTCAGATAGGTTTATGCTGAAGCAATCTATTTTAGATATTAATTCAAACGACGTCCTGATTAATACTATAAATGATGAAGATGTAAATGTTTTGATATCCTCATTGTAGAATTAATTTGAAAATGAAAATGATAGTATCATGTGATACTATCATTTTTAATATTCAAACTCAATTCCTCCAACATAAGTTAAAGAAAAATCATCATTTTCCATAGATTTTGGTGTTGGAATTTGTCCTTGGCTTACAAAAACCAATGAGTTGATATCAAATTTAAGATTCATCTCATTCAATCTGTTGTATAGAACGGGAAGCCACTGGTCAGCAAAAGAATATTCAGAAAAATGCTGAATACTTTGCTCAAAACCGTATTCCATTAAATCCTGATCAAACCAGATGGTGTCTTGTGATTCTGCAAATTTTGAAATATAAGTGTCATCAGATTCTTCTTCGATGTAGTAATTCTCATCTTCCTCTACAAACTGGAAAAAATCTTCTTCCGTTCTGAAATTTCCTACCCAAAAATCTAAAACCTGTGTATTCATAGTATTTATTCAAAGCTCAAAGGTAAGAATATAGTTTTTGTATTCAAAAATAATTTGATTTGTGTTATCTCAAATTTCACTTTCAATAGAAGATAAGTAAAGTTCTAAATCAGATATTTGTTCAGCAATCTCATCAGAATATTCGATTAACCAGAGGATAATTTCCCTATCATCCGAATCTCTTGCTGCATTAATTATTATATCGTCTTGGGTAGTAAGATTGAAATAAATTTGTTTAATACTATTAGTTTGATGAAGTTCATATTTGATTTTTTCTAAATCAGGGCAAGCTTTAAATTGTGTAACTTCATTAAAAAAAATAATGAGAGAATCTAAATGATTATCGAAAATCCAAAAATTAAATTTATTCATGAAAAATAATTTTTAAACCCTCAAAACACCTCTAAAAGCTCTCGCTGCATAATAAGACTCGGCTCCGTTGTGATAGACAAAAACCGTATTGTAGCGACGGTCACAAAATAAAGCGCCTCCTAATTCTCTGATGTCTTTAGGAGTTTTGATCCAGCTTGAAGTTTTCAGATCAAATTTTCCTAACGTTTGTAAATAACGGTAGTGCTCTTCAGAAAGTAGTTCTACACCCATTTCTTTGGCAGCTGTGATGACATCATTTTGTGGCTTATGTTCTTTTCTGCCATCCAAAGCTTCACGGTCGTAGCAAAAGCTTCTTCTGCCTTTTGGACTTTCAGCTGAACAGTCGAAGAAAATATATTCATCAGTTTTTTCATCATAATCTACAATATCGGGTTCTCCACCTGAGTTTTCCATCTGATAAAGTGACCACAATTTTGATGGATTTGAATTTAATTTCGCCTCAATTTTTGTCCACTCCAGATTTTCATGACGGCTTTTGTTTTTCTCAAAACGTTGTTGCAGAATATCAAGAAGTTCTATGGTTTCTTTTTCGGATAATTGTTTTTTTTGTGGCATTTTCTTAAGTTTTTTTAGGTTTAAAGCTAGGGAAACTCGATCAGTTTGTCATTTGGTAAATCATATTCATAGATTATATCAGTTTCAGGATCAATATAAAGCCATTGAAAAGGGCTTACTTTATGCTCAAATTCTACATAAATTCCCAAGACATAATAATCTTTCTCATTCTTCTTTTGCTTTTCAACAGAATATCCGAGTTGCTCTTTATTTTTGAGAGAAATTTTTATCAAATCTTTCTTTGAATTGGCAATGTAATATTCTGCAAGTTTATATAAATGATCTAGATAAGTACTGGAAATTTCATTTTCTTTTGAGTAATGATACTTGATGGGTTGATTATATTCTTTTCTGAATTTTGAAACTTTTCCGTCTTTGATTTTTTTTGCTGAAACAATCCATTCTGCATTTTGAGGAGTTCCTCCGTCTCCGGCGATGTAGATCGAATCATTTTTATATTCAATGGCAATTAAGTCACCTCTCAGAAAACTGCGGTCGTTATTTTGATCATTGATATAGCTGATTTCTTCCTTTCCTTTTTTACCGTTGAGCTGCGAATAATCAAAATCGTCATTATAGGAAATAAATTCGATGGTGTCTCGTTGTAAAGAATCTTTTTCTACGGCAATTTGCTGAATTTCTTTTTTTCGTACCGCCTTTTTATCTTTATTTTTTTCCGGACCGGGACTGCACGAAATACAATAGATTAAGAGTGAAAACGCAACAATTTTCTTCATATTATTTTGACTTGGATCTCAAAAATAATAAAATTTTTTATGTACATGACATTTTTTTTAACCGCAAAAGAATCAAAAGAAATGATTAAAAACAGGAATTCAAAAGTTTACAAAATGTAAAAATCTTAGTTATTAATGGTTTTGTAAGCTTTTGATACACTTAAGTCTAGTAAAATCTTTTGACTCTTTTGCGGTAAAATATTTTTTATCATGTACTCAATAACATTTAACTTAATCTGATTTGACAATTTCAAGATATCCTTTTTCCATTTTCACTTTCTGAAATAGTTTTTTCTAATCGTGAAATCTGCGTTTTCTCTTGTTTGGCACTCATAATCCAGTGAATCATTACCTTTTTGTAAGAAGGAGCTTGTTTTTCAAAAAAATCCCACGCTTTTTTATTGGCTTTAAACTGTTTTTCGTATTCTGATGTAAGTTTTGCAGGTTCTTTTTCGTGAGAATAAATCCCGGATTTTTCTTCTTTTCTAAGCTTGAATGCTGCCAAACCAGCTTCCTTCATCAACCCTGCTTTGGTAAGCTCTTCTATTTTTTTAATATTCACAACGCTCCAAATACTTGTCGGTTTTCTTGGTGTAAAACGGATGCTGTAACTTTCTTCATCAATCGATCTTCTTACGCCGTCAATCCAGCCAAAACACAAAGCCTGATCTACAGATTCAGACCATGTTATTGATGGCTTTTTGGTTCCGACTTTATAGAAACCGACCAGTAATTCTTGTTCGATTTTATGGTTTTTATCGAGCCAGTTTCTGAAATCTTGGGGTGTTGGAAAGAAGGTTGCAGACATTTATTGAATTTAAAATTTAGATAAAATTTTTCTACAGGTTATAATCTTTAATTTTTTCTCCCAATCGATTTTCGAGGTACTCATTTCCTCCACTAAGTTCGTTGAGAATAGTTAAAGCTTCTTCTTTATATTTTTTGATTTTTTCTACTGACCAAAAATGTGGAGGACGCTGTAAATTGGTAATTCTGTCTGCCAATTTTACAGCCCATACTTCTTTAGATTGTTGTTTGATTCTTTGTAGGCTGTCCATCATTTTGTCTTCTTTTGGAAGATTGTTTTTTTTAGTTAAAGCTAGAACACCTATTGCAACTGTTTTCCCAAATTCATTTTCAAGTTCATCAAAAGTAACTTCGGTATCTTCCAAAATATCATGTAATAAAGAAACTTGAATTGCGAGCTCAATATTGAAGTTTTTTGTTTTCTCAGCCGCAATAAAAATCTCCATTGCGACATTACTGAGATGAACAATATATGGAAGATTGGTTCCTGGAATTGTCTGATTAGAGTCAGTGTGTTTTTGAGCTGCGAATTTTATCGTTCTTTGATAGATATCCTGAATATTCATAATTTTTTTCTTGTTTTAATTACTTGGAATCATCTGAATTCATTTCATGGTAATAAAGAGATGAAAAATAGATTATTTTTTTCTAAAAACGTAATTATTTCAAAGGATATTTTATCGCTTTATTAAGCTCAATAGGATTATTATTTTGGCGGATATATTCCTGCTCTTCTCGGATTAAAGGTACTAATTCTTCAGGTTTACTATAACGTTTTCCTCCGTCTTCATAGCTTTTTATTGTTCCGTTTTTCATTTCTGCTCTTATTTCCTGCAAAGGATCATTATAATATTCAAGAGATTTTTTCAGATATATTTTCTCGCTTATCGGAAGTGGTTTGTTTCCATAGCGAACTTCCAAAAAGTTTGATGTATCGTATGTCTTTTCTAATTTTTTACTTTTAATAAGACTAAAACTATATTGGTTGTGATCGTCTTCCAACAAAACGATGAGACCCGGTAATCCTGTGAATTTATAAGGACCTTCTGAAAGCGGGATATCTTTTGTAAACCAAGCCGTCCATTTTCTGCCACCAAAATTTGTAGTTGCTTGCTGAAGATTAAAGTGCAAATATTTTTTAGTTTTATCAGACAATTTCCATTGTATCAAATCTTCGGTAGGATAAGAATAAAGCTGATCGTCTATAAAAGTGTAATTGATGTTTTTATTTGAATTTTTCTTTCTGGTTATAGGAATTTGACTTGTCCAGTTCGTAAGCTGGGAATGATTTGCTTTATTGATGGAATCTTTTTCCAAAAAAGTATTATCATAATATTTTGTTTCATTAGGATTAACATCCAAAACCATAAAAACTTTCTGATGTTCAGTTTGGGTAGAGTCTTCTTTAAACTTTACCTCGTAGAAAAAGCGGTTGGTTTGTGCAGTACTCAGACTGAAAAATAATACAAGTAGAAATAAGCAACTTTTCATATCAATTTACAATTAAGTTTCTAAGATAATAATTTTCCCCATAATAGGATTTAAATTTGTTTTTTATGTTTAAATATTGGTTTGTATACCTGTATTAAGAATTAAAAAATAATAATTTTTAAATTGAAATTATCGTTATTAAATTAAATGATTTCTCAGCAGATTAGATTTTTAAAGTTTATACAAATCATAATCATAGATTTAATATAATCAATTGTGGTAGCTCTTATTTTTTGATTGCGTAAATTTGTAAGATGTTCTAAAATTTTAGAGCTTGTAAAATGAAAATATGACTGACAAAAAGTACGCAGAAACTCATCATACCGACAAAAATAACTACGATTATATTACCATTACCAACGACGAAAATAAAGTAAGAATTTATACACTCAAAAATGGTTTAAAAGTTTTTCTTGCCCAAAATTTCGATGCACCGAGAATACAGACTTTTATTCCGGTGAGAACGGGAAGTAACAATGATCCTTCTGATAATACCGGTTTGGCGCATTATTTAGAGCATATGATGTTTAAAGGAACATCAAAAATTGGAACTCATAACTGGGAAAAAGAAAAGGTTTTAATTGAAAAGATCTCAGATCTATACGAAGAACATAAAGCTGAACAAAATCCTGAGCTGAAAAAAGAAATTTATAAAAAGATCGACGAAATTTCTCAGGAAGCAAGTCAATATGCGATTGCCAATGAATATGATAAGGCGATTTCTTCTTTAGGAGCAAGCGGAACCAATGCACATACCTGGTTTGACGAAACAGTTTACAAAAATAATATTCCCAATAATGAGCTTGAAAAATGGCTTAAAGTGGAGAAAGAACGTTTTTCGGAAATTGTTTTGAGACTTTTCCACACCGAACTGGAATCTGTTTATGAAGAATTCAACCGCGCACAGGATAACGATTCCCGATTGGTGAATTATGAATTGATGGATGCGCTTTTCCCGACTCATCAAAACGGACAACAAACCACTTTAGGAAATCCGGAACATCTGAAAAATCCTTCTATGAAGGCGATTCATAAATATTTTGATGAATATTATGTTCCCAATAATTATGCAATCGTTTTGGTTGGAGATTTAGATTTCGAAAAAACTGTTGTGTTAGTTGACGAATATTTTGGTCAAATTCCGTACAAAGAATTGCCAAAGAAAGATTTAATTATAGAAAAACCACTGACTGGAATTGTTGAAAGAACGGTAAAAAGCCCGACAACACCAAGGCTTCAGTTAGCCTGGAGAACCGACAGTTACGGAACCAAAGAAGCGATGCTTGCCGATATTACAGCTAATATTTTGAGCAACAGGGGAGAAGCAGGTTTGCTGGATCTGAATATCAATCAGACTCAAAAAATGCTTTGGGCTCAAGCGTATTCTTTAGGTTTAAAACAGTACGGATATTTTTCTTTGGTTGCGGTTCCTAAAGAAAATCAGACTTTATCTGAAGCTAAAGAAATGATGTTGGAGCAGATCGAGTTATTGAAAAAAGGAGATTTTCCAGATTGGATGCTTCCTGCCATCATCAATGATTTTAAACTGCAAAGATTAAAAGGTCTTGAAACTGCAGAAGGTCTTGCTACAAACCTTTATGACACGTACATTAAAGGTAGAACCTGGGAAGAAGAACTGAGCGAGATGGATGAATATGCTTCTTTTACAAAACAGGATATTATCGATTTTGCGAATGCATTTTTCAAAGATAATTATGTGATCATCAACAAAGAAAAAGGGATTAATGACCAGCTTTTAAGAGTTGATAATCCGGGAATTACACCGATTAAAATCAATCGTGAAGCACAGTCAGAGTTTTTGAAAGAAATTTTAGCCGATAAAACGGAAGATATTCAGCCTGAATTTATTAATTATCAGGAAGAAATTAAAACCGATTCAGTTCAGGGTAAAAAAATAAGTTTCGTTAAAAACAAATACAACGAAATTGCTCAGGTGCATTTTATTTTTCCTTTCGGAAGTGATCATTATAGAGATTTGGCTATTTCTACGCAGGTTTTACAGTATTTGGGAACAGAAAAATTTTCACCAGAAGATTTAAAGAAAGAATTCTTCAAAATCGGAATCAGCAATGATTTTAAAACACATTCAGATCAGCTTACCATTTCTTTAAGCGGATTAGAATCTAATCTCGAAAAAGGGATTTCATTATTGCAGCACTGGATGTATAACGCAAAACCTGATCAGGAAATTTACAATCAGTTTGTAGAAACCATTCTTGAGAACCGTGAAGCAATAAAAAAAGATAAGAACCGCATCATGACGGCGTTGACAACTTATACAAAACTTGGAGAAAATTCAAGATTTTTAGATGTCATTTCAAAAGATGAGCTTGAAGGGGCAAAAGTGGAAGAGTTTACCGACCGCATGAAAAATCTGTTTAGTTTCCCGTACCAGATTTTCTTTTATGGAAAAGATTTTGAAGGCTTTAAAAATTATATTCCAAATTATATTTCGAGTGAAGATTTTACGGTTTCCGAACCAAGAAAATATCCCGAACAGGAAACTTCAGGAAAAGTGTATTTCACCAATTACGATATGGTTCAGATGGAAATGAGTAAGATTGGGAAAAGCAACAACGTAAATCCTGAAAATTTTGGAAAGATCAACGTTTTCAATGAATATTTCGGTCGTGGTTTATCATCAATTGTATTCCAGGAAATTCGCGAAAGCAAGAGTTTAGCTTATTCTGCGTATGTTTCTTATTCGCCAAATTCAGAGCTGAATCATCCTGATTATATTACGACATACATCGGAACTCAGCCTGATAAATTACAGATCGCTGTTGATACAATGATGGATTTGATGGATAAGTTGCCCGAAGTTCCGGTTCAGTTTGAGAATGCTAAAAATTCTGCTTTAAAACAGATCGCATCAACCAGAATTACAAGAACGAATATTTTCTTTAATACGTTGAGGTTGAAAAAACTGGGGATTGACTATGATTTCAGAAAAGATATTTACAATCAAATTGAAAGTTTAAATTTTGAAGAAATTAAGCAGTTTTATCAGACTGAAATAAAACCGATCCAGTTCAATACAGCGATTATCGGGAAAAAAGAAAACCTGAATTTGGAAGCGGTAGAGCAAATGGGAACTTTTGAAGAAGTTGGTTTAAAAGAAATTTTTGGATATTAAAAAATATTCTAAAAAGATAAAACTAAAACAGGCTGTTTCAATAATATGAAACAGCTTGTTTTTTGTTGTGAAAAATTTTCAGATTACATAGAAATTTCCACATAGTTTCCCTCGGGATCCAGAACAACGCTTTCGTAATAACCATCACCGGTGGTTCGAGGTTCGCTTTCGATGGTATAATTATCTGCACGCAATCTTTCTGTTAAATCATTTACAGCTTCTTTACTCCCGACGGAAATAGCGAAATGAGCAATTCCTTTCATAAATCCTCTTTTATCAGGCTCTTGAACGATATCTTGTCTATTCATTAATTCAATTCGTGTTTTATCTTCGCCAAAGTCTAAAAAATAAGACGTAAAACCTTTCTTGGAATTAGTATATTTTTCGTTTGACGTTACATTAAAATAGTTCAGATAGAACTCACGCATTTTCTCTAGATCGTCTACCCAAATAGCTAAATGGTCAATTTTCATACGTTTATATTTTAAAATTTAATTGATTTATATTGATAAGAAAGTATAATAATTAAGATTCCGAAAGAGGATGCGGCTAATAATGCAATTCTAAGATCTGTTATTTCTGAAAGCAAACCAATTAACGGTGGCCCGATCATAAAACCCAGAAAACTGATGGAAGAAACTGCTGTAATAGCGATGCTTGCAGACATTGTCTTTAATCTTCCTGCTGCACTGTAACAGATGGGAACGATAGAAGAAACACCTAATCCTATCAACAGAAAGCCGAAAGTTGAGATAATTAATCCCGGTGCAATCGTAGCTAATAATAATCCTGATGTGATTAATATTCCGCAAAACCTTAAGACAACGGAAGCCTGATAACGGTTTACAAATCGATCGGCAACAAAACGTCCAAATGTCATTGCACCCATACTTGCGATGTATCCCATTCTTACGAAAGTTTCGTCAGGTTTTATAATTGTGGAGAAATAAACACTGCTCCAATCGAACATTGTTCCTTCGCAGAACATACTTCCAAATCCTATCAATCCTAAAATAATAATTGCTGAATCTAGTTTGAATGCTTTTTTAGACGTTTTAGCATCTGAATTTTCTTTAATATCCTGAGCTAATAAACCACGACTGAATATAATGATTCCAATAACTCCGAGGATCAAAATAATAATTAAATGAGTGAAAATAGAAAATTTTGTTTCTGCAAAAACAGCACCTAATATTCCGCCTGTTAATCCACCAAGACTCCATAATCCGTGAAAAGAAGACATGATGTTTCGCTTGTACAGCGCTTCTAAACTGACAGCTTGTGTGTTTACAGCAATATTGGCCATATTCGAAGTGATACCGAAGAGAAATAATACTAAAAACAATTGAATAAAACTATTTGCTTGAGGAATAAATGTGAGTGCAATCGCATATAAAGTCATTGCAATTATCAGAATAATTCTGCTTCCGAATTTGTTGACCAAATAACCGGAAACTACCATCATCATAAGTTGTCCTAAAGGCATCGCAAATAATACCTGACCCAATTGACCGTCGTTTAAATTAAGGGAAGATTTGATATCTGGAATTCTGCTTGCCCAACTGGCAAATATCAATCCCATGATAAAATAAAAATAAAAAATACTGAGACGTATTTGCGGTAATTTCTGTTGAGCCATGTTTGTTTTTAAAATTATGCTGCAAAGCTAGTGACAGATTAACGAAAGCAAAATGACGAACGTCATTTTCGTGTTGATTCGATTAAAATTAATAATTTTAAACCCTGATTTTTTTATAATGAATGTAATTAAAGCCCTCCTCGAAAAATATAATGTGCCACTTTCTGAGGAATTAATGTTGAAGTTTGAATCGATATTGATACGAAAGGAGTATCAAAAGGATGAAATAATTTTAGAAGAAGGTACAATCAGCCGTTATCTCTATATTGTAGAAAAAGGGTTGGTTCGTCAGTTTTATTATAAAGATGGGCGAGATATTACAGAACATTTTTCCTGTGAAGGCAATATTGCAACCTGCCTCGAAAGTGTATTTTTACAACAACCTACCCGTTTGTTGATTGAAGCTTTGGAGCCGTCTACATTATTTCTTCTGGATTACGATAAATGGAAAAAACTTTGTGATGAATTTCCTGAAATGAATCAGTTATACAGAGCTGCAATAGAATACATGCTTATTGTTTCTCAACAAAAAGCAGATTCCTGGCGTTTTGAAAACTCAAGAGAACGGTATGACAGGTTTTGTAAAGAACTTCCTTCTGTTTCCAGACGTGCTTCTGTAGCGCACATTGCTTCTTATCTGTTGATGTCACCCGAAACTTTAAGCCGTGTAAGAGCGGGAGTTTTGTAATGTAAAATTGTTTAAATTTTTATTTAACCGCAAAAGTGGCAAAAGATTTAAATCTTTCTGTTTAAAGTTGAGAAAAGCACACAAAACCTTTAAAAATCTTTGATTTTTTATTCTTTTGAGCTTGATTATCTAATAATAACTTTATAATTGTCTTTGTATCTTTTGTGGTTAAATTTAAAATTAGTTTAAAGAGACTTAATATAAAACGAAAACCCTTGAAATTGCTTCAAGGGTTTTATATTGAATTTTATCTTTTAGATTTAGATAAAACAAGTATTATTTTACAACTTTCATCTCGTCAATCAGCCATTTTGAATCGGCAAATTTATCGATAATGAAAAGAATATATTTTGTGTCAACCATGATGTTTCTGCTGAAACGTGGGTCGTAATTGATGTCACTCATTGTTCCTTCCCACTGTCTGTCGAAATTCAATCCAACAAGATTTCCGTGTGCATCCAAAGCCGGACTTCCGGAATTTCCACCTGTTGTATGGTTGGTTGCTGTAAATCCTACAGGAACATCACCACTTTTATCTTTGTAGTTTCCGTAATCTTTTTTGTTGTAAAGATCGATCAGCTTTTGAGGAACATCAAATTCATAATCTCCAGGAATGTATTTTTCCATAACTCCTGCCAAATGCGTTTGGTAATCATAAGTTACCGCATCTTTTGGAGTAGATCCTTTTACTTTTCCGTAAGTTACACGAAGCGTAGAATTGGCATCAGGGAAGAATTTTCTATCTTTATCTGTAGCCATTTGCTGTGCCATATATTTTTTCTGCAACGCATCAATCTTAGTTTGTAAACTTGTAAATTGCGGATCTGCAGTTTTCATATAAGTATCTTTAATACTCATAAATAACTGATAAACGGCATCTTTTTTAATCGTTTTAATCAACTTATCCTGATTAGAAAATGCTTTTTCAATATCTCCGTTAAGAGCAGCACCATTCACCTGGCTTCTTCCCGTGATGACAGAGTTTTTTGATAATTCTTCAAAACCTGTGATGTTTTGAGCTTCATTTTTATATTTATCAAAACCAGCCGGTAAAAACTGTGCATCGGTTTTGTTAGCGTACAATGCCAAAAGTTTAGCAGTAACTTTAGAATCAAGTTCAGCGCTGTAATCTTTGTAGAAAGAAGTCAGTTTGTTTTTAAAAGCAGCTGTTCCTTTTTCATCCATTCTTCCCGCTTCCACAGAAGTAATGTAGTTTGAATACATATTTGCCAAAGCAAACGTTTCTGCATTTCTTACAACTTCACTGTAGTAAGCATTGTTTAAAGCATAAGGAGCCTGGTCGTTATACAATTTATTCAATTGGTCTAAAGTCGCTTTTACTTCATGATTTTTAGCAACCAAAGAACCTTCGTACATTACTTTCTTCTGTACTGCATTAGATTTTTTCAAACCTTCCACTTCACCGATCCATTTTTTCCAGTAGTTGGCTACAGAGGCAAATTTAGAAGCATATTTAATTCTTGTAGCATCATCACTACGCATTTTTTCGTCTAAAGTTTTCAGAGCAACGTCACGCACGGCAATTCTTGCAGGATCAATCTCTTTCATGATTTTTTCTACTGCAATCGCAGGAAGATATTCTGTAGTTCTTCCCGGAAATCCGAATACAAATGTGAAATCATTCTCTGCCTTATCTTTTATAGAAACCGGAAGATAATGTTTCGGAACGTAAGGAACGTTGTCTTTAGAATATTCTGCAGGCTTGTTGTTTTTATCAGCATAAATTCTGAACATTGAGAAATCTCCCGTATGTCTCGGCCAAACCCAGTTGTCTGTATCGCTTCCGAATTTTCCGATGCTTTGAGGAGGTGCACCAACCAGACGTACGTCTTTGTAAGTTTCGATCACGTAAGCGTAAAATTTATTGCCGTAATACATTGGTTTCACAGAAATAGACTGATAGTTTTCTATTTTCTGAGAATTTTTGTAAATCTCAATATTTTTAGCTATTTGTTTTGCAAGTTCCGGCTCCTGAAGATTATCGGTGTCTTCTAAAATCTGAGCAGAAACATCTTTAATATCAACAATAAAATCAACTGTCACTCCCGGATTTGGAAGTTCTGTACTCATATTTTTTGCCCAAAAACCGTTAGAAAGCAGGTCGTTTTGAACAGTAGAATGAGCCTGAATTTGCCCGTAACCACAGTGATGATTGGTAAGTAATAATCCTTTTGGTGAAATGATTTCGGCTGTACAACCGCCATTGAACTGCACTACAGCATCTTTGATACTTGGTTTTTGTGTATTAAAAATATCTTTTGCAGAAATTTTCATCCCAAGATCTTTCATTTCCTTTTCATTGAGTTCCGTAGGAATCCACATTCCGCCGTATTGCTGAGCAATTCCCCAAGAGAAACTGAAGAACGCAGAAGCAATAAGAATATTACGTTTTATCATTATTTAAAAATTTTGTCTAAAATACGCATTTTAATTTTTTTAAGAAAAGAAAAACCCTTCCTAAAAATAAAATTTAGGAAGGGTCTTTCGGATTATTTTTTTTAGTTAAATATTTTTTCGAATCATATTCGGAAAAAACTTTTCAATATATATAGTCTTCATGTTTTTCGAGTTTTGAAAACAAAAAAAACATCGTTTGTGTTTTGCTTTCGTTTGCAAAATAAATCAAAAAATATTGAATAAAAAATGAACATAGGTTCATAAAAGTTGTTTTCTGATACGGCTTAAAGCTTGTGGAGTTATTCCGATGTAAGATGCAATATGTTTCAAAGGAATTTCTCTTATAAAATGCGGATATGCCTTTAACAAATTATTGTAACGTTCTTCTGCACTGTGCATGAGTAATGAAATTTCACGCTGAGTTTTTCGTACATATAGATTTTCGGCAGAAATTCTTCCCAAATAATTTCCGACTTTACTTCTTTCGTAAAGCTCCTGAAGATCATCAAAATGAATTCTGTACATCACGGTTTCCTGTACCGTTTCTACGTTATAAGCACAAGGATTTCTAGTAATAAAAGAATCGTAAGCGCTACAGAACATATTTTCTGAAATCAAAGAAAATGTAATTTCTTTTGACGGCTCGGTAGGATGTACTTTATTCACAAAAAAACGGATAATTCCCTTATCAATAAAATACAGATAATCTTCTACAGTTCCTTCCCTTAAAATCATTGTTTTTTTTGGTAAAACAATCTTCTCAAATTTGTTGACGTGATACAAAGCTTCTTCGTGAGAAAGGCCTTCTATACTATTGTAAATATTCAGCAGTTTTTCCATGAAATCCTTATGGATATTAGTTTTTCGTATTGTAAAAGTAATATTTAATTTTCGTTAAACCTTAGTTTTACCCGAAGTTAAATAGTGATACTTTATAGCTTTGAATTTTGAAAAACGCTGTAAAAATAAATTGAATTAAAAATATAAATCAGGATTAGAATTTACATGAAAAAATCAGGCAGAAGATCTCTTTGTTTGTTTAAATTTTTAGGGTGTGAATTATTCAATAAAATTTGATTTTTTAATTGAAATTTTGGGATTTAAGAATAGCTTTAAAACTGAAAAGAATCAATTTTCTCATCATTCATCATCATCTGAATCAAATTTTCATGATGATTGTTTTTTCCGGTAAGAAGCCATGTTGTATTGGATGACCCTTTTGAAAACTGCTGTTTTACGACGACAAATTTTAAATGATTCGTTTTAAAAAGTTCTTCACAATAATCAAGATTTTCTCTGTTGGAAACTGCAATTTTATATTCCCGGATTTTGTGGGTATGATCAATATACGTTTGAAAATAAGTGAGTGAACTCAAAATTAACAAAACCAAAACAGTTCCTAAAAGTGATAAATAAACATATCCTGCACCGACTGCCATTCCGATGGATGCAGTTGCCCAAATTGTTGTAGCAGTAGTAATTCCGTCGATTTTATTGTCGCCTTTAAAAATAACTCCCGCTCCCAAAAAACCGATCCCGGTAATAATGTTTGCAGCCAATCGATCGGGATTTGATACCCCGATTTTAATAGAAAGAATGGTGAAAAGGCAAGACCCGAAACAAACCAATATAAAAGTTCTTAGTCCTGCAGATTTGTTTCTGTATTCTCTTTCTGCGCCGATGCAAAGACCGAGAAATACGGAAATGAAAATCAAAAGCAATTCGTTTTGAATGGAGTGGTCTCTTAGAAAGTCCATTTTTTATAGTTTAATGAAATAAAATTACAATAAAATATCAAACAAAAAGACTGCCTAAAAGACAGTCTTTAATGAGTATTTTTTTAAAATTAATTCTTAATAAATTTATGTACTGTCGTCTTATCTTTTGAGAATAATTTAATAATGTAGTTACCTTTTGAAAGTTCAGAAACATGTATAGAATTACCTTTTAAAGAAGTAGAGATCAAAATTCTTCCGTTTACATCGTAGATCTCAGCTTTTACAATTTGATTTTTCGATTGGATGTTTAAAACATCTTTCACCGGATTCGGATAAATACTAAGTTCAGTTTTATCATTGCTGATTTCTGAAGTACTTAATACGTTCTGAACCGTAGTGGTATAAGTGTTTGTAATAATCGGATGATTGTAATCAAAGTAAATTTTTGCCAAATTGCTGAAACTGTCGCCTAATGCTAAATTGGATTTTGTTTTGATTTTAAATGAAATATACCCGTCATTTGTAGCATTATCAAAAGGAAGTTGAATGTTTTCAAAAATAAATTCTACAACATTTCCTGTAATTCTCGTTACGAAATTGTGACTTGCATTAAGTGCAACCAAACTAGATACATCGTATTTTGAAATATCAATTTCATCTTTTACAACAATGTTTTGAGCATTTGCTGTTCCGGTATTTTCAAAACGAATTAAATAATGTACGTAATCTCCAACTTTTGCTTGAGTAATTGCAGTTCCCTCCAAACATGTTTTGTCGTTTGGATCAAAAGAATTTACAACGGTTTGATTTAATGTAAATGTGTTATCCGTAGGAGTTTCATCAGTCGTTCCGTTAATTTGTGCAGTATAATGAACAACATCCCCGCCGTTTAATGCAGGAGTTTGTGTAGGAGTATTTAAATTAAAAGTTAATGTAATTTCTTTAGTCTCAAATGGAAGAAGATTGGTGAAATTCCAGTTTAAAACTCCGGTAGTTTGTGAATTTGGAGAAAGTGTAGCGTTCACAAAATTCATCAGATTATCATTATAGTTAAATACTAAAGTTCCAGATTGCGTTGTTGTTCCTATATTCTTATAGACAATTTTGTACTTAGCATCAAAACCTGGTGAAGCTGGAGTTATTGGTAGGATTACAACTTCAAGATCATTGTGATTTCCGTTTGCTGTTAGGCAGAAATTTTGGGTTAAAGGACTTGTTTGTGCAGGGAAATTTGCGATAAAACTCGTTGGAGAGATATTAAAGTAAGATGGATTTTCCAGAATAGGAGTGATGGTATGAGAACCCGTATTTACCGGAATTGAATAATTTCCTGAAAGATTTGCAATAACACTTCCAAAATTGCTTCCATTGGTAATGTTGAATTTTTGGTAAGATTTATTCAAGTCGTTTGCATCACAACCATTATTGTTGCTGTCAAATTTAGTGTTTCCTTGTACTGTATAAAAAGTTCCCCCAGGAGTAAATGTGCAATATGAAGTAATTTGATAATTTGAATAAAGAGTAGCACTGCTATTAACTAAATTTTGAAATATTGCCAGCTCATCAGTATCACAGCAAACCACTAAACTCGGATTGTTGTAAATAGAACTTATATTAGTTTGCTGTATTTTACCATTTTTTATATTAAGAAAGCTCATTCCATTTCCATTTGAACTTAGATTTTCAAATAATGGATTTTGTGAAAGATCCAATGTGCTGATATTATTATCGGAACAGTTTAATCTGTATAAGAGCGGATAATTTGAAAGATTCAAACTTGTTAATAAGTTATTGTCACAAATAAGTGTTGTCAGCTGTGGGCATCCTGTCGCTGTTAAATTTGTCACATCATTAAGACCAAAATCTAAAACACGAAGATTAGACTGGTTTTGAATATTGATATTTGATAAATTGTTGTTTCTAATCTGTATAATTTCCATATT
Source organism: Chryseobacterium scophthalmum (assembly GCF_900143185.1). Lineage (NCBI taxonomy): Bacteria > Pseudomonadati > Bacteroidota > Flavobacteriia > Flavobacteriales > Weeksellaceae > Chryseobacterium > Chryseobacterium scophthalmum. The sequence goes on along the minus strand of NZ_FSRQ01000001.1, from coordinate 1,641,138 downwards.
AGAATTTGTAAAATCAATATTTGAAAGTAACGAATTATTTTGCACCGAAAAGTTAAAAACATTTTGTAGGTTAGAAGCATTTAATGTTACAAGTTGACTGTTATCAATACCTAATTCATAAATCATTGGACAATTGGTAATATTTAAACTTGTCAGAGGAATACCTCCTAAAGATAAAAATTTTAAATATGGTCTGTTTTGTAAATCTAATGATGTAATCCCTATTGAATATAAACGAACATCTTTTAAAAGATTGCAATTAGTAATATTAAGAGAATTTAATTGATTATTTCCACCAATTTTTAATTCACTCAAATTCAAATTAGAATTTAGATTTATAGATGTCATATTATTACCAGATATATCTAGACTTTCTAAATTTGAAAAAGATTCTATACCAGTAAGATTTGATAATCCTCCTCCATATAACCTTAATTTGCCAACTTGTTGAGCTTCAGACACCTCTATTTCGCCATTATTATTTGTGTCAATCTTAATATTAAAATTTCCTGAACTTGTACTGGCAATACTGTTTGTTACATCTGCTGCAAGGAGTGTCGCCTTAAAATTCGCATCAGGGATATTTACAATCTGCGCATTAAATAAAGAAAATATAAAAAGGAGGAAGAAAAAGTATTTTTTTTTCATGAAATTTGGTTTTTAAATGTCAAATATAATAAAAACTATGTGGATTTTGAAAATCTGGGTTAATAATTACTGAAAGAAAAAGCTTTGGTGAAAGTGAGAGAAGTCTTAAACTTCTAAGAAAAAAAAGACTGCCTAAAAAAACAGTCTTTATTTAATTTTTAAATGAATTAGATTATTTCTCAATCAGATCCAAAAACTGCTGTTCATCAAGAATTGTGATCGTACCAATGTCTTGGGCTTTCTTCAGTTTGCTTCCTGCTTTTTCACCAACAACCAAATAATTCAGGTTTTTAGAAACTGCAGAAATGTTTTTTCCGTTGTGCTTTTCTACCATTTCTTCAGCTGATTCTCTGGTGAAAAGTGAGAGTTTTCCTGTAAATAAGAAAGTTTTTCCTTCCAAAGCATTCGATAAAACTTCGTTCGTATTTTCACCTTTTTCCAACTGTACGCCGTAAGATTTTAATCTTTCAAGCATTAAAACGTTTTCAGAATTATTAAAGAAATCAACAATACTTACAGCGATTTTCATCCCGATATCTTCTACCTGACACAATTCTTCTGCAGTTGCATTTTTTAAATCGTCAATCGTGTTGAAGTTTTTGACTAATTTTTTAGCAACAGTTTCTCCGATATGCTTAATTCCGATTCCGTATAAAACTTTTTCAAAAGCAATCTCTTTTGATCTTTCAATTCCGGTGATGATATTTTGCGCCGATTTTTCAGCCATTCTTTCCAATGGAAGAAGCTGTTCTTTTGTTAAAGCATAAAAATCTGCAGGATTTTCAACCAGTTTTTCTTTGTAAAGCTGTTCGATGGTCTCACTTCCCAAATTATCGATATTCAAAGCCTTTCTAGAAACATAATGAATCATTCTTCCCACGACTTGAGGCGGACAATGTAAATCGTTCGGACAAAAATGAATGGCCTGATCTTCTACTTTTACAAGCTCAGTTCCACATTCTGGGCAATTTTTGATATATTCAATTTCTTTGCTTTCAGATGTTCTTTTTTCTGTATTTACACCAACAATTTTAGGAATAATTTCGCCACCTTTTTCTACAAAAACAAAATCTTTTTCGTGAAGATCCAATTTTTTGATGATGTCTTCATTATGAAGAGAAGCTCTTTTTACAATAGTTCCGGCCAATAAAACAGGTTTTAAGTTGGCAACAGGAGTAATGGCTCCGGTTCTTCCGACTTGATAAGAAACACTTTGTAATTCGGTTTCTACTTTCTCGGCTTTAAATTTATAAGCCATTGCCCAACGTGGAGATTTTGCGGTGTAACCAAGCTGTCTTTGTTGTTTTATTGAGTTGACTTTTAGAACAATTCCGTCAATTTCAAAAGGAAGATTATGTCTTTCTGTGTCCCAGAAATTAATAAACTCTTTAATTTCATCTAAATTTTTGCAGAGTTTTGCCTGATCTGATATTTTAAATCCCCAGTTTTTTGCCTGATGAAGCAATTCCCAATGCGTTTCGGCAGGAATTTCGTCCGAAACAAATTGGTAAAGAACCGATGAAAGTCTGCGTTTTCTCACTTCACCGCTATCCTGCATTTTCAAGCTTCCACTGGCTGTGTTTCTTGGGTTCATAAACGGGTCTAAACCTTCTTCTTCACGCAGTTTGTTTATTTTGTCGAAATTTTTTCGGGTTAAATAAATTTCGCCACGCATAAAAAACCTTTCAGGAAAATCTCCGTTTAGCTTCAACGGAATATCTGAAATTGTTCGCACATTGGCTGTGATTTCGTCTCCCTGAAAACCGTCACCACGAGTTACCGCTTGTGATAATTTTCCGTTTTCATAAAGAATAGAAATTGAAGCACCGTCATATTTGAGCTCGGCAACAAATTCTACAGGTTCATCAATGGTTTTAATGATTCGTTTTTCCCAGTCTTCCAAATCATCAAAGTCGTAAGAATTATCCAAAGAATACATTCTAAACTGATGTTGAATGGTTGGGAATATTTTTGTGACACCACCTCCAACACGAATTGTAGGAGAGTTGTCATCATGGAATTCCGGATATTGCGCTTCCAGATCCTGAAGTTCTTTTAATAATAAATCAAACTCAAAATCTGAAATACTGGGTTCATCCAACAGATAATAATTTTCATTATGCTGATGAAGTTCTTTACGGAGTTGCTCTATTTTATGCTGAATGTTTTCGGACATGGGTTTTCTATCTTTTCAACAAAAATAATGTAAATAATAGTTTAAAAAAATACCACTATTAATTATTCTGAGAAAATTAAAACTTTGTAATCTATTCTAACGAAGTGATAGTCTATCGAATAATGTTATCGTTTACACTTATTTAACATAATATTTCAATTTAATTAAAAAAATGTTAAAACACCCTTAAACAGCTGGCTTACAAAGTCACTATACCTTTGTCCCCAATTAATCTATTATATGAAAAAAGCAAAGATTTTATTGGGACTTCTGTTTTTGGGAGTAGGAACTATTGCCTATGCACAAACAACACAAGCTTCTATTGTGGGGAAAATTACAGGTAAGAAGGTTCAGGAAAAGGTGAAAGTTACCATCGTGAATGAGTCTACCGGTTTTCGTACAGTAACAGAAACTAATTCTAAAGGGGAGTATATTTTTAAAGAAATACCTTTAGGAGGACCTTATACGGTAATCGTAAATGAGGAGAAAAAGGAAGGCTACAATGTGAATTTTGGTGATCAGGTGACTGTGAATCTTGATTTGGATGAAGGTGAAAAAACGATTGAAGAAGTAGTGATCAATGGAAATCTTAAAAATAAAATAGGAAACTTAGGAGCAGCAACTGCCATTTCAGCGAAGAATATAGGAATTTTACCCGTAAACGGAAGAAATTTCACCAGTCTTACAGATTTGTCTCCTTTAAGCGGTAAAAACGGAAACTTATCTGGTCAGTTAGGTTCTTCTACCAACTTTACTATTGATGGAATGACGGCGAAAAACCCAACTTCTGCAGGATCTACAACCAGCCGAAGCGGTGCGCCTTTTTCTATATCGATTGAAGCGTTAAGAGAATTTAAAATCACAACCAACCAGTACGATGTTACCTTGGGTAGAAGTGGAGGTGGAACGGTGAGTGCGGTTACAAAATCAGGTACCAATAAATTTTCAGGAAGTGCTTGGGAATATTTGAGAACCAACTGGCTTTCGAGTCCGTATGATATTCGTGGAAACAAGAGAGATGTTGATTTTTCTACTTCTCAGTTCGGGTTTTCATTGGGTGGACCGATTATTAAAAATAAGCTACATTTTTTCGCAGCTTGGGATCATCAGTTAGATTCTAGACCTTTGCAGATTGCAGATATCAAATCGCGTGAAGATGAGTTGAGATTAAATACTACAACAGCGACACTTAATAAATTCCTTGATATTGCAAGAGCAAAATACGGTGTTGGAAATTCTCCACAATTTGGAAGTTTTGATAAAGTAAGGAATTCTGATGCCGCATTTTTACGTTTAGACTGGCAGATTAATGATAAAAACTTATTGACATTAAGAAACAATTTTACTTACGATCTCAATAAAAACGGATTAGGAGACAATACAGCGATTAATGCATTTGAGTCTTATGGAACCGATAAAAACATGGATAACAGTTTGTTGTTAACTTTAAGATCAAACTTAAAGCCTAATATAACGAACGAATTGAAAGTGCAGCATTTATATACTTTCCAGGACAGTTATCAAAGTGACCAGTTGGGACATGCTGTTCCGAGAGCGATCGTAGAAAATATAATCACTAATATTGACGGAAACAAGGCGACAAATATTCAGATCGGAGGTCACCGTTTTGCGCAGGAAAGCTTCAAAAATAATGTGATCCAGATTGTAGATAACTTGTACTACAATACCGATAAGATTAAATATACTTTTGGGGTAGATTTCATGTACACAAAAGCAAGATCTGTGTACGGAAGCGAGGTCAACGGAAGATTCCATTTCAGAGAAAATCCTACGGTAAACGGTGGCGATAACCTATTTAATTTTAATAATCTTATTTCTAACAGATTTTACAGAGAAGTTCCTTTGGTAGAAGATCCTTCTGTGAAGTCGAGTATTTGGAATGCAGGTATTTACGGTCAGATTCAGACGAAAGTTGCAAAAGGATTAGATTTTATGGCTGGTTTAAGGCTTGATTACGGTGGTTATCCGAAAGCTCAGTTTAATCAGAAATTATTTGACGAAATGGGAATCCGAACTGATAATCAGATTAAATCATTTGTTATTCAGCCAAGATTTCAGTTTGAGTGGAATGTGAATGAAGGAAATAAAGATTTCTTAAAATTCGGAGCTGGAATTTTCTCTTCAGACATCAACAATTATATGGTAATCAATAATTTGGTGTTTGATGGTAATCATTTAGCAACGGTTGATGTTAACCCTTCACAAATTGGTCTTACTCCGGATTTCAACAGCTACAGAAACGATTACAATACCGTTCCTACATTATCTCAATATCAGCTTCCGACCATTAATTATACAGGGGAAGATGCGAAAATTCCGATTGTTTACAAAGCAAATATCTCGTATACGCATTTCTTCAATGAAAGATTCAGAGCCGGAGTTGCGGGTTATATGGCTTTAGGTAGAAACAATTATTTCTATTATGACAGAAATATGAGAAAAGACCCTTTTTTCACATTAGATGCCGAAGGTGGAAGAGGTGTTTTTGTCCCAGTTGGTACAATAGCCGCAAATGGTGTAATGGATTGGAAAAACAGTAGAATTAACAATAACTTCGGAAGAGTTCTTGAATTGGTAAGTGATGGTAAAGTGAATCAATTCTCTTTTGTAGTTGATACAAGTTACCGTTACTGGAAAGACGGAGAAATTACCGCAAGTTACACTTGGTCAGATATTAAAGATAATACTTCTTACAACGGAAACGTAGCGAATTCTGCAACATTGTCAACATTGGTAGAAAGTGATCCCAGAAATCTGAGAATGACTTATTCTGACAACCAGTTCAGAAACAAAGTAGTTTTATATGGAAACTCACCTACAATTGCAGGATTTACTTTAGGAATCAGATATTCAGGAATTGGAGGAACACGTTTCTCTGTAACTTCGGGAGGGAATATTAATGGAGACTTTGTTGATACTAATGATTTAGCATACATTTTCCCTCAATTGACGCAATCTTTGATTGATGATCCTGAAGTTGGGAAAGCTTTAAAAAATTACATCACAGATTACAATAACCAAATTGCAGAAAGAAACGGCGGAAAGAACGGATTCTACGGAGTTTGGGATGTACGTGTAGCGAAAAAAATTAAGTTTGAAAAAATTGGAGCTTTTGAACTTTCTGTTGATATTTTCAACTTGGCCAATTTACTTAACAGAGAATGGGGGGTAAACAAATCTTATGGAAATATGTCTTTGTATAGAATAAACAAATTCGACCCGGTTACAAAACAGTTTGAATATGCTAAAAATACCAGCGGTTTAGCACCTTTATCAGGGAACCCTTATCAGATCCAGATCGGAGCAAAATATTCATTCTAAAAAATAAGTACTAATTTTATCTAAAAGTCTGAAAAGGCTTTTAGATTTTTTAATGATCAATCGATATTATGAAAAAGTTTATCTTAGGGTTTGCAGTTTTAACGACAGTTTTTATGAATGCACAAACCCAAATTATTGCGCACAGAGGTTATTTTCAGACGCAGCCTCCAACAACGGAAAATTCTATTACAGCATTACAAAATGCTCAAAAATTAAAGATTTACGGATCTGAGTTTGATGTAAGGATGTCTAAAGACGGCGTTTTGGTCATTAACCACGACGAACATCACGGTAAAATGGAAATTTCTGAAACCGATTTCAAAGAACTGGCAAAACTGAAACTTTCAAACGGTGAAAAATATCCGACTCTAAAAGATTATTTGAAATCGGGTAAAAAAGACAAGGCTTTAAAGCTTATTGTAGAAATAAAACCAGCAAAAACTGAAGCTTTAGAAAACGAAATGGTTGAAAAAACCGTTAAGATGATTAAAGAAATGAAGCTTGAATCTCAATGTGAATATATTTCATTTAGCTTAAATATCTGCAAGCAGATCAAAAAAATAGCTCTCGATTTTAAAGTTCAGTATTTGAGAGGTGAACTTTCTCCACAACAGATCAAAGACGAAGGTTTAGACGGATTAGATTATCACTATTCAGTATTTCAGAAAAACCCGACATGGATTTCTGAAGCCAATGCTTTAGGATTAATCACCAATTCCTGGACGGTAAATGACATTGAAATTTATAATGAATTGAAAAAACAAGGAGTAAAATTTGTTACTACCAATATTCCGGATCAGTTGAAGAATAAATAAGGTTCTAGAAACCTCTTCTAAAATATAAAATCTGTCTCTTTCGGGGCAGATTTTTTTTGTTTAAATGAGTTCACTTTTTGCTCCGTAAGAGCAAAACCTTTGTAGTAAAATTGCGTCAACAATCTTAAGCTCCGGAGGAGCGACACCCTAATTTTTAAATTTCAATTCATAAAATTGAATATAAACATACAGCTATTGAATTTAAACCTACCTACTGTCAACTAAATCCTATCAACATTTTTTTATTTACTCAGGAAAAGACAATAAAGTTATGCTAAAATAACTCACTTTTTGTATTAAAAATGATTCATTCTTTTAATGCGCTGTGAGCTAGAAGATTATACATTATCGTTAATCATAAATTAATATGACGTTTAGAAATTGTTTAAAATATGTTAAAACCGTATTAAAGCTATGCTCGTCATAGCTTTCTAATTTTGCGCAAACAAAAAAGTGTATGCGTAAAGAGACTCAAAAATTACTTCTTTTATCTGTGTTAGGATTAGTGAGCGTCAATATGGCAGCTCAGCAGCAGGTGAAGAAAGACACAATCAAAAATATCGATGAAGTTGTAGTAACCGCTCTGGGTATCAAAAGACAAGATAAATCCTTAGGTTATGTAGCCGAGAAAGTAGATGCTGAGGTTTTTGAAAACATTCAGAACAACAACTGGGCTCAAGGTCTTGAAGGCCGTGTTGCCGGTTTGAAAATTCAGACTGCAGGAGCGGGACCTCTTGGTTCTGCGAGAATTACACTTAGAGGAGAAAAAACATTTGGTTTGGGTGGAAATTATGCATTGATTGTTGTAGATGGTGTTCCTTTGAGTAATTCCACAACCGGTACCGGAACTGCAGCGTATGGTGCAGGAACGGGCGGGGATTTACCAGTAGATTTAGGTGATGGTCTTAATAGTATTAATCCAGATGATATTGAGTCGGTAACGGTTTTGAAAGGTGCTTCTGCGGCAGCATTGTATGGATCGAGAGCAGCTAATGGAGCCTTGATGATTACTACAAAGTCAGGGAAAAGTAAAAACGGTAAACTTACTGTTTCTTTTAATTCTACTTTAAGCTATGATTCTGTTTTAAAATGGCCGGATTATCAGTACCAGTATGGACAGGGAACTTTAGCTAAAAACACAGCAGGAGAATTTTTCTATTCTTACGGTGCATCTGCAGACGGTGTAAGTACAGGTGGAACGAGTAGTGCTTTCGGGCCAAAGTTCAACGGACAGTCTTACTTTCAATATGATCCTAATCTTTTAGGGCAAAGTGCAGAAAGACAATTATGGAGACCATATGAAGATAATATTAAGGGTTTTTGGGAGACAGGTGTAACTTCTTCTAATAATGTTTCTGTAGAAAGCAGCACAGATAAAACAAATTTTAGAGCCTCGTTAACTTACTTGGATAACAAATGGATGATGCCGAATACAGGTTTTAACCGTTTTAATGGTGCAATTTCATTAGATCATAAAGTAACAGATAAATTCAGAATTTCAACAAAATTCAACTACGCCAATACAAAAAGTGATAATCTTCCTGCAACGGGATACAACAATCAGTCGATTTCTTATTTCATGATTTTCCAGAATCCGAATGTTGATTTGGCTTGGTATAAACCAATCTGGAAACCGGGGCAAGAAGAAGTAGATCAGATTCATCCATTCAGTTCTTTTATTGATAATCCTTATTTAATAGCTTACAAAATGTTGAATGGGGTAGAAAAGAAATTAATTACCGGAAATATTTCTGCTACTTATGATTTCAACAAAAATTTCAGTTTGATGTTAAGGTCAGGAATCGAAATGCTTGATGAAGAAAGAACAACGAAGAGACCTTACAGTTCTGCCAATTACCTGAAAGGTTTCTACAGAGAGCAGTATATTAAGAATAATGAGTTTAATAATGATTTATTATTTACATTCAAAAAAGATTATGGCAAATTTAATGTTAGCGCAAATGCAGGAGGAAGTATTCGTTACAACCAATATGTAATGACCGATTTCCGTGCCGAAGGCTTAAAAGTTGTAGGAGACTATAGTCTTAATAACGCTATAGCACTTATTACAAAAGTTCCTAAACCCAACGATCAGCAAATGAACAGTGTGTATGGTTTAGTAAGTGCTAATTATGATAATTTAATATTCTTAGATGTTACAGCAAGAAATGACTGGAGCAGTACATTAAATAAAGATAATAGATCATTTTTTTATCCTTCAGTAAGTTCAAGTTTTATTCTTTCAGATATATTTAAATTATCAAGTTCGAATTTTAATTACTGGAAATTAAGAGCTTCTTGGGCACAGGTTGGTCTTGGAGGTTCACCTTATCAAATCGATAAATATTATACTCCAAGTGACTTTGTAGGGTCAGTGTTAACTCCAAGTACATATGTAACACCAAACATAAGACCTCAGGAAAACACCAATATCGAAGCTGGGATGGATCTTTCCGCTTTAAAAAATAGATTAAGCTACAATTTCACATTGTATCAAAATACAACAGTTGATGAAATATTAGGAGTTTCTACACCTGTAGAATCGGGATATACAACTCGTATCATTAATGCAGGAGAAATCAGAAACAGAGGTATTGAAATGAGTTTAAATGCAATTCCGGTAAAATCTAAAAACTTTAGCTGGAATGTTTCTGCAAACTGGTCTATGAATAGAAATAAAGTAATATCACTTCCTGAAGAATATACAGGTGATAATTATTACACAATTTCTACAGTAGCCGGAGTTTTATATTACAACGCAGTTGTTGGCGGTTCTTTGGGAGATCTTTATGGATTTAAATTAGTAAGAAACGTTGATGGACAAGTAGTTTATGATGCAACTACAGGACTTCCTTCAAGACCTGATCGAGTAGAAAAAGTAGGAAATGCTTTCCCGAAATGGAGAGCTGGTTTTCAAAATGATTTTAAAATTAAAAACTGGCAGATCAGTTTCTCATTTGATGGTCAGTATGGCGGAATGGCATATTCTCAAACTCATCACAAAATGTCTGAGCAAGGTAAGCTTGAGAATACTTTGATGGGAAGAGATAATCCTAGCGGAACGATTGTAGGACAAGGTGTTGTTTTAAATCCTGATGGAACTTACAGTCCGAATACAAAAGCAGTTGGTTTAGCCGCATATTACGGTGATTACTACAGAAGAGCCAATATTGAAACCAATACTTTCGACACTTCTTTCATCAAATTGAGAGATGCAAGAATTGCTTATTCATTTTCAAAAGATGTAATCGCTCCTTTAAAACTTACTGAACTTACTTTAGCAGTTTTTGGTAAAAACCTTTGGATGTGGACAAAGTTCCCAATGTTTGATCCTGAAGTTGCTGCTCTTAATGACTCTACAATTACTCCGGGTGCTGAAATTGGTCAGCTTCCAACGGCAAGAACTGTCGGTTTTCAAGTTAATTTAAAATTCTAAGATCAACCCATGAAAAAAATATTTTTATCTACCGCAATTGCTCTTTCAGTTTTTAGTATGAATTCTTGCGAAAGAAGCTTTGAAGAGATCAATACAGATACAAGCAAAATAAAACAGCCTTCTGTAGGAAGTTTTCTGGTTCCGATTCAGTACGAAATGGGATCTTACGGATACAACAGAGCCGATGATTTTACATTCGATATCATGCAGGTTGCTCTGGATTTTCCTAATGAAGGAAATACAGTAAGTCGTTATTATTTAACCGAAAGTACCGGAAACGGATATTGGAATACAAGCTACAAATGGCTGAAACAGGTAAAAGAGCTGAATGAAGCTGCAAAAAAAGAAAACAATAATAATTATTTGGCAATTTCTAAAGTTCTGAATGCATGGATTATGGCGAATCTTACCGATGCATTTGGCGATGTTCCGATGACGGAAGCTTTAAGGCTTGAAGAAAATATCATGAGACCAAAATATGATAAGCAGAAAGACATCTACTTATTTCTTTTGGATGATCTGAAAGCAGCAAATACACTTTTTGATACCACAAAAACTTTAAGCGAAGGCGATCTTTTCTTTCAGGCAAATGCAAGTACAGCCGGAATCATAAAATGGAAAAAATTCTGTAATTCTCTTTCGTTAAGACTATTAACAAGAATTTTAAATAAGAATGGCGAAGTAAATGTACATGCAAGAATCAACGAGATTGTAAATAATCCTACAGTTTATCCGATCTTTCAAAGTAATGCAGATGGAGCTACTTTAGATATTTCAGGAGTTGCACCACTAATGCCGCCAATTGCAAGACCGCAGGATTTTACTGCATATAGAGCTTCAGGAGGATTTTTCACTCAGACTTTGGTAGACAATAATGACCCAAGATTAAGTCTGTTTTTTACTCAGGCTAAAAGTCTTCCGCCTGCAAATGCAAATATTGGCTACAAAGGAGTTCCTTCTGGATACGCATTGGGATCTACATTCGATTATCAACCTTCAAATTTAAATCAGAATTTAGCAAAAGCTCCGTTGAAAATTTTAGTAATGCCTTATGCGGAACTTCAGTTTATTCTTTCTGAATTGGCTTTAAAAGGAATTATTCCGGGAAGTGCACAAACGTTCTACGAAAGTGGTGTGAAAGCAACTCTTGAACAATGGGGAGCAACAATGCCTGCAAACTATTTTGCCAATCCTAAAGTAGCTTACAACGGAACTTTAGAAAGAATTATGCTTCAGAAATATGTGGGATTATTCTTTGTAGATCATCAACAGTGGTACGAGCAGAGAAGAACTGGGTTTCCTGTATTACCAAACAACGGAGGCTTGATGAATAACGCAAAAATGCCTCAGAGAATGCCTTATCCAACGGTTACAAAAGTTCAGAATTATGAAAATTATGTAACGGCTTCTCAAAATATGGGTGGTGACAATATCAATACAAAAATGTGGTGGAATCAGTAATCTTTTAAAAATATTAAAAATGAAATTTAAATTAATTATACCGTCTTTAGTTATTTCAGCGATGGCATTTTCTCAGGCATCGGTTTCAGGATATGTTTTTGAAGACATCAATAAAAACCAGAAGAAAGAAAAACGTGAAAAAGGAATTGAAAATGTTGCAGTTTCAAACGGAGCACAGGTTGTTTTAACCGATAAAAACGGAAGATACAGCTTGCCGATTACAGAAGGTCAGACGGTTTTTGTCATTAAACCATCGGGTTATATGGTAGCTTTAAATCAAAATAATTTACCGCAATATTATTATCAATATAAGCCTAAAGGTTCACCTGCGGATTTTAAGTATAAAGGAACTGCACCTACAGGAGAACTTCCTAAAGAATTAAATTTTGCTTTACATAAACAAAACGAAAGCAAAAACTTTGATATTTTGGTTTTCGGAGATCCTCAACCTTACACAGAAAAGCAGCTGGATTATTTCAAAAGAGCAATCGTTAACGAAGTAAAATCAACCAAGAAAAATGCAGTTTTCGGGATCAGTCTTGGAGATTTGGTAGGCGATGATCTGAGTCTTCAGAAACCTTATGCCGATGTGATGAAAGAAGTCGGTTTGCCTTGGTACAACGTGATGGGAAATCATGATATGAATTATGATGCGAAAGAAGATCAGCTTTCAGATGAAACTTTTGAGGCTAATTTTGGTCCTGCAAATTACTCTTTCAACTACGGAAATGTACATTTTATCGTACTTGACGATATTCTTTACCCTGATCCGAGAGATGGAAAAGGATATTGGGGTGGTTTCAGAGAAGATCAGATTCAGTTTATCGAAAATGATTTAAAACTGGTCGATAAAAACAAACTGATCGTCGTTTCTTTTCACATTCCTTTAGATCATAATAATGAAGATAATTTTAGAAATGCAGATCGTCAGAAATTGTTTGATGCGCTTTCTCCATTTGCAAATGCATTGATGTTGTCAGCTCATACGCATATTCAGCAACAGATTTTTTACGGAAAAGCTCAAGGTTGGGAAGGAACAAAAGATCTTCACGAATATAATGTAGGAACTACTTGCGGAGATTGGTGGTCTGGAACTTCAGATGAAATCGGTTTGCCGACTTCTACCATGAGAGATGGTACTGCAAAAGGATATTCTTTCATCAGTTTTAATGATAATCAGTACAAAGTAAAGTACAAAACGGCAGGAAAACCTGAAGATTATCAAATTCAATTGTATGTTCCGAAAGTGATTCCTCATCCATCGAAAACTTCGGCTAAAATTTTGGCAAACTTCTTTATGGGAAGCAAAAAAGATAAAGTGCAGTACAGAATTGACGGCGGAAAATGGGAAGAAATGGAATACAACGAAACCATCGATCCCAACTTTGCAAACTCGGTTTTTAAATGGGATGCTACAGATAAAATATTTCCAGGAAGAAGACCTTCAAATCCGGAACAGTCAAAACATATCTGGACTGGAGGATTTGGAAATAAATTAACTCTTGGAAAACACAAAGTTGAGGTGAAAGCGCTCGATATGTACGGAAATGAATTTTTGGCATCAGAAGAATTTGAGGTTCAAAATTCAATTCTTATTCCTTAGAATCAGTTTTTACTTTTTATATATTACTTTCAGAAACCAGCTTATTCGTAAGTTGGTTTTGTTTTGATATAGAATTTCCTGATGATTAATTTTTATTAAATCAAAAATATAAACACTTGTTTGAAAAAATGGTTTCGTAAATTTGCACCAATAAAATTTAAATAATGAATCTAAAGGGAAAAAACGCCATCATTACCGGTGGTGGAAGAGGTCTCGGAAAAGCAATCGCTTTAATTCTTGCGAATGAAGGAGTGAATATAGGAATCACAGGAAGAAACGAAGAAAACCTTAAAATGACTGTGGACGAAATCCAGAGATTGGGTGTAAATACAGCGTATGCAGTTTTTAGTATCGATAATGAAATTCATGTGAAAGCAGGAATAGAATCTATTGTTGAGCAATTAGGCGGAGTAGATATTTTAATCAACAATGCTGGAATCGGAGATTTCGGTTCTATTGAAGAGATGCCTTCAGAAACTTGGGAGCAGGTAATCAAAACCAATCTTTTCGGAGTGTATTATGCAGCAAAAGCTGTTTATCCATATTTAAAAGAAAAAGGTGAAGGTGATATTGTGAATGTAGCTTCTACAGCAGGTTTGAAAGGCGGACCAAATATGTCGGCTTATGCAGCTTCAAAAGCAGCCGTCGTTTCTTTATCTCAATCAATGATGGCAGAATGGAGAAAGCAAAACATTCGTGTAATTACTTTAACGCCAAGTACAATTGCTTCAGATATGTCTATCCAAGGTGGTTTAACAGACGGAAATCCTGATAAAGTTCTTCAGCCTGAAGATTTTGCAGAATGGGTAAGAGATATTTTGAAAATGAACAGACGTGCTTTGATCGCGAATGGCTCTATTTTCTCTACAAATCCTTAATTTAGAAGTTAGAAACTAGATAGTAGAAGTTAGTATTAGAAATGCTAAAATTCCCCTTCCTTGAAGAGGTAGATTTTTGTGAAAACAAAAAGACTGGTAGCTATAAATAATAACAACTTCTACATTAAGATAATAAAATCAATAGGAGCGGGCTTTAGCCCGCTTTTGCTTTGACAGGATACATGGCTTTAGCCAAAATATATTTTCTTTCAATTATAATCTTCATGGGTAAATCTCATCATCTTTAAACTTTTAAATACTTATTTTTGCAACAAATTACTCACATGCAAAATTATTTAGAATTCGATTTCAAGATCTCTCCACTTCAGCCTTGGAACGAAATATTAATGGCCGAGCTTATCGAAATAGGTTTCGACAGTTTCACAGAAGAAATTCATGGTATTTTAGGATATATTCAGAAAGAGCTTTTCAAAGAAGAAGAGCTGAAAGCATTGCCACTTTTTCAAAATGAAGAAGTGAAAATAGAATATACTTTCACCGAAATGCCAAATATTAACTGGAATGAAGAGTGGGAAAAGAATTTTGAACCGATTAATATCGATGATAAAGTATTGATCAGAGCAGAATTTCATGAATCTGTAGAAGGAATGCACGAAATTATCATTCAGCCTAAAATGTCTTTCGGAACAGGTCATCACCCAACAACGCATTTGATGATCCAGCAAATGATGGATATCGATTTTAAAGACAAGAAAGTTTTGGATATGGGTTGCGGAACTTCAGTTTTGGCGATTTACGCAAAACAAATCGGAGCCGGAGATACAAAAGCCATTGATATTGATGAATGGTCAGTTGAAAATTCAAAAGAAAATGCTGTAAGAAACGGTGTGGAATTGGATATAGAATTGGGAACTGCAGATAATTTAGGAAAAGAAAATTACGATATTATTTTAGCGAATATCAACAGAAATATTTTGATCTCAGATATTCCAACTTACGTTTCTGTATTAAATGAAGGTGGGAAATTATTACTTTCAGGTTTGTGTTTCTTCGATGTTGATGATATTTTGGAAGTTTGTAAAGAAAATAATTTAGAACTGAAAAAGAAATTACAGCGTGAAGAATGGGTAAGCTTATTGCTTGAAAAGTAAAATCTGTTATTATAATATTTTAATTTCAAGCTTAACCTCAACTTCAATCTAATTAATATGAAATCATTCATCACCGTTTTATTTTTATGCATTATTCAGTTTTTCTCAGCACAGGAAGAAGATTACGAATATGCAAACGGAGTTTTCCATTTTGAAGAAAATAAAACGCAGAAAATTTTTACCGATTTTACGAGAATCAGGCAGTCACCAAATGTGAATGCCCAAATTTTGGATTCCTTACAAACGAATCAGCAGATTTTGATCCTTAAACAAGATGAAACGATTTTGAAATTAGGCGAAAGAAGAGCCAATTGGTACAAAATATCTTACCAGAAAGGTGATAAAACATCAGAAGGCTACGTTTGGGGCGGAAATCTTTGTGTAGGTTACAGAACTAAAAACGGATATGATTTTCTTTTTGGTTTAACGAAAACCATTAATAAAAAAGACAAGGAATATCCTGAGATTGTGATCAAGCAAAATATTGCTGCCATTAAAATGGTTGAAGGAAATACATTGATTGATGAGGTTTCTTTCGATACCGGTTCAGCCGAAAGTCTGAGTTACGGAACGTTCAATATTGAGAGCAATCATAAGCTGAAAAATGTAGAATTTACTTTAAAAGCCATGGTTTCTGGTGAAGCTTGTGGAATTGCAAGTTATGACCAATATGTTTTGGTGAAAGATAAAAAAATGATTGCGCTTCCTCAATTGATGAACGTAGGTGATGCAGATGTTTATTACCACAGCGAACAATTTGTTTTTCCTAATGATAAAGGCGGAATTCCTGATGCTTTTATTTTTAAAATGGAAGAGATGGAAAAAGATGAGAAAGAGCGTGAAAAGAAGAAAAACGCCTCAAAAACCTATCTCTGGAATGGTGATTCTTATCGATTGAAATAATCTTAATTATAAATTTGAAAACCACTGTATTTTGCAGTGGTTTTTATTTTATCTAAACTGAATATTTGAGTACATGACAAAAAATAATATTTAATTTTAACCGCAAAAGCTACAAAAGAAATGATTGAAAAAGGAAAATTTCAAAAGAATGCAAAAGGTACAGTATCAATTTAGTATTAATTTTGCTAACTTTTGAATCACTTTTACCATCAAAAAATCTTTTGTTTCTTTTGCGGTTAAAAAATAGCATGTACTAAAATTGAAAATATAAAAAAGGTCCCAAGTCTGCTTTTCTTTTCTGAAAAGCCACTGAGACCAATATTTCTAAAAATGTTCAAGACCATTGGCTCCTAAAGCCATGTAAAGATTAATTCTCTCGATGCGTTGTTGCAGGTCGAGGTCGATGATGTTCATCTCTTTTTTTATAAGGTCTCTCTGCTTTTGGAGTAATATAAAACTATTATTGCTGCCGATTTTTATTTGTTTTTTCGTTAAATCAACATTCCTTTCCAGTGAAGAAATTGCCTGTTTCTGAAAAACATTTTGCTTTTCAATAGAACTGAGATTAGCTAATGCAGATTCTACTTCATTATAGGCCAAAAGCACTGATTTTGCATATTCTTCTATCACTTGTTTTTGCTTTGAAGTTTTTACTTCAACATTCTTTTTCAGTTTTCCTCCGTTGAAAATTGGGGTTGTCAATCCGCCGCCAACTTTTATCAAAGGATTGGAAAAAAGATTGCTGATAGCCCCTACATTGGTTTCTGCCGCACCAAAAGCTGCACTGATGTTGATGGAAGGCAATCTTGCCGCTTTTGCTTCCTGAACTTCATAAAAACTGGCTTCTATCTGAAATTGTTGCGCCATAATATCAGACCTTTTTTCTAAAAGACTTAAAGGGAAATTGATTGGAATTTCTTGTTTTAAAGCTGAAAACTCTGCATTAACTTTCAATAAACCTTCCGGATATCTTCCGCAAAGCATTTCTAAACTTCTTCGAGATTGTGAATTGGCATTTTTTACTTTTTCAAGATAAGAATTCAGCAAAATAATTTCACTTTCGATGTTGGATAGATCAATTTCATTGGCAGTTCCGACCTTATTTTGAACCAGATAAATCTTTTTCAAATCTTCGGTCATACCAATATACTGACTGATTTTTTGCTCTTGATATTGCCCTGCAATATTTAGATAGTAAGCTTTGGCTATCATTGCAGCAACCGATTGTTTCAACATTTTTTGTTGAAATGCCGCCGAATAAAATTGACTTACGCTCACCATTTCAGCCGATTTATTTTTTCCCCAAAGGTCGAGTTCCCAATTGGCTTTTAATTGTAAATTTCCAATGTGAGTTCCGCTTACAAGATTGTTGCTGGTATTTGCCAACGCATTTACACTTGGGTAAAGGTTACTTCCTGCAATATCCATCGACAATTCTATTTGATTCAGCTTTTCTTTAGAGATAATGATATCTGCGTTGTGGGCAAGTCCTTCCTTTACCAAAACTTCAAGCTCGGTTGTAATAAGCTCATTCATCCATTGATAAGAAAAATCGGGGTTGTCTGTTTCTTTATCTTGAATCCATTTATCAGGGATTTCGATGTTTGCCTTTATTTCACTGGTGTTTTTTAAAGCTTCTATTTTTTCAGGTGTTGCATTTTTATAGCCAATACAAGAGGTTAAAGTTAGTAACAGAACGCTTACAATACTTATTTTCTTTACCATTTTAATGAAGTTTTAGAATTAAGTAATTGACTTTACTGTTCACTCTCACCATCACTTTTCTGATTAAATGTAAAGGTTTAATGTTGTCAGAATAAATAACTGCTGTACCTCGCGCACCGACTGTTAATGGTTTTTCTTTTTCATCTAAAACAAATTTTGCAATCAATTTTCCGTCTGTTTCGGGCAATTGTCTTGCGGTATCCGGAATTCCTGCTGTTGTTCCGTTGCCACCAAACATTCCTCCTGCATTATTCATAATACCCTGGCTTGTTGCATCGATTACATATTCCAGTTTTGCTTTTACCACTTTTCCGGGTGAGGTTTTTAAAGCAAGTTCTACTTCATCGCCATTTTTTACGGCTTCCAATTCATTTTGAGAAAAGAATGCAATGATAGACTGCTGTTTTTGAATTAAAACAAAAGCAGATTTAAACGGTGCGATGATTGCTCCTTCGTTCAGCTGTACGTTGGGTATAAAGCCGTCTGTTGGCGCTAAAACAACAGTTTGAGAAAGATTCCATTTTGCTTGTTCTAATTTGGCTTTGATTTCCGAAAGTGAAGCGTTTTCTCCCTTGTAATTAGAGTTGTATTTGGTTTCTAAAGATGATTTCTGAGCCTGTGCTGCACTGATTCTTGATTGCAGATCCTGTGAAGTTGACATTGCCTGTTCCAAATCAAATTTATTGGCTGCACCTGCATTTACCAATTCCTGATATTGCTTTATTCTCTTGTTGCTTAAATCCAATTGAGATTGTAAACTCAAAATATTTTTACGAGAAGCATCAATATCTGAATTGTAAGATGAAACGGTAGATTTCATATTGCTCAATTGCGCTTCCAAAGATTTTATTTCTTGCTGATAAGGCAAAGGGTCAATAGTGAATAACGTATCTCCTTTTTTAACTTCCTGATTGGTTTTTACATATACCTTTTTTACTCTCCCTAAAGTTTGAGTCGTAATATCTACGCTTCGGTTACCTACTTTTACATCCGATGTAATAGGGCAGAAGTAATTCAGACTCAAAATAAGAGCAATAGACCCGAAAATTGGTAAGGAATAGACAACAACCTGCGTATTGAAATTCCAAGGAATTAATTTTAATTTTTTAATGAGAAGCCAGCAAATTCCGGCATATATTCCGATGAGTAATTCTAACATAATTTTTATTCTTAATGATTTTGTGTTTCTTTTGAAAGCGATTGGTTTTCTTCAATTAAAATTTCTTCTTTTCCGTTTGAAGAATCTAAATTTTCTGAATCTGAAGAAGGTGTTTTTTCTTTTTTGTAATCGTAGTTTGCCCATATTAAAGCAACCGGCCAAAGAAGACCGCCAAATACCAGTGAAAGCAAGCACATGCTTTTGATGGCGTTTAATTGTGGATGGTTTTTCTTTTCCGCCACTTTTTCAGGATAAATATGAACTTTCCAAAAAAGAAATATTCCGGCAAATGGTAAAATAAGCATGATAAGCCAAGATGCTGTATCTGCGATAGTATCTTCTAAAGTTCCTGTGGAAGCATACGATAGGCCGCAACACAGGAATACACACAGTATTGTAAGTAATTTTTGCATAGTAAAATAATTTGGGATAAAAATCCCGGCATATCAGTTAAGATAATACCGAGAATCATAAAGCATGATAAAAAACTAATTTTTAGTTCCGTATTCTTCGCGAAGTACACTGCGTAAGAAATCGGCATTTTCATGATAAGTGGTGATTTGCTGTGGACTTAAAATCTGGTCAAAAGCTTTATCGGCTTTCTTCAATGCTTTGTGTAGTTTGCGTTGAGCAGTGTTTTTACCTTTATTGTTATTTGCAGAAAAGTAGATATCTAGATCTTTTCTTACGTTTTCAACCACTTTCTGATTAATGTTGAAAATTGGTGTCAACTGGTCGTTGCTTAAATCTAGCATACGTGCCATAACCATTGTTCTGAAAGTAGCGGCTCTGGCGATTTTATTTTCCTGAAAAAGCTGGAACTGTGCAGGCGAAAGAATTTCCTGTAAGGCAAGGTTTCTTTCTTTTAAAATTTTTGCAAAACTTTCGAAATTTTCTTTCTGTGAAGAATTTTGAGCAAAACTTTTTTGGTCTAAATTTTCTACCGCAGCAGCAGCTTGTACATTGATTTGATAAATCTGTTGTGCCTGTAACGGGGTCATATTAAGAAATGACATTTCCTTAGTAATGTAAGTGCCAATTTTTTCTACTGGTTGAGTTTGGGCATTTACGGAGTTACTTGCTAACAGCATGAATAAGCTTACTGTAGCTATTCTTAGAATTTTTTTGTTCATTGTTTTTTTTGTTTTAAATCATACTTTTTGTACAATCGACTGTAATACAGGTTTTTGTACAGTGCAAAATTAAAACGAAGAAACTCTGAAAAACTATTCTTAAGTTATTTTTTCGGTGGCGGTTTTTTTTGTATGCGGGCTGTTAATCTGGATAAAGAATTGGGTGTAATTCCTAAAAAATTGGCAATATACTTACGGTTTGCATTCCTTGTAATGTAAGGACGATTTTTTAAGAAAACTTCATAGCGAGCGCTCGGAGAATCGCTGCACAATTGCTCTGTACGATTGCGTAAAGTACCGATGATCACTTTTAGAGATTTAATGTAAAATTGAAAAATGCCTTTATGCTGAAAAGCCAGTTCCTCGAACTGATCTTTTGGGAACAACAATAATTGAGTATCCACAAGCGCTTCAATCGTGTATTTTGTCTGCTTTTGGTCGTCATAATATTCCGGAATTCCGGCTATAATAGCGTGTTCTTTTTCTGAGGTAAAAAAAACATTATTTTCGGTACCATCATCCGAATCAAAATACCAACGCAATAAGCCAGTTGTAAGTACAAAAACATGGTCAAATAAATCGCCTGACTCAACCAATTTTGTTTTTTTTGAAAGAAATAGTGGTTTGCCAATTTTAGATAGGGCGTCACGCTCTTCATCGTTAAGCGGATGAAGGTAGTCTAAATTTTTTAATAGTTCCGACGGTGTTGCCATCTTTTTAAAGGTCTTAAATCAGAATATTAAAAATAAAGAAAAAAATTGATAAAGAAAAAAATGCTATTGCTATTTAGTTGAATATTTGTTGAAAGATTTTCGAAGAAACGATGTGGTAAAATATAGAGAGGTCATTAAAACAAAAAAACTCACAATGAAAATTGTGAGTTTTAAGTGAGCGCGTCAGGATTCGAACCTGAGACCGTCCCGATTAAGTCGGGATGCTTTATCCATTTGAATTTTTAATTAATTCAGAAATTTTAATTTTACTTTTCCACGATTTAATTTGTAACTCTCTTTTGTATGCAGAGCTTTTATCAGGGAATTCTTCAAAATAGACAATAATCCAGTCTTTGACTTTTGAAGTATGTCCTTTATGATTTGAAAGGTGTTTCCTCAATCTTTCCTGTAAGTCTTCACAAGAACTTGAACTTCCGACATAATACTTGTCAAGAGATTTAGAATAAAGTATGTAACAAAAACACATGGAACTAAAGTAAACAAAAAAACTCACAATAGAAATTGTGAGTTTTAAGTGAGCGCGAAAGGATTCGAACCTTTGACTGTCCCGATTAAATCGGGATGCTCTATCCAGCTGAATTTTTAATTAATTCAGAAATTTTAATTTTACTTTTCCACGATTTGATTTGTAACTCTCTTTTGTATGCAGAGCTTTTATCAGGGAATTCTTATAATCCAGTCTTTGATTTTTGAAGTATATCCTTTATGGTTTGAAAGATGCTTTCTTAGTCTTTCCTGTAAGTCTTCACATGAACTTCCAATATAATATTTGTCTAAAGATTTAGAGTAAAGTATGTAACAAAAACACATGAAACTAATTTACACAAAAAAACTCACAATTTTCATTGTGAGTTTTGTGTGAGCGCGTCAGGATTCGAACCTGAGACCGTCTGCTTAGAAGGCAGATGCTCTATCCAGCTGAGCTACGCACCCATTTGCAATTTTTAAGAAATTACTGAAAACTTTAAGTGAGTGTTTTCATCTTTGACCGTTCCGAAAATCGGAATGCTCTAAACTACGCTACACACTTATTAAATAGTTTTGAGAAAACTATTAAAACAGTCGGGGCGGCAGGATTCGAACCTGCGACCTCCTGGTCCCAAACCAGGCGCGATGACCGGACTACGCTACGCCCCGATTAAAGGTCATCTTTTAACAAGAATTACCTTGTTTTTTCTGGGTGCAAAGATAGGACATTTTTTCACAATTCAAAATTAAATATGTAATAATTTTTTGTGAATATTAAGTTTTTATTTTTTAATTACTCTTACGATGTTAATAATCATTGACTTATCTGGAAATAAAAAATTGAAAATAATTTTACAATTTCTCTTTAATAATAGGAGAGTTGCTCATTGTAAATTAGAAATTGAGAAAATAGAATTATGTTTTTTAGAACAAAATTAAGTTTGGTAATCTCACTAATGTTTAAAGTTCATGCAGTAGTCATGTCGTTTCAGATTAATATTATGGCAAATTTATATAAAATAACCAAGCTAATTTTGTAATATCAATTTTATAAAGCATTATGAGAAATAAAATAAGAAGGGATTTTTCTTACATCCTGTTGATAATAAATGTATTGGTTTTGGTTTTAGTATCCAGTAATTTGCGTTCTCCTATTACTTCTGTAGGTCCGGTTCTGAATCAAATTAGCAATTCGCTTCATTTAAATAATTTACAAAGCAGTATGCTTACCTCAATTCCGCTTCTGATGTTTGCAAGCTGTTCTGTTTTGGTGAGCAAGTTTTCACACCGTTTCAGCATCAACAGATTTTTATTATACGCATTGATTATTTTAAGTTTCGGGCTTTTTATGCGGGTATTTGGCTCAGTTTGGACTTTATTTACAGGGTCGATATTTATTGGCTTGGGAGTTTGTATCGGAAATGTCATTACACCTGGTTATATTAAAAATAATTTTCCGAAACAGATAGGCTTGATGACAGGTGTTTTTGCTGTTTCTATGAATCTTACCGCAGCTTTGGCTTCAGGATGCAGTGTAAGTCTTGGTGAATGGACAGGTTACGGATGGCGAGGTTCTTTAGGGATTTGGCTCGTAATTGCATTATTGGCATTATTTGTTGTGGTCTTAGAATTATTATTGAATAAATCCAAATCAAAACAAATAGGAAATTCGCTTGTTAAATCTGATTTTAATATGTTTAAATCTAAACAGGCTTGGAATATCAGTATTTTTATGGGACTTCAATCTTTAGTGTATTATTCATTAATCTCGTGGTTACCGGCAGTTCTTGGCGATTATGGAATGCAGGGAAACGAACCAGGCTGGATTTTATTTATCATACAGATTTCGATGATTCCAATCACTTTTGTAGGGCCAATTATTGCAAATAAAATGAAAGATCAAAAAGCGATGATTGTTTTTATTTTCATATTAATGTTAGCAAGTGTTTTGATGTTTGCGTGGCTGAAATCAGAATGGATTTATGTAACCGCAGTATTATTGGGTTTATCAAATGGTCTTTCATTTAGTTTATCGATTTTATTTTTCTCTTTACGAACAAAATCCAGTGCTAATGCGATTAAAATTTCAGGAATGGCACAATCTGTAGGGTATTTGATAGCAGCTTTCGGACCAGCTGTTTTTGGTAAATTACACGATTTTGATTCCTCCTGGAAGTTGTCGTTTTACTTTTTAGGACTTTCGATTACAACAATGTTTTATTTTGGAATGAAAGCTGCAAGAAGAAAATTTGTAGAAGATTAAATGATAAATTTTACAGCTGAAAAAAATGGGGAATTTTTCCAATATTTTTGCTAAATAATATTTGGTGAATTATTTTAGAAAAAATGATTTAGAAAAATATAAAAAGTTCATTAAAACACAAAACTCACAATTTCTATTGTGAGTTTTGTGTGAGCGCGAAAGGATTCAAACCTGAGACCGTCCCGATTAAATCGGGATGCTTCATCCATTTGAATATTTGTCGAAAGATTTTAGAAGAAACTATGTGGTAAAATATAATAAGGTCATTAAAACAAAAAAACTCACAATAAAAATTGTGAGTTTTAAGTGAGCGCGTCAGGATTCGAACCTGAGACCGTCTGCTTAGAAGGCAGATGCTCTATCCAGCTGAGCTACGCACCCATTGAATAGTTTTGAGAAAACTATTAAAACAGTCGTCCTGTCGGGACAATTTTCGAACCATTTTTTAAATGATTTGAAAAAATTAGCTCTTTCTCAAGATCTATAAAAATATCACGACAATTATATTTTAAAGGCTTTCTTTTATACAGAGAGCCTTGTCTCTATTCTTTTTTTGTGGTGCAAATGTAGTATTATTTAATAATAGCATGCAAACTTATTCTTATTTTTTTAATTTAAAAAAAGCAGTAAAGCCCAAAGCGGCTAATAAAGAATAGTTTACAAGAGTGAGAACTCTACCGGTAACGATTTAGTAATGGTGCTTACTGCACTCGCTTTCATTTGATTACCTTGTAAATCATTAATGCAAATCTACTAAATAATTGGGTAAGGTATATTATTACTTTACCCTTTTTTGCTCCCTATCCTTAAATAAAAATTCCCCCATAGGGGGTAATCTGTGATATTGGTTTCATTATTATTTCCAAATTTTGGCATGTTAACAATAGTTCCAGCTCTGAATAAATAGTGAGAACCTCTAAAAGACTATGCTATGGAAATCGTATTGAATAAAATATTAACGCAAATTCAGTATCAAGAAGATAAACTTTCTTCTCAAATGATGCAGATGCCGGAAGAGGCTTACCAAATGACTTTATTTCTAAAGGAGATGCTATGTGAAATAAAATTTCAAATCTTACGGGATGGGTTTGCAAATGAGCAACAAGAGATTGATTTTTTCAAGAACATTAAACCAAACATCTTAGGGAAGCTTATTTACTATAACAAAGTCTTCCGCATCGAAACAACCTGCCCCGTGAGCAATGGCAAAATACATCAAAGCTATTATGAAAATCTATTAAAAACTCTCAAATCAGAATATAAAGAAAGTATTTGCAATGAAGATTTTTACAGGTATTATCGTGCTGGCAGAACAGACCGTGACCACATTTATTTCAGGCTCGGACAAATCAACTATCATGATGGTTTAAAGAGTGCTGTATTTGAAATTGATCTCAGCTTTTCAACATATTTTGATAACAAGATAGCCCATATTGTGGCGAATGAGCTACTTTATACCTATGTGCTTACTAAAATCAATCCCGAAGAAAATCCCGATACAGTTTTGCAGAATTTGGATGCTAACAAGGATATTTCGTGGACAAATTCTCAAAATGCACTTATCGAACTGATATACGCCCTATATGCTTCAAATTCTATTGCCCACGGAAAAGTTGGCATCCGAAAATTAGCTTTGATTTTTCAGGTGTTATTCCGAACTCCCTTAAACGATATACATCACTCTTTCCACCGAATGAAAACCCGAAGTGGCTCCCGAACGGCATTTTTAGACCAGCTTAAAGCTTCATTAGAGGAATACATGGATAAAGACCTTTAACTACATCAACAGAGCAGTTTACAAGCAGTACACAAAATGTACTGCTATTTCTTTGCCCATATCTGCCAATTGGCAAACAGTACCAAAACGCTAATCCAGAATATCTCAAATGCTTCAAAACTCTTATTAGACAAGTGTTTTCTGAGATTGTGAAAATTTTCAAAAAATCGTCAAACCAATGGGTAAAGGTTGGCAGACAAACACTACCACCTTTCACAATTTTGCATAGTGAACTTTAAATACTGTGCAATGAAAATAATAACTATTGAAGAGGAAGCATGGCAACAGCTCAACAGCCGTATCAGCGCCATTGCAGACTATCTAAAAAGACAGGAAGACAAAAGTTATGATGACCTGTGGCTTAATAACCACGAGATATGCCAATACCTGCACATCAGCGAGAAAACCTTATGGCGAATGCGAACCAGAGGTGAGATAGCTTATTCAAAAATGTATGGTCAGTATTTCTACACCATTGGAGCAATTAAGGATTTGCTTAATACCAATGCCATACAGAGTAGTGAGGAGTATGTGCAAGAGCTTATGGTAAAAGGTAAAAGTTATATCGAAAAAGGCAGAAAGCTAAAGGCAGATAAAAAACAGGTATGAACCCTTAAAAGTATTGTCCTATGAATATTGACAGAATGGAATTTTTGGCTTGGATGGATCGGCTGATGGGTCGCCTCGATATGTTGGGTGACAATATAGACGAGTTGCAAAAGAAACGCAATAGTATAGACGGTGAAGAGCTGCTCGATAATCAGGATTTACTTCAAATGCTGAAAATTAGCAATCGTTCCCTGCAACGGTATCGCTCCATTGGGAAACTTCCTTATTACACAATAAGCGGAAAACTGTATTATAAGTTGTCCGATGTGCATCAGTTTATCCGGGAAAGTTTTAATCCTCCTACAACTAAACTGAACGCCAGTAAGTGACAAACACTGCCTTTGAATGCCAATTAGTGCAATGCAGTGAACACTTACTTTACTTTCAACATCGAATTTTAAAATTTTTCAGATTATGAGCGAAGAAACCACAAACAAACAGGATATGCCCGAACAGCTTTCGGACATATTGCTGGTGCTGGATAAAGAAAAAATGAAAATCCAAGCCGTAAAAAGCATCGACGAAAACGGGAAAATGGAAACCGTTGATCCTACAAAGAAAAACCAAAACCAATTTATGCGTATAGATAAAAGTGGTGATTTCTTTTCCAACTTCTTTTCCAATTTTTTCAGCCAGTTAAAGAACCCTACAAACTTCACTTTCTTCAAAGTGCCAGCACCTGTTGCTGTTGAAAAAGCACAAGAAATGCAAAAACAAGTGGATAAGCCAACTCCAGAAGGTGAAAAAGTGATGGAAGAACACGAAGTAAAAGCACAACCATCACAGGATAAAAAACAAGAAAATAAAAATGATATGGCAACAACACAAACAACAACATCGGAAACCAGCGAATACCGCTACAAACCAGAACAGATTGATTGGGACACTATGACCAATCTTGGATTAAGCAAAGAATACCTTGAAAAAAGAAACCTACTTGACCCTTTATTGAAAGGTTATAAAACCAATGAGCTCGTACCGATTGGTGTTAACCTCGGTGGTACTATCCTCCGAACGGATGCCCGCTTGTCTTTACAGCAAGCAGAAGACGGGAAAGTTGTCGTGGCAATACACGGGATAAAAAAAGAACCTAATCTGCATTTTGAATTTTTCGGACATAAGTTTACGGATGAGGACAAGAAAAACCTGCTCGAAACGGGCAATATGGGGCGTGTGGTTAATCTGGTTAATTCAAAAACAGGCGACCTAATGCCGTCCATTATCAGTATAGATAGGTTGACAAACGATGTAATTGCATTACGAACGGATTTCATAAAAATTCCCGATGAAATTAAGGGCGTAAAACTGAATGATGTACAAAAACAGACTTTAATGGAGGGTAATCCGCTAAAGTTAGAGGGTATGATTTCCACGAAAGGAACAGAATTTTCAGCAACGGTACAGTTCAATGCAGACAAACGTTATGTGGAGTTTCTTTTTGACCGTAATAATTCCAATAGACAAACGCAAAGCAATGGACAGAACAGTCAACGAACCAACCAGCAAAGTCAGCCGCAGGAAGCTCCAAAAACATTCAGAGGTAAAGAATTGACTGATGAGCAACATAAGGATTTTAAAGCTGGTCAAACCGTTTACATTGACGGATTGAAAGATAAAAAAGGGCAACCGTATCAAGGTTATATCACTTTCAATGCAGAAACTGGAAAAACGAACTTCCAATTTCCAAGCCAGGTTAAGGCACAGGTAAAACCTACCGAAGCTCATAAAACGCAAACTGCCGTTAATTCGGAAGGCAAGACCAACGAAGCAACCAAAAACATCAACGAGCCTTTGAAGTCGGGGCAACAAAACCCAAAAAACAAACAGCAGCAGGAACAACAGGAAAAGCCCAAAGCTCCTACAAAGTCCAAAGGCGTAAAAAGGTAATCAATTATGAAAACAATTATTGCAGAAAAACCAAGTGTAGCAAGAGAAATAGCTGGACTTGTGGGTGCATCTGATAAAAAGGACGGCTACCTTACAGGTAACGGCTATTTTGTTACGTGGGCATTCGGACATCTTATAGGATTGGGAATGCCCGAAGATTATGGGATCTCGGGATTTGATAAAGCATCCCTACCCATATTACCCAACCCGTTTTTATTAACCGTTCGCAAGGTTAAAAAAGATAAAGGCTATACCGCTGATACAGGAGCATTAAAGCAACTGAAAGTTATCGAACAGCTTTTTAATCGTAGTCACAGCATTATTGTCGCTACCGATGCAGGACGTGAGGGCGAACTGATATTTCGCTATATCTACGAATACCTCAAATGCAACAAACCTTTTGAACGTCTTTGGATAAGCTCACTTACCGAAAAGGCAATAAAGCAAGGTTTTGATAACCTGAAAGACGGGACAGCATTTGACGGCTTGTATCAGGCGGCACAAGGCAGAAGTCGTGCCGATTGGCTCGTAGGTATCAATGCTACACAGGCACTTTCCATAGCCGTCGACAATGGCATCTATTCGCTTGGAAGAGTACAGACACCAACACTGGCCTTGATATGCAAACGCTATTTGGAAAACAAAAATTTCTCGATAATGAAATATTGGCAGATACAGCTATTACATAATAAGGATCTAATAGACTTTAAAAGTCTTTCCAAATCTAAATGGGAAGACCAAAAACTCGCCGATGATACGCTGAAAACCATTCAGCGAAGCGAAACTGCAACAGTTATATCGGTCGAAACCAAAAGCGTTACAGAACAACCGCCTTTATTGTTCGACCTGACTGGCTTGCAAAAGGAAGCCAACAAAAAGCTGAACCTTTCTGCCGAAGAAACTCTCAATATTGCTCAAAGTCTTTACGAAAAGAAGTTTATCACTTATCCACGTACTGGAAGCAAATACATTCCTGAAGATATGTGGGCAGAAATTCCCAAACTAGTGAGGGCTTTACAGGACAGGGAAACCTGTAAACAAGGCGTGTCAAAAATGAAATGGGGGCGTTTCAGTAAACGTATTGTGAACGATTTACGTGTTACCGATCAC
Source organism: Chryseobacterium scophthalmum (assembly GCF_900143185.1). Classification (NCBI taxonomy): domain Bacteria; kingdom Pseudomonadati; phylum Bacteroidota; class Flavobacteriia; order Flavobacteriales; family Weeksellaceae; genus Chryseobacterium; species Chryseobacterium scophthalmum. Next base: position 1,611,899 of record NZ_FSRQ01000001.1, on the reverse strand, counting down.
CACGGATTATTAATTACAGACAAAATCCCGTCAGCACTGAACGCAAAGGAAAATGCTGTTTACGATATGATTGCGTTTCGATTGCTGGAAGCCCTTTCACAAGCTTGTATCAAAGAGATAACTGATGTGGCTTTACAAGTATTGCATTATGATTTTATCGTAAAAGGTAGTAAAGTTACGGAAGCTGGTTGGCGTTCGATTAAGGGAAGTTTTACGGACGATGATACCGAACCTATACAAGATTTGCCTGAACTGAAAAAGGGTAATAAACTCAAAATAAAAGAAGCCTCTGTTTTGGAAAAGAAAACCAAACCACCTGTGCTTTATACCGAAGCAGGGCTTTTGTCGGCTATGGAAAGCGCAGGAAAGGAAATCGAAAATGAAGACGAACGGAAAGCCCTGCAAAATATAGGTATCGGTACTCCGGCTACCAGAGCTGCAATAATCGAAACATTGTTTACTCGTAACTATATCCAACGAGAAAAGAAATCTTTAATCCCCACCGAAAAGGGATTACAGGTATATGAGTTGGTCAAAGACCGAAAAATTGCGGACGTTGCAATGACTGCCGAATGGGAACTCACATTGCAGAAAATCGAAGATAACGAAGCCGATGCAGGAACATTTCAAAGCGAAATGGAAGCTTTCGCTTCATCTATTACCAATGAATTGCTGCAAACTTCCATTGCCCAAAACAACCTGCCTAAATTGGTTTGTCCAAAATGCAAAAGCCAGCAACTCATTATCCGTGATAAAATCGTGAAATGTCCCGATGAAGTTTGTGGCTGGGTACAGTTTCGCAATGTGTGCGGCGTACAAATAGGCATAGTAGATATTGAAAGCCTAGTCAGTAAAGGAAAAACTTCACTCATCAAAGGAATGAAAAGCAAAGCAGGAAAAAAATTCGATGCTTATATCGTGTTGAATGAGGATTGCAAAACCTCTTTTGAATTTGAAAAAACAAAAGTTACAAGAAGTAATGGAAAATAGACCTGCCATTAGCCTAATGGAAATTAAGAACCTGATTTATACCATACGTGGCAAGCAAGTGATGTTGGATAGCGACCTTGCTTCATTATACCAAGTGGAAACAAAAAACCTCAACAAAGCTGTAAAGAGAAACATTGAGCGATTTCCTGTCTCTTTTTGCTTTCAACTGACCGAAGAGGAAGTTGAAAACTTGAGGTTCCAAATTGGAACCTCAAGTTTAAATTACGGCGGAAGGCGTTATTTGCCTCATGTTTTTACTGAACAAGGGGTCGCAATGGCTTCCGCTATACTCCGTTCAGATATAGCAGTTAAAGTCAGTGTTGAAATTATGGAAGCCTTTGTGGAAATGCGTAGAATGCTTATCAGCAATGCCGCTTTGTTTCATCGTTTGGATAGTATTGAATTGAAGCAACTGGAAGCCGACCAAAAATTTGAAGAAATTTTTAAGGCTATGGAAAGCGACAAGCTCCACAGCGAAAAAGGCATTTTCTACAATGGGCAGATTTTTGATGCCTATACCTTTGTTTCTGATATTATTCGCAATGCCAAAAGTTCTATTATCCTGCTTGATAATTATGTGGATGATACGGTACTAACCATATTAGGCAAGCGAAACAGCAGTGTAACCGCTACTATCTACACCAAAAGCATCAGCAGTCAATTACGGTTAGACTTACAACGCTACAATAGCCAATATCCTCCAGTAGATATTAAGCTTTTTTCCGATGCCCACGACCGTTTTTTGATTATTGATAATTCAGAACTCTACCACATCGGGGCGTCACTCAAAGATCTAGGCAAGAAATGGTTTGCTTTTTCGAGGATGGATATTGAAGTCGGTAGGATGCTTAGGTTACTTGAAAACATTTAATAGTATTAAATCAATTAATGCATCTCAAAAGCTACATTAGTACCTAATCTTTCAGCCCATTGTTGTAGTAATTTATATGCTATATTTTGTACTATTGGAAGTTTGCTAATTACGTTTTCTACATATTGTACATCTACTGTTACCCCACCGTGTGCAATCTTATTTCTAATATCGTTATTGTCATTAACCCATCTATCATCTCCATTTATATATTCCCAGTCTGCACATTCACCCCAAAGCGTAATAAAGCAATCCCATATTTTGTTTATTATTCCTTGCCTAGTTCTCTCATTGTCATTGCAATAACCGTCTGCAACAACACTTATTGCATTCCAAAATGCTAAAAACTTGTCAAAAGGGTCATCAGTGTATAAGCCCTTTCGATACCAACTGAATGCTCTTAATAACTTATTTTGGTTGAGATTTAAGTCACGGGCAACTCTAAAACAGAGCATAAACTCTTCACGATTTATTACAGCCCTAACATTGTTGCCATTTTCAATTTGCCGATATTCATTTAAACTAACATTGAGTGGTGAATTTGTTCTAAGTGATAAAATATCCAGCATTTTTCCTATAAAAAGTAATGCTACTTTGTAGGCTCTGTCTTGGTCTGCTGTATATACAGTAGAAGAAATCAAAAAACCTTGTTTATGGGGTCTTATAGAAATATCACTACGAAAAACATTACCTAAGTCAAGTTCCTTTTCGGTACTAAAATCTATCGCTCTTTTTACAGCAACTTGCCCATAAACTAATAATTCAACGTTATATATTCTCATTACTCTTTGTTAGTTGATGTTGTTCTTGTAAAATGATTGTATCCAAAAATGGTAGTATCTTACTAAAGGGTTTTACAAATACTGATTTAGTACCCTCATTTATTGAGCATAATACACCTACACATTTGCCATCTTGATTTATAACTGGAGAGCCACTTAATCCTGCCCAATTTTCATAATCAGAAATCTCTTTATCAGTATTTAATAAGAGATAGTCCCCATAAGAATTTATGTACTTAAGGTTATTTTTAAATGTAATATCACGATGAAGAAATAGTCCTTTAAAGTTAGGTTTAATCTTTCCATATATAAAATATGTATCTTTTCCAGACGGTTCAACAATATGTTCTTCGAGAAATTCAAACTTTTGTTGATTTTGAGAAACAATAAGATTTTCATCTTGGTCTGGTATATTTTCATCTGTAAAAAATGGAGCTTCAAACTTCTCTCTGTCTACCATACTTATTGCTACATCAACTAATTGAATATTTAAATTATTTTTAGAAATATCGAAACTCTCCATATAATAAAACCCACCTACTGGGGTAATTATCGTTGAAAAGTTATTTCTGTCACTTATATTGTTGAATATCCCAACATAATTATCAACACCAGTTCTCTCATTAATTTGATGGTCTTCAATATGAATATTATGGTCTGCTGTAATGAAAAATAATTTGTCTTTGAAATTCATAAAGAACCCTGAACCAAATGCTAAAGGATTACTTTGAAATGTGGGTTCTTTTGAAATAACTATTTGATAGGTTGTTTTAACCAATATCTCTGTAAGCGAAAATTCCCGTTCTATTAAATTATTTATTTAGTAAAAATAGAAAATTATTCTAATCTAACCTCTATACACTAGCCAAATCCCACCTCTCAAAGCCAAACCCTGCCACTTCTACAAACGTCTTTCTTTCCTTCTCTAATTTTAGGGTTTTAAGTAAAATCATAAACAAAAATAGTATGGATACACAGCAAAAAGATCTATCGTATTTCAGGTTACGACTGCAAGAATTATTAAACACGAGCTTCCCCGAAAAAGCAAACGACCAAAAATTTATTGAGCAACGTTCATCGTGGGCTGCCAATGCCTATGAAGGTGCTTTTCAGGCAGGAAACACTATTGAGCAATGTGAGCAATATGCAAACTACATTCTTTTTGAAAATCTGCACTTCTCCAAATTCGACACCATTTTTCAGGTGATATGCAATGAATTCGATACCATAATGGCAGACGAGGAACTGCGACCGTTTGCCTTGAAAATGTTCTCAGTTTGTGAGCCTGTTTTTTCCAGCTATGAACTAACTGATGATTTTGCATACGGTTATGAGTTTGATCTACTCTATACCGAAATAACCGGAACCATCGCAATATGGATTGAGGAGAATGGGCTTCAGTAAAAAGCAACATCTCCAACAGAACATTGATGCCCTGCGAATTGCTTTTAAACTAGAAAAGGAGAACCGAAAAGCCACCGTAGGTGAAAGACTGCTAATGATGCAATACAGCGGATTTGGCGGTCTTAAGTTCGTGCTGAACCCCGTAGAAAACGAAATAGACATCAATCATTGGAGAAAAACAGAACACGACCTTTTTTCATTCACACAGAAACTCCACCAACTACTCAAAGAAAATTCCGAAGACGAAAAGCAATACCGCAGGTATGTGGATAGTATGAAAAGTTCCGTACTGACGGCTTTTTATACACCTCCAAAGATCATAGATGCCATTTCATCCGCTTTGCGAGATAATGGTCTGCACATTGATAAATTCCTCGAACCATCGGCAGGTATTGGCTCATTTATACAGTCTTTTTCTGAAAATCAAAATGCCAGTATTACGGCTTTTGAAAAAGATTTGCTGACAGGCAAGATTTTAAAACAGCTTTATCCCGAAAGCAATATTCGTGTAAGTGGTTTTGAGGAAATTGCCGAAAAGGAACAAAATAGCTATGATGTGATCGCCAGCAATATACCGTTTGGCGATACTTCGGTATTTGACCTTTCCTATTCCCGAAGCAAGGACAGTTCAAAAGTGCAGGCTTCCCGAAGTATTCATAACTATTTTTTTTTGAAAGGAAATGATATGCTCCGTGAGGGCGGTTTACAGGTTTTTATCACCTCGCAAGGCGTTTTAAACAGCCCAAAGAATGAACCGATACGCAGGGCATTAATGGAGAACAACAATTTAGTATCGGTTGTCCGATTGCCCAACAATCTGTTTACGGAATATGCAGGTACAGAGGTCGGAAGCGACTTGATTATCCTACAAAAGAATACGGCTAAACAAAGCCTGACCGAAGTTGAGATACTATTTTGTCAAAGCAAGCAAACGGAATACAATACACCTGGCAATGCTTTCTTTCAGGACAGCACAAGAATTGTGCATACCGACTGGAAATTAGATACAGATCCTTATGGACAACCAGCCCTAATCTATACACATAAAGGCGGCGTTGAGGGAATTGCCAATGATCTCAAACAAGTGCTTTTCAAAGATTTTGACGAGCACTTGAATTTGAATTTATACAGAGGCAAACAAAACAATGAGCCTGTTATACCAACACCAAACGTTACACCTCCGATTATCGAACCTGTAACCATTCAACAAAAATCACAACCAATACCCACATCTGTAATTCATCGGGAAAGCCCAAAGGAATTAAAGCAATTAAGCATTTTTGACCTGTTTGAAAGTGTTGACGAACCTGTAATGGTTGCTGCTCCACCAAAAAGAACGACACAGTCCCAAAGGCAAAGCATTAAAACAAACCGCCGTACAATGGGTTGTCAGCCTGACCTGTTCAGTAGTAGTGCAATACAGCAACCCTATACGCCTCCTATTACCAATAGAGCTATCAATGGAAATACATCAGTCAATGGCAAAAAACAGGAAGCTATCGGCGACCTGTTTTCGGGTATCAACGGAAACGGACAAGCTGAAAAGCGAAGCATAACTAACATTGTTCCCGAACCCGCTCTGTATAGTGGCAAACTGCAACCGTTTCACCGCAACGATTGTCTTGTGGTGGATAAAGGTTGGGTTGGTCATCTGCAAAATGTAGATACGGCAGACAGTAAGGCAGTTTTCCATCCCCTACAATTATCATCCTTACAAAAAGCAAGAGCCGAAGCTTATATCGGGGTGCGTGATGTTTATCAAGAACTTTACACTAAAGAAGCAAAGTTTCAAACTGAATACAAAGAAGAAAGGGGAAAACTTAACCGCCTTTACGATGCCTTTGTCAAAAGGTATGGAAGCCTCAACAGTGCAGATAATATCAAACTCATCAAAACAGACAGTTCCGGTAAGGAAATCCCTTATTTGGAGCGTGTTGTTGGTGGTGTGGTACACAAAGCGGATATATTCAGTCGACCTGTTAGTTTTTCTACGGTAAGCATTGCAACGGACAATCCCGAAGAAGCGTTAGCAGCTTCATTAAACAAATACGGCAACGTGGATTTGAGCTATATGTCTGAAATCAGCGGTATGAGCAATGATGTGCTAAAAGAAGCCTTATATGGTCGTATTTACTATAATCCTCTGCAAAAGGAATATGAAATATCCGAACGCTGGATTGCAGGAAACGTAGTTGAGAAAGCCCAAGACATAAGAACCTACATTGGAAATAATCCCGATGATACCGATGCCAAAGCAAGCCTTACCATTTTGGAAGAAGCTCGTCCAAGACGTATCGAATTTGAGGAACTGGATTTTAACCTCGGCGAACGTTGGATACCCACAGGCATTTATGCCCGATTTGCTTCGCACTTATTCGATGCAGATGTACTCATTCATTATTCTGAAAGCTCTGATGACTTCTCGGTAAAATGTCATCAAGGTAATATGCACATTTGGGAAAAATATGCCGTCAAAACCGAAAACAGGACATTTGACGGTATTGCCCTGCTTAAACATGCCCTTGTCAATACCACGCCTGACATTACCAAAAAAGTAAAAATAGGCGACCAAGAAGTAAAAGTACGGGATATGGAAGCCATACAAATGGCAAATACTAAGATTGACGAAATCCGTACCGCATTTACAGAATGGTTACACGCACAAAGCGATGAGTTCAAAACAAGGCTGACCGATCAATATAATGATACGTTTAACTGTTTCGTTCGACCGAACTATAACGGAACGCATCAGGACTTTCCGGGCTTAGATCGTAAGGCACTCTGTATTGAAGATTTGTATTCAAGCCAAAAGGACACCGTTTGGATGATAAAGCTGAACAATGGTGCTATCTGTGACCACGAAGTAGGTGCAGGAAAAACACTCGTAATGTGTACAGCGGCACAAGAAATGAAGCGTTTAGGATTAGTCCATAAGCCGATGATTATTGGGCTGAAAAGTAATGTTCACGAAATTGCCGAAGCATACCGCACTGCCTATCCACACGCAAAAATATTGTTTCCAGGTAAGGAAGATTTTACGCCTCAAAAGCGTTTGCGGATTTTCGGCGATATTAAAAACAACGAATGGGATTGCGTAATCCTCACACACGACCAATTCGGAATGATACCACAATCGTCCGAAATTCAAAAAGATATACTAGAAATAGAATTGGACAGCGTAGAACGTAACCTCGATGCCCTGCAATCACAAGGCAAAGAAGTTACCAGAGGAATGCTTGCTGGAGTAATCAAACGCAAAGAAAATCTCGTAGTGAAGCTCAAAACCCTGCAACATGATATTGAGAACCGCAAAGATGATGTGGTGGATTTCAAGATGATGGGCATTGACCATTTGTTTGTTGACGAAAGCCACCAATTCAAAAACCTAATGTTTAACACAAGACATACAAGGGTTGCCGGATTGGGTAATGTAGACGGAAGTCAAAAGGCATTAAACTTACTCTTTGCTATCCGTACCATTCAGGAGCGCACTAATGCGGATATGGGAGCAACCTTTCTTTCGGGTACGACTATCAGCAATTCATTAACGGAACTGTACCTGCTGTTTAAATACCTGCGACCACGAGCAATGGAAAAACAAGGTATTCATTCTTTTGATGCGTGGGCAGCTATCTACGCAAGGAAAACAACCGACTATGAATTCTCAGTTGCCAATAATATTGTAGCGAAAGAACGGTTCCGTTACTTTATCAAAGTACCAGAACTGGCACAGTTCTACTCAGAAATTACAGATTACCGAACGGCAAAAGATATAGGTATTGACCGTCCAAATAAGAACGAGGTTCTATATAATATACCACCTACGCCAGACCAATCAGTATTTATCCAAAAATTGATGGATTTTGCCAAAACTGGAAATGCAGAACTGTTGGGCAGACCTCCGTTAAGTCAAAGTGAGGAAAAAGCAAAAATGCTCATCGCTACAGATTATGCTCGTAAGATGTCGCTGGATATGCGTATGGTTAGCGGTAAGTATGATGACCATCCCGATAGCAAAGCTTCACACTGTGCAGCAAACATTGCCAAGTATTACAACCAATACAATGCACAAAAAGGAACACAGTTTGTTTTCTCCGATTTGGGAACCTACAAGCCAGGCGAATGGAATGTGTACTCCGAAATTAAACGCAAGCTTGTGGAAGACCACGGCATACCCACACACGAAGTCCGTTTTATACAGGAAGCGAAAAATGATAAGCAACGCAGGGAGCTTATCAAGGGTATGAACGAGGGGAAAATCCGTGTGCTATTCGGTTCAACAAGTATGTTGGGTACAGGCGTAAATGCACAAAAAAGAGCTGTTGCCGTTCATCATCTTGATACTCCATGGCGACCAAGCGACCTTGCCCAACGTGACGGCAGGGCTGTCCGAAAAGGCAATGAAATTGCCAAGTTCTTTGCTGATAACAAAGTAGATGTAGTCATCTATGCTGTAGAAAAATCACTGGACAGCTATAAGTTTAACTTGCTGTATAACAAGCAACTTTTTATAGACCAATTAAAAAACAACAACCTCGGCAAACGAACCATTGATGAGGGCAGTATGGACGAAAAATCGGGAATGAATTTTTCAGAATATGTGGCAATCTTATCAGGAAATACAGATCTGTTAGATAAAGCCAAGTTAGAAAAACAGATTGCAGGGTTGGAAAGTGAAAAACAAGCGTTCAACCGTTCTAAATCCAGTGCCAAATACAAACTGCAAGATTTTACGGAATTGCTGGATAGTACACAATCACGTTTAAACCGAATGAGCCTTGATTGGGAAAACTTACAGCAACGCATACAAAAACGTTCGGATGGCGCAATCATAAATCTTGTGCTATTGGACGGCTTACCTCCCAATGCAGATGTAAAACAAATTGGTGCAAAGCTCAACCTGCTTGCGGACAAAGCTCGTACCGGAGGACAGTATGAAGAAATAGGCAGCTTGTATGGTTTTACACTCTTGGTTAAAACGGAAATAACCGAAAAAGAGGGGGTGGATATTCGGGCAAACCGTTTCTTGGTTCAGGGCGATGGCAATATAAAATACACCTACAATAACGGATTAATGGCAAAAGATCCCGAAACGGCATCAATGAATTTTTTGAGGGCTTTGGAAAAACTGCCGAGCTTTGTAAAACAGGAACAAGAGAAAATTGCTGAAATTCAAAAAGACCTGCCTATACTTCAAGAAGTGGTTAACAGTACTTGGTCTAAGGAAAGTCGATTAAGCGAACTTAAAACGGATTTGGCAGCCGTAGAACGAAAGATACAGCTTTCAATAGAGCCTGTAAAACAAAGCGAAGAACCTGCTGAGCAGGTAGAAAAACGGAAAGAAGCCCCAGACTTTTCAGAAAGTAATGTACGAACTAAAAGCATTTATGTACCTCGTGGCGTACTGTAATGATGTTGTTTATTGTTCTTCCATTTTCTTTATCAGTGCTTCACACAGGCTATCAAGAAATTTTGTTCGATTTATCTTGCGGGCTTTCAATTCCATAAACGTGTGGTAAAAATCGCCTAACTCAATATTAAAAGTATCTTCAAAAATTTTGGCAATCAATTTTATATCTGTATTCCCATTGTTAAATACACCATGGGAATACAGTGCATAAATAAGCTCTGTGAGTGCTGTTTTGCTTCCTGTCCAATTGAGTGAAGAAGTGTCGGGTATCTTAGTAAGATTACTATTTAACTGACCTTCAAGATAAACTTGTATGAGGTCATTAGCAATTATTTTAGCAACTTTATAATCGTGTGAAGTAGAAAAACGATGGTCAGCTTCAAAATAAAAAGTGTCCAACCACAGCCTTATGTCGTGTTTTCCCCGCACAAAAAATTTCTCATCAATGAAAGAATTATTGCTGCGATAATACTTGTAAAAATCAAGGTTGTTATCAAAGAATTTTTTGAGCTTGTTTATTTCTTTGTTCAGAAATTTTTTAACCTGTTTTTCTCCATAAGGTTTTTTTGTTTCGATTTTATAAACAGCATTATAGTAAATGAGCTTTGAAACAATAACAGGTTTCTGATATTTGAAAAAATAGATTTCTGCCTCCATATCTTTAAAGTCGTTTTTTAGTACAAACTCCTTTAAATCTGAAAGGCTTTTAATGATAAGCTGTATAATCGCTTCAATCCTTTTTATAGGGTTGTCAATCTCAATCTCCTGTTCCTGAATTGCAGTTTCCAATTTACGATATGTCTCATTGTAAAATTTATCCATACGCTTCATTTTGAAATTCATGATAGTACCTTGCACCGTCACCGCAAGAATATACATTCGGGTTGGATATACTCTGCATATACTCATTCACGGCTATTCCATTATTTTTAAAAGAAACATTCACCTTTTCTAAACCCATATCATCTATATCTGCGGTTCTTCCAGCAGCATGTACCACAAGAGAAGTAGCGAAGTTTAATTCATTTCCTCCCTGCACAGCATGAACTACAAAGTGATTATTTTCTTTGACTATGCTTATTGCCTCAGTGTTTAATTTAATCTGAATGACTAGTTTAACCATGTCAGCATCAAATTTTCCCAAGGGCATCTCCCCCCTGTGAAGAATAACTACTTTCACCCCAAAACGCGAAACAATATGTGCAAATTCAAAAGTTATATAACCACCCCCGATAAACAAAATGTCTTCTAGTAATTCTTTCAGTTCTAAAAAAGCGGTGCTATCGATGAGGAAATTTTCTCTAGGTATATTGATACTCCGTGGTTTGGCTCCGTTTGCAATAACAAACTTTTTTGCTTGTAAAATATTTTCGTTTATTTGAATGGTATTTTTAGAAACGAATTTTGCTTTGCCGTGATACATTCCAACGTCTGCTCTTTTTAATCCGACTTCAGTTTCAGATATTTTTGGTTCTGTAAAACTCTTTTTAAACCGCATCAAATCTTTCAATGAAGATGTGGTAGAAGTTGTGATGCCTTTTCCCTCCAATTGTTTATTGAGCGTCAATACATGCACTAGGCCGACCAAAACTTTTTCAGGGTCACACCCTCTCAAAGCGCAAGTGCCTCCATAGGGTTGGTAATCAATGATAGCAGTTTTTTTATCTGCTGCTGCACAACGCTTGGCTACGTTACTTCCCGAACCTGTGCCTATCACTATTACATCAAATTTTTCCATTTCAAATACTTCAATTTTTTAAAATATTTTCGCAAAATAATAACAAAGATCCTTTTTGGCTTTATCAAGTGGCACAACAGCTCAGTTTTGCCACATCTTTCCCAAAAGTAATTGCAGCCAATTTGATGCCTTCCCCTAAAGTCAAATAAGGATAAAAGCTTTCTGCTAATTCTTTTACGGTTATTCCATATTTGATTGCCATACTCAATTGTTGAATAAGTTCTCCGCCTTCGGGTGCTACTATTCTTGCTCCGATTAGTTTGTCGGTCTCGGTGTTGCGAATAAGCTTTATAAAACCTCTTGTGTCATTTGCTGCAATGGCTCTCGGCACGTCTTTCAATTCTATTTTAGAAACTTCAAACGGAATATTTTGCAGTTCAGCTTGTGCTTCGTCCAAGCCTGCACCTGCTACTTGCGGGTCAGTAAATACTACCCAAGGTAAAGAAGAGTAATCTGCTTTATTTTCACTTCCTGAAAAAGCATTTTCTACGGCAATTTTTCCTTCAAAAGCGGCTGTGTAAACAAAAGCGGGTGTGTTGGTAACATCGCCCACAGCATAAATATTAGGTAAATTTGTTTCCATTTTTTCGTTTACCAAAATGTGTCCTGTTTTATCAAGTTCCAAACCAATATTTTGCAATCCTAATTTTTGTATATTGGGTGTTGTGCCAGATGCCACTACAATTTTTCCTTTTTCTATAATTTGTGTAAAAGAACCGTCAGGGCATTTACAATGGATAATAGTTTCATTTCCTTTTTTATCAAATTTTACTGCTCTAAAATTTGGCAGGATTTCTATACCTTCGTTACGCATTTGTGTTTCCAAGGCTTCGCTGATGTCAGGAGTTTGTGTTCTTAAAACTCTATCTGTAAATTCGATAATACGCACTTTTACACCCAAACGATTATATGCCATAGCTAATTCCAAACCGATGTACCCTGCTCCCATAATAGTGATGCTTTCGGGTTTTTCTTCTAAATCAAAAAGCGAGACATTGGTCAGGTAGCCAATTTCATTCAATCCTTCAATGTTTGGGATATTGGTAGTCGCACCAGTGGCAATGATGAATTTCAAAGCTGTATATTCTGTTTTACTATCCACAACAATTGTTTTGTTGTCTTTAAACTCTGCCCAACCTGTTACCATTTTCAGGTTTTCAAAATCGCTTACCACATCCATATATTTTTTTTCTTGAAGTGTGGCAACCAATTTTTTCTTGTCTTTGATAACCTGTGCAAAATCAATATCAACTCCTTTTGGTTTAATACCTGTAAAGTTGGAATGTGTGGAGTGATAAGCAGTTTCTCCAGCACGGATTAAATTTTTAGATGGTACACAACCTACATTTACGCAAGTTCCTCCGAAATCTAATCCGCCGTTTACCATCAAGGTTGATAGTCCTAAACTTTCGGCTTTGATAGCTGCTGAAAATGCAGCCGAACCACCACCAATAATGATTAAATCAAAATGGCTGCTATTTTGTAAAGAACTATCTTTTTGTGTAGCGCAACAATCCTCTTTTTTGATTTCGCTTTTTACTTTGTAGTTTTTTGTTTCGTTGATTGTATTTACAATTTCTTCTTTACTTGTTTTTGAAGGATCAAACGAACATTCGCAACTGCCACTTTGATAACTTACTTTGGCTTCTGTTACACCTTCATTTTTTAAAAGCATTTTTTCAATGCCTGTTGCACAATGGTCGCAGGTCATGCCCGAAATTTCAAGTAATAGTTTTTCTTCAGTAACAGCTTTGCCATTTTTATGTTCGGCTCCGTTACCTATTATATTTTTTATGAAATTCATTTTTAATTAAATTTTACTTAGATTATTTTTTTGAACAGCATCCTTTCTTTTCACAGTTTTTATCGGATGAATTTCCCTTTTAACAACAGCTTTTCGACTTGCTTTTATCTTTTTCTGTTGGTCTTAAACCCATGCCAATCGCTTCTTTCAATGCCGTCATTTCTGATTCGTTCAGGTATTTTTGCCCTATGGAAAGCAAATCTCCCTCTATCTGCTTTTCAATATCATTTTCCACTTTCTGCTCGTTATTGTTAATGGCTGAACCATAATTTTTGGTGAAACGATTTTTAAATGCCTGGATAAATTCCGTTTTAAGGTTTTCAGCTTTTTCTTTGCTTAACGGGGTTTTGGCATTTACACGGCTAATCAGGCGATCTGCAATAATGCCGGCTTCTTCCATACTGAGTTTGTCAACATCGGTATTTCGATACCAGTTTTGTTTATTGGCAAAATCAGCCATCAATGTTTTTTCTTCCTCACCGGAAACGGCAGTTACATTTAATTTATTTTCCGTGAAAACCGCATTTGCAACAGATGTGCGCAAGTCTGGTGTCGTATTTTCTTTCCATACTAATGCAATCACTGTACCTGTTCGGTTCAGCCAGGCTTCAGTCACTACGTCGCTTTTATTTTCCAAACTAAGCAGCACAGGTTTGGCTTTGCTGCCACAACCAATTTGAGGTGCTGCGGCACATACCAAAGGAGCTTTATAAAAGCTGATGTTACTTTTAGTATTCGGGGCTTCTTTTGCTGAGAGAAGGGCACCTGCTACAATTAACTTTTTCATTTTTTATTAGTTTTATTATTTTTATTATTTTTAGAAAATGGTTTTAACATTATCAACGCTACCAACAGCGCACCACAACAAATAAGATGAAGCCACATAAGTTTTTACAGGATTGACTATTTGATTTTACGCCTTTGTATTGGGCTTAATAACTTCAATGGCTTTAATCAGTTCTTCGGGTTTGGTTTTGGCGGCATCATACTTTACTATGGCAACTCTTTTCACAGTTTTTATCGGATGAATTTTCCTTTTAACAACAGCTTTTCGACTTGCTTTTATCTTTTTCTGTTGGTCTTAAACCCATGCCAATCGCTTCTTTCAATGCCGTCATTTCTGATTCGTTCAGGTATTTTTGCCCTATGGAAAGCAAATCTCCCTCTATCTGCTTTTCAATATCATTTTCCACTTTCTGCTCGTTATTGTTAATGGCTGAACCATAATTTTTGGTGAAACGATTTTTAAATGCCTGGATAAATTCCGTTTTAAGGTTTTCAGCTTTTTCTTTGCTTAACGGGGTTTTGGCATTTACACGGCTAATCAGGCGATCTGCAATAATGCCGGCTTCTTCCATACTGAGTTTGTCAACATCGGTATTTCGATACCAGTTTTGTTTATTGGCAAAATCAGCCATCAATGTTTTTTCTTCCTCACCGGAAACGGCAGTTACATTCAATTTATTTTCCGTGAAAACCGCATTTGCAACAGATGTGCGCAAGTCTGGTGTCGTATTTTCTTTCCATACTACTGCAATCACTGTACCTGTTCGGTTCAGCCAGGCTTCAGTCACTACGTCGCTTTTATTTTCCAAACTAAGCAGCACAGGTTTGGCTTTGCTGCCACAACCAATTTGAGGTGCTGCGGGACATACCAAAGGAGTTTTATAAAAGCTGATGTTACTTTCAGTATTCGGGGCTTCTTTATTGCCAGAAACGAAAGAGTAAATGACGATTGCTACTAAGAGAAGGGCACCTGCTACAATTAATTTTTTCATTTTTTTTTATTTTTATTATTTTTTTATTTTTATTATTTTTAGAAAATGGTTTTAACATTATCAACGCTACCAACAGCACACACCACAACAAATAAGATGAAGCCACATAAGTTTTTCCAGACTTTATTGACTATTTGAGTTTACACCTTTGTATTGTGCTTAATAACTTCAGCTTGGTATCCTGCTTCCTCAATGGCTTTAATCAGTTCTTCGGGTTTGGTTTTGGCGACATCATACTTTATTATGGCGACATCACCCGGATACTCAACTGATTGTTCTATAACACCATTTACATTTTTCAGAGCTTTTGATACATGGTTTGCGCATCCGGCACAGGTCATTCCTGTAATTTTTAACTTAACAGTTTTACTATTTCTCTGATTATTGTTTTCAGTAATTGCTTTTTTGTTTGATGAAGCAGCACAACATTGTGCATTTGTTTGAAAGGATAGTAGTATAAATCCAATGATTGAGATTAAAAAATATTTTTTCATTATGCTTTTTTTATAAATGATTAAAAAAAATTGCACCCATTTGGGTCGCAAATGTATCCTGCTATCCGTGTGCTTAATTTTCTAAAGTTGCTGCTTCGCCAGAAACTTTGTAACCTGTAGCATCAATAGACTTGATAATTGCTTCCTTGTTAGTTTTACTGTTATCAAATTTTACATCAGCAGTTCCATTAGTACTGTTAGCAGAAACACTTACAATTCCTGGTAATTCATTCACTGCGTGTTTTACATGTTCTTCGCAACTTGCGCAAGTCATTCCACTTACATTAAATTTTACTTCTTGTATGTTATCAGAAGAAATTACAACTATTTCTTTGTCTGCTTTCGGATAGAAAATATGTCCATAATAAGGGAAAGCCATCATCAGAAATGCAAATACTGTTACAATTCCTAAAAACTTTTTAGTTTGCATAAAAGGCGGTTTCTCATCTTCTTCACAAGCACATTCTATTTCTTCGGCAGTGCGTGGTTTGAGTTTTTGATACCAAGCAAAACCCAATACTAAAACGGTAATACCAAGTAAATACGGTCTTACAGGTTCTAACCACGAAAAGGATGACACAATTCCTCCTGCACCTGATATCAGGGCTAAAACTGGTGTAATGCAACAAAGTGATGCTGCAATGGCTGATAAGATACTTGCTCCCGCAAGTTTTCCTGATTTTGATTTTTTATTCATGCAAGTTCTTTTTTTGATTTATTGTTAATAATGATTTTGAAAAAAGGATGTAGTAGTCTTAGATGTTCTGCTTTAAGAGAATAAAAAATTGTTTGTCCTGAACGTCTGGCTTCTATTACATCGCCATCTTTCATTTTTCTTAAATGTTGAGAAATTGCTGGCACGCTCATACCCATAATATCAGCAAGGTCGCAAGGGCAAAGTTCGTCTTCTTCTTCAAGTAGGAACATGATTTTAAGTCTTACTTCATTGCCAGCCAATGCTAACAAACTACTTAATTGGTTAAAAGCTTGAGCATTGGACTGCAGTTTTTCTCTGCATTGTTCTATTTGAGTTTGGTCAGCAAATATTCTAATACACGATTTTGTTTTTCCCATATCTTTTTAATTATTGATTGAATAACGCAGCAAATATACAAATAGTTTTCTTATTTAAGCAAATGCTTAAAAGAAATATGATTAATTTACCCTCTTTAGCATTTAATTATAATACTGTTACCAGGAAGCTATTCTTATGAGTGTGTTATTCTGTCCATTTGGTTATTTTTTAACATTATTTTGAATAACACCCAAGTTTACGGGCAAACTAAATCTTTGGAAGTTTATTGTCCGACGCCAAAGTAGTTTCTATTCTTTATTGATAAAATAGGCTGTCATATAACCATTTACGTTTACTAAAATCATCCGGCTAAGGCTTACAGCCTAAAAAGCTTTCTGTTTCGGCATTATACAGTTCAAAAAGCAAAGGTCAGCTAAGAAGGAGGCAATCAAATTTTACTTATTTGTACTATTATGTGTGTTCGTAACATCCATAATAGTACAATCTTCTCACTAGAGTATTAGTATCTTCATTATTACATCAGATGCTGCAAATCAGGGTCATTCTTAATGCGCTCTATTTCACTTTCTATAATATGAAGAATATCTAATTTTATATGCTTGTAATTACTTTCAATTTTCTGCTTCATCTTATCCTCGCCGTGTTCATTTACAAAAGACAAGATTTGCGGTATTTGCTGATAAGCTTTTGTTTCGGCAGCTACCTTTTCATTATCCACTACTATTTCAGCGTGAAATATCTTTTGCTCGATACGTTCATCAAAATTATCCGATACTGAGCCTACAAACATTCCCTGTGTTAAGGTTGAAATCTTTGAAGCCGGAATAAGGCTATCTAATTGGGTGGAAACAGAAGTTGAAGTATCATTTCTGTTGATCGATATGCTCTGACGTTTCTGCAGTACTTTCCCGAAACGTTCCGAAAGGCTTTTTGCTGTTTCTCCAACCACCTGACCACTGAAAATATTACCAACAGTATTCTGAATAACTTTGGCTTCTTTGTCCCCGTAATCCCTTATCAATTGAGAGAAATCCTGAAAACCCAAACAAACTGCAACTTTATTACTTCTTGCTGTTGCAATCAGGTTATCCAGCCCTCTGAAATAAATTGTAGGTAACTCATCTATAATAACGGAACTTTTTAATTGCCCTTTCTTATTTATCAATTTTACAATCCTCGAATTGTACAAGCCCAAAGCTGCGGAATAAATATTTTGCCTGTCAGGATTATTGCCTACGCACAAAATTTTCGGTTCTTTCGGGTTATTGATGTCGAGCGTAAAATCATCGCCTGTCATTACCCAGTATAATTGCGGACTAATCATTCTTGATAGCGGAATTTTTGCTGATGCTATTTGTCCTTGTAATTGGTCTTGTGCACCGCTTTGCCACGCATCCATAAAGGGCGATAGATAGTTTTCTAAATCGGGGTATGAGGTTAAAATAGTGAACACGTCCGAATACTTTTTATTCAGTAATTCAATGGCGTGTGGGAATGTACAATACTTGCCATTTTCGTAGATTTTCAGATACCAAATAATAGCAGCCAAAAGAATGATTGGGCTTTCTACGAAAAAATCCCCTTGCTTTTGTATCCACGACCTGTTGAGGTTTAGCATTATGGTATATGCTGCTTCGTAAGCATCTGAAATGTCCGTCATAAAGTCGGGATTGAGTGGATTACAACGGTGGCTCTTGCGTGGATCGTCAAAGTTAATGACGTAAAATTTCGGCTGAACTTTGTACTTATCCCGATGCTTTAGTAAATGATTGTAGGCAATGGTTGAAAGATCGTCAAACTTGAAATCGTAGATGTACATACTAAAGCCTTTTTCTATCTGTTGCTTGATGTAATTGTTTACGATCGCATATGATTTTCCAGAACCCGGAGTACCCAATACGATTGATGCCCTGAAAGGATTTACAATGTTTATCCAACCGTTGTTCCATTTTCCTTTGTAGTAAAACTTAGTGGGTAAGTTAACAGAATATTCATTTTCCATCAGCTTTGTTTCTTGCTGAAAGCTCTCGTTCTCATTATTAAAAACATCATCCATCAAGTTAGTACGGAGCAATCGGCTCATCCATACACCTGCCATAAGAAAGGCGATATATCCTAATGAGATAGTAAGAATATACAGAAATGTGCCTACTGCTGGAGATAGCTTTAACAACAGTGTATTTAAAAAGAACAGAACAAAACCAATACTCAAAGCCACGTAAATTTTAGGCCAGGTTATCCTTTCATTCTTTACGCCTTTTGTTCCTAAACAACTCAAAGCCAACAAAACCAAAGCGAATACTTTGGTATATAAGCTATGTGAAAACAAACCCGCTGTTCTGTCGAAATTGCCTAATATCTTATTGATTACTTCCAATGTCCAGCCACGTTCTAAAAAGAAACCGTAACAGAACCAATAAAGGTGCATCAACACCAAAAGAATACTGACTGCCCGCATAAAAGCCATTATTTTGGCAAGTCCTCTTAAATCGTCTTCTCCCTGCATTATCTTAAGTTTTAATGTTCGGGCGTGAATTTAAAGGCGATATAGTATGGCTTTAAGAATGTGGCAGTCAATGGCGTTCTGTGGCAGTGTTTGGCTAAATATTACTTCTGACCTCTTTGTCGTTTTCTTTTCTTCTTCATCTTATTAGCAAAGTTCTGCTCTTCATGATCTTCGCCCTGGGCTTCGGGCAGTAAACCGCCCAATGCTTCAATTAAACCGTCTTCGTGTTTGCCCGTGGTTAAGAAGTCGAACAAATGATGTGGTTCTTCCATAGGAAGATCTGTATCATTTGATGTGGATATTTTTGGTTGTGATATGATAGGCTCTTTAATATCTGGTTTGATGTTATTGTTCCAATAATCATTAAAAATATTGGCAGAAAGCTCTTTTCCTAAGCGTGAACCGTTCCAAACCACTTTGGAATTGTGGTCTATAAAAGTTATCCCATATATACGTCCGGTATCATTCCGGCGTACTACTACGTTAATGCCCTGTTTCCTTAACTGCTTTTTAAAAGCCTGCTCATCACTTGTAGTGTGCAAAGCAATCGTAATGGCAGATTTTAGTGTCTGTTTTGTTGGGGTATCTTTCAAAGCGATTTTACATTTTACAAAATGCAATTCCAAAGCTGGAAGTCCTGCGCTCTTTCCGAATAACGAAGCCTTGAATGGATGTCCAACTCTTTCGCCTTTTTCATTTAGTGGAATATATAATAGGCCTTGTTGCATTTTTCCTTGCAATTCGCCCTCAATTTTTTCGGTTGTAATATTGAACAGGGAAAGCAAGGCATTGTATTCGCCTAATGTTTGATATTGGTAGTAATTTGGCAGGTGACGAATAACCGAAGCAATTTGACTTTTTACATCTCCAGCTTGGTAATTCACTGGATGGAAAACCTTATCATTCTGATTACGCTTTTTTTCTGTAGCAGGTATCAAGTTGTATTTTTTTTCTAGCTCACGGCATACATTCATAGACCGAATTTTCTCGAATTTGTCCGAAATCTTTTTACCCTGCTCATCCACGCAAACCGATACAATGTGTATGTGGCTGCGGTCAATATCAGTATGTTTGAACACTATAAAAGGCTGTTCACCATATCCCATTTCCTTCATATATAGTTCTGCCATTTCCCTAAACTTATCATCGCTTACTTTGTCATTCGGGTCGGGATTGAGTGAAATATGCAATGTGTGTTTCTCGGTATTGCGGTTCGCTATCAGGTAAGGAGCAAAAGACTGGGCTAATTGGGCAACGGAATAATGACCGCTTGCGGTTTCAATCATCTTATTAGCAAACAAAATTCGCCCATTTTCATTCTCCACTTTAAGCTGATTGTATGCCAATGCGCCGTATAAATTTGCGCTTCTTCCGATTTTTGCTATCATTTCTACCGCTATTTTTTCAGGTGTTTGGCTTCAAATTCCTCGGTTAGCTGAATAATTTTTTGACATAACATCGCCATTTCAGCCGTTTGTTTTTCCAGTTTATAAAGAAACGCTGCGGCTTTTTTCTCGGAAAAATTCTTGTACAATAGCTTCACAACCTGATTGTAGTTTACTCCGATGGAACGGAACTGACTGTGAAAAGAGGTCAGCCGCATATAAAAATCAACCGTTCCTTTGTCAATCTGAATGGTCTTTATCATTTTATTGAAGATGCAAGACGTTATAAAATGTGCTTTTACTTGCATACCTGATTTATCAAAAAGGGCAAGAAAGCGAGCGTGTTCCTGCTCGTTAAAGGAAATCGTGTACCGAATGGTCGCCGGGTCTTCTTTGGGGCGGCGTCCAGTCTTTTTCAATTGCTTTTTGTTGTTTTCATTCATCACTAATCCATTTTAAAATCCATACAAAACCCTGACTTCGGAAGGTGTTTTCTGTCCCCTGCTAAGGGCAAGTTGTTTTGAGCATCGGAAATCATTCCGAGATGCTCAAAACACAACTTGCCGTGTTCAGTTGAACACAAAAATCCGCCCTTCGGGACGGATTAAATGTAACAGGGAAAAACGGCTCGATGCCGTTCTGCTTAGTGTCCATTTTGTCAAGATGCTTTTGCATAAATCCGTTAATAAAAATCATTTTACAAAGTAAAGCCCTGCCCGTAAGAGTATTGCAATGCAATACCCGGACAAACTCTGCCCTTGAGTGCCAAACACTGCCACACTTCCAAACTCGAATAAATCAATCGCTTTATTTGCCTTATAGTTTTAAGGCAGGTAGTAAAAAATGTAGTTAGACAAAGAAGAAAATAAGATTTACATAAATGCTGTTGGCAATAAAAGCATAAGGTTTTAAAAGCATAAAAGCGGTAAAGCATTTTGTTTTCTGCACGGTTTACAACCAGCCAAAACATACACCTGACAAGGCTGTAAGGAAAGCAAAAAACGATACAGGAATATTCCAAAAAAGCAATACAGGAATATGGAAAAAAGGGAATATACCAATACACCAATATTCAGATCTATAAAACAGGCAAAGTGCATAACAATAAATTTTTAAATAATGGAAACAAAGAAGAAAACCTTAAAAATCAGCTTCTCCACCCAAAAAGGCGGTGTGGGAAAATCTACGATGACCACCTTATTGGCGAGTGTGCTTCACTACCGCTTAGGTTTTAATGTGCTTGTATTTGATTGTGACTTTCCACAACACAGTCTGACCAATATGCGTGAACGGGATAAAAAGACCATAATGCAGAATGACTACCATAAAAAAGTGGCAATGAAGCAATTCCAAACTATTAACAAAAAGGCATACCCGATTATCAAAAGCAAAGCTGAAAATGCTTTGGAAATGGCATCGGAATACGTAAGCCAATCGGCAGTTGCGCCTGATATTATTTTCTTTGACCTGCCGGGAACCGCAAATACCAAAGGGGTATTGACAACCTTGAAAATGATGGATTTTATCTTTTCGCCCATTACCGCCGACCGCTTGGTAGTGGAAAGCACATTGGGCTTCACAAAAGCCTTTCTTGAACTTCCGAAAAACATTGAGGGTAACGATCAACAAGAACTGTGGTTGTTTTGGAACCAGGTGGACGGCAGGGAAAAGACAAGTTTATACGAGGCATATCAAAGTGTCATTAAAACACTCAACCTACCCATAATGGAAACCAGGATAATGGACAGCAAGCGTTTCCGAAAGGAAACGGATGATACAGAAAGTTATGTGTTCAGGTCAAGCCTGCTACCTGCCGAACCTCAGTTGATGAAAGCAACGAAAATGGATTTGTTCGTTGAGGAATTTTTAAAAATTACTCATCTATAAAAGCGATAAACCATGGGTACAGATAAAAATGATTTTAAAAAGCCTGATGTTGATGAGGATTATCTGATGAACATTATCAGTGGCGATGAGCCTGTTACTCCACACCAGAAAAACCAGCAACAGGAAGAACCAAAGGAAATCAAGCCTAAAGCCAAAGAAAAAGCCCGAAGCAGTTCGTCTAAAAAAGCGGATTACGAGGAAACGTTTCTGGTCAACCGGTTTCCGTCTGGTCGTAGTGGTAAGGTAGTTTACATACGTCCCGAATACCACGAGAGATTGCTCCGCATTGTGCAATTAACGAGAGAAGAAAAAACAACACTCTACTCGTACATCGATAATATTCTTGAACATCACTTCAGAGAGTTTGGGGATGATATTACCGATTATTTCAATGAACGTTTTAAACCCATTTTATAATGAAGAAAAATAATAAAAAAAGGAATGTTGTTGCAGACAATGGTATTCCCGAAGTAATGAGAAATCAAGCTCAAAACAGCTATGAACAGGCATTTCTGCAAATGGATATTGAGCAGAAAAGAGGCAGTAAAAGCATATACCTAAGTCCTGAATATCACGAACGACTAACACGAATAGTTCAAATCATTGGCAACGATAAGATACCCTTGTTTGCCTATCTCAATAACATCCTCGAACATCATTTTAACGTGTATGAGGATGCCATTACAAAGGAGTTCAAAGAAAAATACAAAGGACTGTTTTAAAAATTAGAGGTTATGGAAATAATTATTGTGATATGCCTGCTGATAGTCATCGCCCTGCTTTTACAGGACAAGATTGTCATTAAAAAAAGGTCGGAACAAAAACGAAAACAGGAAAAAGTCAATCCGAACCTGCCCGATATTATGGGACAGCCGAAGCCAGTAAGAAGCCACTCCCTGCCAAACACTGCCAATGAAAGCCAAATTGAGGAACAGGAGATAAACCCTGATAATTTAGACATAGAATACGACGAGAATGAAAACGTCGGAATTCAAATTCCGCAGGAAGAGCTGGACGAAGTTTTCAGAAATATACCTAATTTGGAGGAAGATGAAGAAGAATGGAACAGGTACGGAATATCCGGTGGCGATAACAGTCTTGCCCAAGGGGTTACCTTTGAAGAACTAAGCTCCGTAGGTGCATTGCTCCAAAAAGAGAATTTGGAACAATCACAAAAGAAAGCAGCGGTAGATATAGTTCAAAGATTACAGGGAACTGAATTATTCAGCCTGTTGGAAAATTCCATTGAGGGTGCATCCCGAAAAATTGCCGAGCTTTTGGATAGCACACTTTCAACTGAAACGGAAGCCGGTTCTTCCACTTTGCGGAAAAGTGATTTGAGTGATTTTGACATAAGGGAGTTTGTATGAACAAACTCCCTTTTTCATTTTTGATGTGAGCATTATACAAATTACTATTGCTTCTGATGCTAAATATAACTCCAACGTCTATCAAGCAAATTTATGCTGTGTTCTTTTAACCTTCCAATCTTCAACTATTATTTCAGATTCAAATTCTGAGAAAACATTTTTTGGCTCACTGTGATACCAATGGTTGATAGACTTTGTCACTCCATAAATACCCATTTTTTTAAAAATGGCATCTTGGACTAATTGATTAAATGTTTTCATGTCAACAATTGGAATATTATTTTTGATTGGAATAGGAACGGGCAATGGTTTATGCGTAATGATTAATCCCGATACAGTAAAATCTTGAATACTAATTAACTCAACTTTTGAGAGTTGATTGAGATTATCTATATACTTTTGAACTTGGTTAATAGCTTTTTCTAGTTCCTTTATCTTATATTCAACTTCTGATCCTGAGATAGGACCAATAAAATGCTTATAATCTGCAACCAATAAGAATTTCCTAGTTGGGTCAATTAAAATAATATCTGGACAAATTCGCTGACCATTATTTTTTAGAGTTTTTTCCAAATAGCAAACAATATTTGGTAGTTGCTTTACTTTTCTGCCAATTAGATCAAGGTTAGTCTTTTCAATGGAATTTATTAATTTGTCGTAAACTCTCTTTTTTTCTCCTTTATTCAAAGCACCAAGCATCATTCGAGATGGTTCAACCTGAACAAATAAATTGGGTAAAATGTAGTATTCGCCCTGGGAATAAATAAATGGTTGTATCGTGACACTGGTATGAAAACTTGATGGATTAAAAGTGAGGTCTTTGATTATTGAACTAACTAGCTCAACATTCAGTCCTGTTATCTGGCACATAAGTTTTTTAAATTTGTCCGCACTCATTGAAAGAGGGTTAGAGCCGTATGACAAATTATTTTCTCCCATTCCTGAATCTAAATATCCTTCAATCCATCGTATGAAATAAAAACTCAGAAAACTTAATGCAAAGAATTGTCGCAACTGTTGAAGATTGTATCCTTCAAAATCCGTAGTTTCTTCCAGTTCAGGAAATAGCACTTCTTTCATTTTTGAATACAATAGAGGATATGACATAGATAATCTTCCTTTCTTCCAATCTATATGATTGGCTATAGGAGGTTTTTTAAAATCTATACTTTTAATCCATTCTGAAAACTCTTGCTCCATGACACTATGTGGATAACTCTCATAAATTAAAGCCATCCTAGATGCGTACAAAACTTGCAAGTCGAATATTTTACTGTAATCGAAAAATTCTGGATTAATAAAAGTAATTTCTCGATTTACTACATCAACAGTTGCTTTTTTTATTTTGCGTGACCAAGTGACAAACTCCTGAGCTATCATATGATATCCTGCACCCCAACCAAGAAAATCGGCTGCCATCTCGTGAAGCTGTTGATAAGTTTCAGTGGTAATATTTTTTAAATTTGAGCCATCTCTATTGACTATCCATCTTATACAATGCCCCATTCCATGCAACATATTGTTTAGAAAAATAGAGAAGTTGATATCGTTGTGTCCCTGACGAATTAAATTATCTCTATGTCGCTCAGTATCTCCGTATACTTGCAGGATATAAGGAATTACAATATTGTCAGAATATTGGAAAAAGGGATATTTCTCATGGGATTTATCTAGGACTTCCTTTTCAAAGTTCCTTATTATTTGATTATCATCCATTAAATAGTCTAGTACGAATTGTTTTAAAATTCTTCGTTCTGCTTGATTGCTTCTAAAATCTTTTTTAAGAAATCTTTCTTTCCTATTTTTTTTTCTAATGACCCATCAGATCCTTTGATGCTATATTCTTTATTTCTAGTACGAGAAGCACTTATCCATTCGGTTTCAGAATGGATATCATTTAGTATGGTTTTTAATTCCTCAAAACTTAAAGTCACTACACCATCTTTACCACATACCAAGAGAACAAAGATATTACGTAACTGCTCCTGCATTTGAAGTATTTCATCTTGATGTTTTTTTTGAAAACTAAAGCGCCAAGGACTCATCCTTTTAGTAGAATACTTAATATAAATTCCTATATTGTCATTTATAACATAGGAGGCATTACTTGGACTTGGGTATAATTTAACGGAAATGCCATCAGATATACTATGAATCAATTTAGAAAATACTACACCATGATAAAATTCAAATTCTTTTATCATTTCTTAGTAGTTTTTAAAAAACGAATATTACCTTCATATTTATAAAAAATACGGGCTTTACCATCTTCATTATATAATATATTAATATGATGTATAGCATCAGGATATTTTGACAATTCAAGCTCCCTATTACCTATAAAGCCTCTAGAACGCATGATAGTAGCCTTATCTACTTCACCTTCTTTATCAGTATATCCTGCAATGCTTTTGGGTTCGTGAATTGCAATTGATTTGTTTCCTGAAGGCAAGAAGGTTTCTATATAACTTATAAGATATGTTGGCAAACTATCATTTCCTAATAGTCCCGATATCATTTTGAGCTTTGCAATAGGGGCTTCTTTTTTATCAAGTATGACTTGTAATTTATCCTCATCAAAGTCAAATAGACCAAAGCTCATTTCACCTCTATCAACTACTACATTTGCTTTATCTATACTTGCACTAGCTACCGCAATCACTCTTTCCCCATCTAACCAGACAGGAGTTGTTTTATTTTGTTTTCTTGATTCGAGAGACAGACGATGAAATATGAAGCACTTCTGCCAATCAAGATATAGTGACTTAGGTATTATTAATTCAAAATATTTAAGATAATTCTCTCTTGACCCAAACATTCTGGCTCTTTGAATATACGTGTCTTGTTGTAATTTATGCTTTACATCTCTGGTAAAAAACATAGAAAGCAAATTGTTAAATGTTACTCCTCTTGAAACTATGTTTCCTCCAATTACGATTGTAAAAGGAGCTGTCGGATCGGTTGCAGTCCTATTGTCAGCAGCATTAACCTCCTTATCGCTATTCATCACAACTATATTATTACGATCACAAGCTTCTAAAACATATTGCGTAATATTATCTTCATAACCTGAATAGCGGGATTTGGCAATTTCCCAGATTCTTTTATAATATACCTCGTGGTTTGAATTTTTTTCGTCTTTTAATGCTTCAAATATTTTTACTATTTGCTTATAATCTACCGAATGGTCTGCCTTTTTTCCACTAGTATGTACTAAAAAACTGTAATTGAGTTCAGGTGTGTTAATTTCACTATTTAAATAACCAACATTGACCATAAAACAAAATAAAGCCTCTCGTAAAAATTTAGGATCATCTCCTGTATCAGGAAGGAATGTCAAACGGTAGGGTAGATTATCTGTTGAAACAGGAAAAAAAATATCTTGCCCCGTATAATTTGAATGAGAAGGAAAATCAATCCAGTGTTCGTTTTGATTTTGGTGTGTGCGATTCAAGTCCAGTCTAGCTGGAGTTGCTGTTACGCCGATATAAATGCCTTTGTCTCCTATTAACTTACCAGTCAATTCATTTATTTTGCTGGCTTCATTCTTGTTAATTTTTGAATTGGGAGTAGCATAATCTGCCTCATCATCAATTACAACACAATTGTCAACACCATTAAGTTTCTGTATAAGTTTCTGTAAATCACTGGAATTTTTCTTGCAAAAAATAACCCATTGCTGTTCTCCAATTTTTACTTCAGGTGACAAAATCTCACTGAATTTTTTAGGTGATGGTGATAAGCCAGAACGTTGAAACCGTTCTAAATTTTGACCTAACAGTTGCACGCTATCATTTAGAAGAGCGACAATAATTTTGAATCCTTCATCCAGTAATTTTGCAGTTAGTGCAATCATCATTTCTGTTTTACCACTTTGAGGTTCCCCATAGATAATGAATGACTTCTGATCAGCTTTGATATTAGTTATTGCATTTTCAATAACAGATTTGATTCTTGACGTTTCTTGACCATTCGCCGTAAGTTTCGCTAACCTGCGATCATAACGATTATTGTGAGTGGTTTGCTTTTTAAGATTCTTTAGATTAAACATAAGTATAGCGTTTATATGGTTTAAATATTTGCTGAAAACTATTTTAAGTTATACAGCCTTAAACTTTGTGGAATCGCGGGTACACCAACTCTTCCAACATATGATAAGTACCTTTGTCTCAATTGCTGGATATAAGGAGAATTTATTTTTATTTTTCGATTTTGAACGTTTTCATGAAGATATTTTGCTTTCACTAACTTTAACGAAAATCTAAAATCTATGAGTGCAGTTGAACGAGTATCATCATCAAAAGGAAAAATGGGTAACAAATGAACGGCAGATATTTCTTGATTATATGCTCTCTTAATTTCATCTTCTGTTTTACAGAATGAATTAATGGTGTCAAAACTTTTTGAGGTAAAACAAAGTAATTCAATAAATTCATTTTTGCTTATAAGCTTCATCATGTCACATTCTGGGGAAATAATTACTCCAAAACAATCTTCCGCCAGCTTATAAATGTCGCCGGTCATAACTGAATCTGTATCTAAAGTTTGAGTATAATACAATTTGGAATAAAGACCTGTGATCGAACTAGTCGTTGGTGTTTCTTTGAAATTTTCCACAGAATAAGTTTTTATAGCTTCTCTTAAAATTTTGTCTTGAATTAATCTTTCTGATAAAATGTTTTGGAATAGATTAATAACTTCGATCGATGGCTCAAATTCTACAGAAGTAGGAACTCCAGTTTGTTTATCAAATTTTCTAACTGAGCTATAATACAGTTCTTTTATCCAAAATTTATCTGAAGATTCTAATTCTGAAAAAATCTTTTGAGCAGATTTATTTATTGATTGACTCCAAACAAATGGTACATTTAAGTGTCTATTGTCGTTTTCAAAATCTTGAATGCCTTTTAAAATCTTAGCATATTCCTTATCGGATTCACCTATATCTCCTTTTTTGTTAAAAAATATTTTGTTTGGATATAATTGTTGTAACTCAGCTTGTATTTCCTGTCCAATATCTTCTTGTGAGTATACATACACTAAAGAATATAGTCTTTGACTTCTTAAAAATTCATGAGGATCATCATCAGGTATCTGTAATCCTTCAATATCATCCTCATCTGTAGTCCGTTTAAAATTCCAATCAAGAATCAAAGCTTTATAAGTAGAGATAGAAACTACAGTTTTTTCAAGTGTTATTAGATTGTTGATTGGCAATACAGAATAACTACTTTCATTATTAAATTTCTGAAATAAAGCATTTTCAATCCTTCCTGCTTCGAAAATATGATCGTCTGCAAATAGTATAACTCCTTCCATACTAAAATTCCTGATTAAATTTGATGATAAAATTGGCTCCTGATAAGAGTTTGTCTTTCTCTTGTTCAAGCACAAATATTTCCCCATTAATCCGGAGAAGAATCTCTTTAACGATGTATAATCCCAAACCACGCCCATCTGATTTTAAAGAGAAAAATTCATCAAAAACAAAAGGAGCTGCATCTTCTCTAATTCCAGAGCCACTATCTGATATAATCAATGCGTTTTCTCTGGTGTTTAACTTTAATATTATTTCTTTCTCTTAGTTTCATTTCTATTGACCCAGTAAATGGCATTATCTAATAGGTTTATAAGAATTTGAAGTACAAGACCTGTGTTTGTCTTTACTTTAATGTCATTATCCTTAATAATCTTTACATCAATTTTTCCATTTAGATCTCTTCTAAAATATTTTAAAACTTTTTCTATACTTTCATAAATACTAATATCTTGAATGGCTTTACGTTGATTTTTAAACAGAGGCTGAATAACCTGCATTTCATCATATACGAAATTCAGGTTTTCATCTAATTCAATTAGTAATTCAATTAGTTCTTCATTACGGTAATTAGACTTTTGAGCCTTTACTTTGAAATCCCTGATATTTCCACGCATCTTAGACAATATTGTCAGAGCATCATGAGAGGCTTTTTCTACAGCCATCCCTAACCCTGCCAAGTCTTCCACGGTAAGCATCCGTTCTTTGATAAGGTTATTATGATTCTCTACAGTCTTAAGAAAGCTATTTGCCTTTTCTAAAACTTCCCTATCATTTATTTTTTCGAGGCTATTTTTTAGACTATTAAAAGATTTTGATACCACATCATTAGATTCCCTGTATGTTCTCTTCTTGATCTCTAATTTTTGCTTATCAATTTTACTTTCAATATTTAATATTTCTGTAACAGCAGTAACTAGATTTTGAAAGTCGTCCAAAGCACCATCTACATTCATAATCCCCTGACGATTAGAAGCGTCTTTTAGTTTTGGATTGTCTTTTTGACTTATATATACAAATCCAGTAAGGTCATTATAACTAATAAACTGACCTGCTCTTACAGTTGATCGTAATTTATCCAAATTTAACCAGTCTATACCTTTTTCACCATAAGGATATACTCTAACACCATCTCTCAAAACAAAAACAAAATTGTCCTTTACAAAAGATTTAATAGCGGGAGTAATAAGTAATTTATCAGGCTTATTTAAATCAAATGCATAAAATGAAAACTTAAATTCACCACAAGAAAGCCCTTTGCTATTCTTAAATCCTTTTTTAATTGCATACAAATCATACCCATTCCTATCAAGCTCCTCTATATCAAATAAATTTATAGTTTTTTGAATAGCCCTTTGAGGGGCTTTTGATTCATATTCAAAAGATAAAATACCTTTCTCTGAAACCGTCCCAATCATTTTATATTGAGCTCTTTCAATAACATCTTTAAATGTTGTAGCATCTTCGGAACTATATATATCATCATCTTTATAAATCTCAATATCAAAATCCTGCTTAAAATCAATACCTAACTTTTTAGCATTTTCGTCTACAGGAGGAATTAATCTTTGTATCGATTTATACAATTCTTCAAAATCAGATTCTTTCCAATGTTCTCTTAAATGAGATATTCTGATTAAAGTTCCTTTCTCTTTTTTAATTACTTCAGGAGTGTGGTTTTCATACCAAGTATTATCAACCTGCTCTAATAGCTTGAAATCTATATTTGTTGGCTGATTAAATAAATCTACTTTTTCGGGATTAAACTCGGTAAAATCCATTTCAAGCTTAACCTCATTATGATCTTTCGATTTGGTAAACAGCTCAATTTTTTCCCCAAGTTTGTGAATAGCAAATCTCCCAATACCTTTTTCTCCCTGTATAATTCTTCCTTTTTTTGTTTCGTTTTGTTTACGAACCTTTTTCTCATATTTGCTCGGAGTTGCAGGTCTGAGCCAGACTTTTTCAATAATTTCCAACGTCATTCCATCTCCATCATCCTCTATCTCAATATATGGTTGTTCATTTTCAGGTAAATAACCTAATCCATAATTTTTCAAATTAAAGAAACGAACCTGAACATTTTCGGCATCAGCATCATAACTATTTTTTACAACCTCAATAACAGCTACTTTCTTATCGGTAATCAGTTGATCACCAATAATATTCATAAGCCTTGCATAAGGCTTAAATGGTTGGCTATATTTTTTTCTTTCTGACATAGTTTATTGTGAAAAGGCATTAATATAAATATCTCTAAACTCACTGGGAACGTCAGTAGCAAAAGTTTGATTTAATGCGTTTAATATTTTTTCAGGAGGCACTTGTAAACTCACTATATTGTCATGCGATAAACTAATGTAATTGGGCACAAGTCGTTCAAGACTTTGAACTAAAGACTTCAAGTCATCTATCGAATGCTTTTTTAATTCAGCATTGCTCATTCTTAAGGCACTTAAAAATGCAGGTTCTGTATCGGATTTAATAAGGGTAAATGCTTCTTCTAATAATTCTTTAATCGGCCCTCGACTTACTTCTCTATTCTTAATTTCATCAATCCATGCCTTGGTTTCAATAACTGTATGACAATTTTCAAAAAAATCTCGAAGTTGTTTTAATCCAATTTGTTTTGGGCTAGATACCAATACAAGTACCATAAGGTCTTGAGCTCTTATTAGATTTATTTTATGTTTTTTAGCTTCTGTATTTACTGCTGACCTCGGATCATCTGCACCTTCATAATCAATCGCAACAACACAGGCGTAATTTGAATTATAATTATCTCTGTGCCTGTCAACACCTGAGATATGAGCCGTAGTTGCTTTTATCTTGTTTTTGAGAGTGCTTTTAGCATCAAATGTTACCGAATAATTATCGGCAGAATTCAAAGGGCCTAAATAAGCAACTGCTTTTCCATCTGGTTTCCCAGGTCCTCCAATAGAAGTAGATTCGTATCCAAGTGTATTAAAAGCTTGTGTTACTGATTTTTCTAATCCACTAGAATCTCCTAAAGAAGCTTGCAATAATGAAGCTACAAAAGGAGCATTTGGCTTGTCACTAAATGTCAGCTCCCTTAATATTGCATCTCTTTTAAACATTATTTCCCTAACTTCATCTTGTTTAATAGCACTATCAAGTAAAAAACATTCTGTTAGAATTTCAGTTAATGCAATCAATTGAAACGGTAGAGGGGATTTTACCTCATCTAAGAAATTAGCGAAAAAAGGATGCATCAGATTAATTTTTGCAAAACCTGTTATTAGTTCAAGTTTTGCAATTGGATCTTCTGGATTTAATGCTACCCATTCTACTTGTTGGATTATCCCTCTGTCAGTGGTTAAGTCGGATTCTAACTTTAGGATTAATTCGTTTTTTTCTTCTTCGGTTAAATTATTAGGTATTTCAGTTAGTACCAAATCGCTTAATTCTCCATCAAGAAATTTTTTGGCAGCAACAATTAGTGGTCTTCTTGATAAACTTGCAGATGCATAGGCAATTTTATGAGAAGCCCTATTCTTTTTTTCTTCATCCTCAACTGTGGAAAAATACCATTCCCTGACAGCATTGAATTTTCTTTTTATATATTCTCGCAAATCTTCTAATGCAGCTGATGATTTAATAGATTCTCTTGTGGATGTAATATAATCGTCCAGTTCATCAGCATTTACCATGATTCTTACACGGTTAAAAACACCATGAGAAAGTGCTTCCATTCCAATTAAAGGGTCATCTATATTCACCAAGCGTCCTCGAACTGTAAGAAAGATTCCGTTGCTTCTGCCTAAATCAGCAGATTTCCCAGTTAGCAAAGAATCACGATACAAATCAATTTGTCCAGTAATATTTTTTAGGTTCGGCAAATGAACACAAGGTTTTTCTTTATATGTTCCTGTTTCATATTTGAATTTAGTAGCAACTTCATCATCCTTTCCAAAAATCCATGTTTTCCAAGGTTCAATATTATCTTTGCTAGATTGTAATTCTGTACCATTGAAGAATAAATTAAAATTAGGGTTTAAAGGTAACGCACTACTTAAAACCCATTTTAATCTACCATCTTTTATTTCAGCGGACTTGGGCTTAAGGTCTGATAATATTGCAAATGTCCAAGTATCTTCACATCCATCTCCCCATAATTTGAACGTAATCAAGTCCTGATTTCCTTTTTTAATCAAAGGAGACAATATGGTTTTAACTTCGTCTAATGTCAATTCTTTTTCATCAAGAGATATTGTTTCTGTTGAATCTTTATTGATGGTTGAGTAATTCATCATCACTGCATAATACCTTCCATCAGTAGCTTTGCAAATCAGCGTTAGTTTACTTGTTAAAATATATGTAGCCAATTTGCCAATGCCAAATTTCCCTATTGGTAAGCGTTCTTGATTTTCATTTTCTCTTTTAGTCGAAGAGCCTATTTTCCAAAATTGCTTTAACCCTTCTTTATCCATTGACATACCATTGTCTGCTACCCATAGGATTGAATCAGACAGGGTTTTGTCAAGAGGAACATATACAGACACTTTTGTAGCTCCAGCATCATAAGAATTGCTGACAAGTTCTTCAAAAGCCTTGTTTGGGCTTGAATAAAGTCCCGCTGAAAACAGCTCAATAATTTTATAACTTATTTCAACAGGTATTTGATCGATTATAGTTCCAACATTTTCGATATTCATTCTGCACCTTTTTTTGCAATTATTATGTATTCTTCAGGATAAACCTCTTTACTATTTTTATTTGATAGCGTAGTGAACTTTCCCGAAACATTATCTCTAATTGTCGGTATCAATTTGTGCGGAATAGATCTTTTGATCACTTCATCTATTTCAAAACCACTACTCTCAAGCATTTCTACAAAAATTTCTGCTGAATTAATCTTCACGTTCTTATACGTTGTATTACCAATAACAATAAATGCTTTGCCTCCCACTTTTAGTATTCTGAACATTTCATTTGACACTGCTGCCATATCCGAAAAATAATTCGACATTTCTTTCGCCGTTCTTAAATGCTTTTCTGAAATTTTATTGACGGTTTGATTAGCTAAGTCCGAGACAGTCTCTACAACTTCACCGTATGAGTAGAATGTTCCTATAAACTGTTTTCTGAATTCCAAAAGGCTTTCTACATATTCAAACCAATAGCCCGTTAGCTGGTGTAAATCCGCATATTCATATGATGTTACGTAAGGCGGTGAAGTAATCACTGCATTTACAGACTCTGAATCTATACCCGTTGCTCTTGCATCCTCTAAATAAATATTACACTCAGTATCTAGAAAATTCAAACTGGCTAGTTCTTTATAAAATTCAGCATTTTTCCTAAGCATGGATTTTATCTGTCTTTTAAAAGCTGTAAAGGGGTCTGCTGGAATTTTATTAGGATCAATTTGGGGTTTTGTGCTTGACTGTAACCATTTTGAACAGTTCTTAAGTATATTAGATAAAGCCACCAAGAAAAAATCTTTAATTCTTTGATCCTCCTGAAGATTCAAAATCACCCCATAAAGAAAAGCAATTTTACCTTTATTCTCAGGAAAGAACCAATAATCAATTCGTTCATGTGTAGCAACATTAATATAGTCTTCCAAATTAAAATCATCAAACTTTTCTAGAATCAAGCTGTATGTTTCATTAAGTTTTGCAGGACCTATTGGATTTGTCTTAACGCTGGTAATCAGTTGTGCAACTGGATTTATATCAACTCCAACCGATTTTCTACCATGGATTTTTGCTTCTACTAACGTGGTTCCACATCCTGCAAAGACATCCGCAACTGTGTCACCAACCTCTGTATGTTCTTCAATAATTTTCTTTACAATATTTGGAAGGAATTTCGCGGGATACCTATGATATCCGTGAGTCCAATTTTCGACAGAGCGTACATTTTTAAATGTCCATTCTGGACTAACTGGAATATTATCAAAACTGATATTTTGCACCTTAGAGTTCATAATTAATTTTTAGTAGAGTTGATTAACTCTTTAACATCAATGTTTAAAAGTTGCGCGATTTCAACGAATGTATCCATTGAAGGCTGTATTTCATTAGTACACCATCTTGATATTGTGCTTTCGCTTCTTCCAAGTTGATTAGCCAACCATTTGTTTGTTTTGGATTTTTCAGCCAAAACAGCTTTTAACCTATTGATTTTCATTTGATGCTAATTAGTCCGCATTATATGCAAATTTAAAGTAAATATTTTTTATATCAAAACAGAATAAGAAGCTGATATTCAATTATTTCACATCCTTCCATAAATCCCATATAATTGTTTATTGTTGCTAGGCTTTCAAGAATAATAATATTAGTTCAGTGCCACTCACCGCCAAACAATTCCTCTGACTGCCACTTTGTTATCACGCCTTAATTTCTGAAACACCTTTGTCCCGAAAGCTCGCAAAGTGCGGGCAAACGGTAACAAATTAATGTGTTTCAATTATGAAAAAACAGAGAAAAAAAGTTTTGCTGGCAGCCGTGGCAATGCTCTCAGGTTATGGTGCATTCGCACAAGGAAATGGTACAGCAGGTATCAACGAAGCTACCCAAATGGTAACAAGCTATTTCGATCCCGCCACACAGCTCATCTACGCCATTGGTGCAGTCGTAGGACTAATCGGAGGTGTGAAAGTGTACAACAAATTCAGTAGTGGAGATCCCGATACGAGCAAAACTGCGGCTTCGTGGTTTGGTGCGTGTATTTTCTTAATCGTTGCAGCTACTATCCTGCGTTCATTCTTCCTTTAATCCTCTGCCTTATGAATTACAATATCAACAAAGGCATTGGAAGAACGGTGGAATTTAAAGGGTTGAAGGCGCAATACCTGTTCATCTTCGCTGGCGGACTTCTCGGTACGCTTATCCTGGTGATGATACTGTATATGGCAGGTGTAAACTCTTACATCTGCCTGTTCCTCGGAGCAGGCGGTGCTTCACTTATCGTATGGCAGACCTTTTCACTGAACAGGAAATACGGCGAACACGGATTGATGAAAATAGCAGCCAATAAAAGGCATCCCCGCTATATCATCTGCCGCAAGCCTGTACACCGCTATTTAAAATTCACTCCTAAACAGAATGCCGTATGAGAAATGTATCGAAGACCACCACACTGGAAAGCAAGTTTCCTTTATTGGCAGTAGAAAACAACTGCATCCTTTCCAAAGATGCAGACATTACCGCCTGTTTTGAAGTGCGTTTGCCGGAACTGTTCACAGTAGCCTCAGCGGAATATGAAGCGATACATTCTGCTTGGCACAAGGCTATCAAGACGTTGCCAGATTTTACGGTAATCCACAAACAAGATTGGTATATCAAGGAAAGCTATGCTCCCGATTTGACTAAGGACGACCAGAGTTTTTTGGCTAAATCGTATCAACGCCATTTCAACGAACGTCCATTTCTAAATCACTACTGTTACCTGTTCCTCACCAAGACGACTAAAGAGCGTATGCGTATGCAGAGCAACTTTAGCTCACTCTGCAAAGGTTCGCTTATCCCCAAAGAAATAAGGGATAAGGAAGCGATACACCGCTTTATGGAGGCCGTGGCTCAGTTTGAGCGTATCGTTAATGATAGCGGTTTTGTAAGCCTGCGACGTCTGACTGAGGAAGACATTATCGGTACGGACGAAAAACAGGGATTGTTGGAACAGTACCTTACGCTATCGAGAGATGCCGGAACACCGATGCAGGATATCGCACTCGGAGCGGAAGAAGTACGTATCGGGAATAAAAGATTGTCTTTGCACACCTTGTCTGATACAGACGACTTGCCAGGAACGGTGTCGGCAGATACCCGTTTTGAAAAACTGTCTACCGACCGTAGCGACTGCCGTTTGTCTTTTGCTGCACCTGTTGGGTTATTGCTGAGCTGTAACCACATTTACAACCAATACTTGTTTTTGGATAATAGCGAAGCCAATCTCCAGAAGTTTGAAAAATCAGCAAGAAATATGCACTCGCTAGCTCGATATAGTCGTGCCAACCAGATCAACAAAGAGTGGATAGAAAAGTACCTGAACGAAGCCCATAGCTTCGGGCTGTCCTCAATTCGTGCACACTTCAACATCATGGCCTGGTCTGAAGATCCTGCGGAACTGAAACAGTTAAAGAATGATTGCGGTAGTGCCTTGGCATTAATGGAATGCAAGCCTCGCCATAACACCACGGATGTGGCTACTTTGTATTGGGCAGGAATGCCTGGCAATGCGGGCGATTTTCCGAGTGAGGAAAGTTTTTACACCTTCATTGAGCCTGGCTTGTGCTTCTTTACCGAAGAAACCAATTACCACAATTCGCCTTCGCCGTTCGGTATCAAGATGGCTGACAGGCTTACAGGAAAACCAATTCATCTGGATATTTCCGATCTACCGATGAAACGTGGTATCATCACGAACCGGAACAAGTTTATACTTGGTCCGTCGGGTTCGGGCAAATCGTTCTTCACCAATCATATGGTAAGGCAGTACTATGAGCAAAGCGCACATGTCCTGCTCGTTGATACAGGTAATTCGTATCAGGGACTATGCGAACTCATTAAAGGAAAAACCAAAGGCGAAGACGGTGTTTACTTCACATATACCGAAGACAACCCGATTGCTTTTAACCCTTTCTATACCGATGATGGCGTGTTCGACATTGAAAAACGGGAAAGTGTCAAGACTTTGATACTGACACTTTGGAAACGTGATGATGAACCGCCAACCCGCTCTGAAGAGGTTGCCCTTTCAAATGCTGTTTCAGGATATATTGAACGGATAAAATCAGATGATGTTTACCCATCTTTCAACGGTTTTTATGAGTATGTGCAGGGAGATTACCGCAAGGTACTCGAAGAAAAACAGGTCAGGGAAAAAGACTTTGATATTGCCAATTTCCTTAACGTACTCGAACCCTATTACAAAGGTGGTGAGTATGATTATCTGCTCAACTCCAACAAGCAGTTAGACCTTCTTTCCAAACGCTTCATTGTGTTTGAAATCGATGCCATAAAAGACCACAAAATTCTTTTTCCCATAGTCACGATCATCATTATGGAGGTGTTTATCAACAAGATGCGGAGACTAAAAGGTATCCGAAAACTCATACTAATTGAAGAGGCTTGGAAAGCCATTGCGAAGGAAGGTATGGCGGAATACATCAAGTATTTATTCAAGACTGTGCGTAAGTTTTTCGGGGAAGCCATTGTGGTAACACAAGAGGTTGACGACATCATCCAATCGCCCATTGTGAAAGAAAGTATCATCAACAATAGCGATTGCAAAATCCTCTTAGACCAACGCAAGTATATGAACAAGTTCGATGATATACAGGCGATGTTGGGACTAACCGACAAAGAGAAAGGACAGGTACTTTCCATCAATATGAATAACGATCCCTCACGGCTTTACAAGGAAGTTTGGATTGGTTTGGGTGGTACACACTCGGCAGTCTATGCCACCGAAGTTAGTCTGGAGGAATATCTCGCATACACCACAGAAGAAACCGAAAAGATGGAAGTGATGCAGCTTGCTTCCGAACTCGACGGTAACGTAGAACTCGCCATCAAGCATATCGCTATGGAAAGGCGTGATAAAACAAATCAATAGTCATTAACAATTTAAAATTCAAGAAAAATGAAAAAAGTCCTTTTTATGGTGTGTATGGCACTAATGCTTGCCGTAGCACCGTCCGCAAAAGCCCAATTTGTGGTTACCGATCCCACAAATCTGGCATCTGGTATTCTCAACAGTGCGAATGAAATCGTACAGACCTCATCCACAGTATCCAATGTTATTAAAAATTTTAAGGAGGTGGAAAAGGTCTATAAGCAGGGAAAAGAATATTACGATAAGCTACAAGCTGTAAATAATCTCGTAAAGGATGCCCGTAAGGTGCAGCAAACAGTACTGCTTGTTGGTGACGTGTCTGAAATGTATGTACAGAATTTCGGTAAGATGATGAACGACCCAAATTTTTCCGCACAGGAATTGGCAGCTATTGCCAACGGATATTCGGCATTGCTGAACGAAAGTACCGAACTGCTGAAAGAACTCAAACAGATTGTGACCTCATCAAGCCTTTCGCTGAATGACAAAGAGCGTATGGATATTATTGACCGTGTGTACAAAGAGGTAAAGGAATACCACAGTCTTGTACGCTATTACACTAATAAGAACATTTCTGTAAGTTTTTTAAGAGCAAAAAAACAAAACAATACCAAAAGAGTGCTTGACCTCTACGGAAC
Source organism: Chryseobacterium scophthalmum (assembly GCF_900143185.1). NCBI lineage: Bacteria > Pseudomonadati > Bacteroidota > Flavobacteriia > Flavobacteriales > Weeksellaceae > Chryseobacterium > Chryseobacterium scophthalmum. The sequence goes on along the minus strand of NZ_FSRQ01000001.1, from coordinate 1,572,901 downwards.
TCCAAATCAAAAATACTGGTAGTTATGGAATTTAATAATCTTCATGAAGTCCTACGCTCATTATATGATGAGATGATGCCTCTGTCCGCTGATATGGCGGCAGTGGCTAAAGGCGTAGCAGGCTTGGGGGCTTTGTTTTATGTTGCCATAAAAGTATGGCAGGCATTGAGCAGAGCGGAGCCTATTGATATGTACCCTTTGCTTCGTCCGTTTGCCTTGGGACTTTGTATTATGTTTTTCCCAACTATCGTATTGGGAACAATCAATGCCGTATTAAGTCCTGTAGTACAGGGCACTCACGCCATTCTCGAAGACCAGGTGCTTGACCTTAATGATTTGCAGGCAAAAAAAGATTTGCTGGAAAGAGAAGCGATGTTGCGAAATCCTGAAACTGCTTACCTCGTAAGCGATGAGGAGTTTGACAAAAAACTCGAAGAATTGGGTTGGTCGCCATCTGATTTGGTAACCATGTCGGGTATGTATATGGAGCGTGGTATGTACAGTATGGAACAGTCTGTAAAGAACTGGTTTCGTAATCTGTTGGAGGTACTTTTTCAGGCATCAGCTTTAGTTATTGATACTATACGGACATTTTTTCTAATAGTACTGTCCATACTTGGGCCAATAGCTTTTGCCATAAGCGTTTGGGATGGTTTTCAGTCCACGCTCACGCAATGGCTGACCCGATACGTCAGCGTTTACCTGTGGCTTCCTATAGCTGACCTGTTCAGTTCTATGCTTGCCAAAATACAATCCCTCATTATAGAAAAGATATAGCAATGCTTGCTGACCCCACCTACATACCTGATACGGGCAATACTGTATACATCATTTTTATGATAATAGGTATTGTGGGCTACTTCACAATTCCAACGGTAGCAGGTTGGGTAATACAGGCAGGTGGTGTAGGAAACTTTACCCGAAATGTGAACCAAGCGGCAATGAAAACCGGAAACATTGCAGGAGCCGGAGCTGGCTCAACAGTTGGAAACATCGGTGGCAAGCTAATGAATAAATAAACAATTAATCATTTAGAAAAATGGAATTTAAAACGCTAAGAAATATAGAAAACAGCTTTAGGCAGCTCCGTTTGTATGCCATTGTGTTTGCCGTTCTCTGCATTGGCGTCGTAGGATATGCCGTATGGCAATCCTACCGCTTTGCAGAAGAACAACGTCAGAAAGTCTATGTATTGGACAACGGCAAATCCCTGATGCTTGCCTTATCGCAGGATGCAAGTATCAACCGTCCCGTGGAAGCAAGGGAACACGTCAGACGTTTTCATGAACTGTTCTTTACCCTTGCACCCGACAAGAACGCTATCGAAAGCAATATGAGCAGGGCATTCAATCTTGCCGATAAAAGTGCCTTTGATTATTACAAAGACTTATCGGAAAAGGGTTATTACAGCCGTATCATTTCAGGGAACGTACAGCAACGTGTAGAGGTGGACAGTGTTGTGTGCAACTTCGACACTTATCCTTATGCGGTGCGAACCTATGCAAAACAATTCATCATCCGTTCGAGCAATGTGACCAGGCGTAACCTGATCACTTCCTGCTATCTCGTAAACTCCGTTCGCTCTGACAACAATCCGCAAGGATTTAACATCGAAAAATTTGCGGTGTTGGAAAATAAGGATATCGAAGTTATCGAACGCTAAAAACAATCTTATGGAAGCATTATCAGATTTAAACACGTTCGCAAAAATCCTTACAGAAAAAGGTATAACGGCTACTTCCATACGCAGGTGCGTATGCCGGAAAGCTAAAGGACAGCATCAGCGACTATCTCGAAAACTGTCAAAAAGGTGCAGACAGTTTGCCTAAACAGGACTTGTTGCTGACGGGGTATCTACAATGGTCGGAGAAGACAAACCACGTGTTGAATGAACCATGTGGGTAAAATACCTGAACGGCAAATTCTCTCTCGATAAAATGGAGGTGGCCAGAAAAGACGGCTTCGGGCAATTGCTCAAAAAATCGGAGCTGACGGGTCTGTCCATAATATCTGCACCCAAAGCGTTGGAGGCAGTTGCAATGGTCAATGAAGAGCAGAAGCAAAATGCAGGGAAAAGCCCTAAACGTTTCAAGCTGTAACAACACAAATAGTAAGGCTATGAAAAAATTAAGAGCAAATATGGACAGGTACTTTGACAAACTGGATGAACGCTGGCGTGGATTGCCTTTACGTAAGCAACACCAATATACGCTGTATTTCTTTTTGGGTTATCTGCTGCTCACCGCAGGGGTCATTTGCAAAGTGTGGTATGATACGGCAAAGTCGGGTAACGATATGGTCATCGAGCATATCGAAAACCCTGTCCTCAAAAAGAGTGAAAGTCCTGCAAGGTTGCAGGACACAATATCAACAATTCTAAAAAATCAGATTTATGAAAGAAAATGAGAACAAAAAATCGGTTGTTCGGGTAACGGAAGGTAGCCCGAAAGAAACCGCTGATGTGCTCCAGGAAAGCACACAGAATAAAGTCGAAAAGCTCAAAAAACCGCTCATATTCGCATTGATGGGCGTTGTATTCTTAGGCTGTATGTACTTGATATTTAAACCGTCTCCCGACAAAAAGGAAATCGAAAATATCGGGCTGAACGATGCCGTTCCACAGGCTACCGGAGCGGGAATGCCTGAAGACAAGGGCAAAGCGTATGAGCAGGAAATGCTGGAACGCAAGGACCAGGAAAAACGCAATGCCCTGACAACACTTTCGGATTATTGGAATACAGACGACAAAGAGGGTTCAACAGATGAGATACCCGAAGATGACGAAAGTAACAATTATGGCACTGGCAGAAATTCAGGGAGAAACGGTAATCAGGCATTAAACAGTTACCGCAATGCACAAAGTACATTGGGTTCATTTTATCAGGACGATAATTCGGAAACAACGGAACTCCGCAAGCAACTGAACGAATTAAAAGAACAGTTAGCGGATAAAGATGTACCTAAATCTACAACCGTTGATGACCAGCTTACCCTAATGGAGAAATCCTACCAGATGGCGGCAAAGTATCTGCCAACGGGTACAGCTTCAACAGAAGCTACACCTGCTAAGGAGGCAGGTACGGCTATGTCGGCTTCCAACCAAAAAGAGCATTTTGTAGCGTTTACAGCTGCGAGGAAAAACACTGTATCTGCCTTGTACCGTGAGCCTACCGACAGTGCATTTTTAGCCGATTGGAGCCAAACAAAAAACCGTGGCTTTTACACAGCCGGTTCCATTGAACAAGTTGTACAACCGAAAAACAGTATCAAAGCCTGTGTTCACGAAACGCAGACGGTTATAGGAGAAACTGGCGTACGCTTGCGATTGTTAGAGCCTGCCCAGACGCCTCAGCGTACCATTCCCAAGGGAACGATTGTAACCGCTAATGCTAAATTTCAGAACGGACGCTTACAGCTAAAAATTACTTCCATAGAATTGGAGGGCAATATCATTCCTGTAGATATAACCATTTACGATCTGGACGGACAACAAGGCTTGTACGTGCCATATTCACCCGAAATGAATGCCCTTACGGAAATGGCAGGCAATATGAGCCAGCAATCGGGAACAAGTCTGATGCTCACGCAGAGTGCCGGACAACAGGTTGCTGCTGATTTAAGCCGTGGCGTTGTACAGGGCATTTCTGGCTATTTCGCTAAAAAAGTAAGAACACCGAAAGTTACCCTGAAAGCAGGGCATCAGGTATTTCTCTTAGCTAAAAAATAATGTTGAATTCAAATAAATAGAACAATGAAAAATCATTTAAAAACCTTTTGGGCATTTGCCCTGATACTCGGCTTTGCCGTACAGTCTTTTGCACAGGATACGATAAGAACTAAACTCGAATTAGGTAAAATAGAACCTTATAAAATGGAGGTTACCTATGATAAGACTTCGCACCTGATTTTCCCGACCGCCATCCGCTACGTGGATTTGGGTAGCGAATACCTGATTGCGGGAAAAGCGGAAGATGCTGAAAACGTGTTGCGCGTAAAAGCATCAGTAAGGGATTTCCAGGCTGAAACCAATTTTTCTGTTATCACGAATGATGGAAGTTTTTACAGTTTTAATGTGTATTACAGTTCGTACCCAGAGGCAATGAGCTATGATCTGCTCTCGATGCAAAAGGCAGTTGATAAAGCCAATGGTAACGATGTGCTTTTTGAAGAATTGGGCAATAATTCTCCATCATTGGCAGGCTTGCTTTTGGAAACCATTTACAAGAAAGACAAACGCATTGTAAAGCATATTGGGGCGAAGAGTTTCGGTATTCAGTTTATCCTGAAAGGCATTTATATCCACAACGGTAAATACTATTTCCATACGGAATTGAGAAACCGTACCAATGTACCTTTCCAGATTGATTTTGTGAATTTCAAGGTGGTAGATAAGAAAGTGGCAAAACGTACCGTCGTACAAGAACGCCCGATGATACCGCTTCGTACTTACAAACCATTGGACGGTATTAACGGAAAATCAACCGAACAAAACGTGTTCCTGTTAGACCAATTTACCATTGCCGATGACAAGGTACTGCTGATTGAGATTTTCGAGAAGAACGGTGGCAGGCATCAAACGCTCCAAATAGAAAATTCCGATTTAATCAAGGCTCGTTTGATTAACGATATGCACCTTAAATTTTAATAACCCTTTAAAGTAATTAGCATGAAAAAGTATATCTATACCGTAATGCTCGTTTTAGTAGGCATCACGGTTGCACAGGCACAACGGATGTTGCCTAAGCAAAAAGGATTGGAAGTAAATGTTGGTGTACTATCCGATGATAAAATCGGTAATGATTATTACATCAATATCGGAATGACCGTGAACGGCAAAAACGGCAATTACCAACTTTGGGCATTGGAATACACCCACCAATACCAAGACTACAAAGACCTACGCATACCACAGGAAACCTATACAGCCGAAGGTGGTTACAGTTTCTTCCTGCTGGGCGATGCCCGTAAGAACATCACACTGAATGCTGGGATAACAGGCGTATTGGGGTATGAAACCATTAACCGTGGCGAAGCGATGTTGTATGACGGAGCAAAGATTTTGAATGAAGACAACTTCATCTATGGAGCTGGCGGAAGGCTCACGTTTGAAATGTACTTATCCGACCGTTTTGTATTAGTCCTGCATGGGCGTACAAAAGTTCTTTGGGGAACTGATATGAAACAGTTCCGACCTTCCGCAGGTGTGGGATTAAGGTTTAACTTTTAAAACGTAAAACGATGATAGCAATATTTAATAAATTTAGAATAGGATTACTGCCGATTTATGTACTCTTGGCAATCCTCACAGCTTCGGTTTCTTTGGTATCTTGTAGCAAAGATGATGACCTCGAAATACAGAACGATTTTCCTTTTGAGGTAAACGTGATGCCGGTACCCAAAGATGTTGCCAATGGACAGACAGTAGAAATAAGGATAACGATACAGCGAACAGGGAATTACAGCAACACGCAGTACCATCTACGCTATTTCCAATTTGACGGAACGGGAACGCTACGGTATTATGATGAACCACCGTATCTGCCAAACGATTTGTACTCGTTACCAACGGAACAATTCAGGCTATATTACACTTCAACATCTGCCGTATCACAATCTTTTGAGGTTTGGATTTCGGACAGCTTCGGGAACGAAAAGCAATTGAGCTTTCAGTTTAACAGTAGTGATTAAGTGCAACTTAAACGAAGATAAAAACCGACCTGTAAAGTCGGTTTTTTGCTTTTCGGCTTTCGACGTAGGATGATTTTGTTTAATTTTACTTGATTTATAATTTCAATGGGTATGGATGCGGTTACTTCTCAATTGGTACTGGGTATTATTCCTCTTGTTATAGGAATAGGGCTTATCTATTGGATAAGACGTAGAAAATTTTACAGGCGAAATGCCGTGGGTGCGGAAGGTTTTTCGAGTTTTGAAGCCTCTGTATTTATCCGTTTTATAGAACGTGTTGGCAAGTGGATTGCCTATGCCTTAATTATTATCGGTATTCTTTTCATTTGGTCGTATTCGCAAATGAAAAAAGATAGAGAGAAAAAACAGCAGGAAGTAAAAACGGAACAGCCTGCCCCACGCTGATACATATTCTTACAATAATATTTAAAACAAAATCGGATAGCCCAAAAGGTTATCCGATTTTTCGTATGTGGCAAAAGTAAACTGCCAAATACTGCCTCTCAAAGCCAATCAATACCACATTTCCCAACCCTGTAATAAGCCTTAGTAAATTCGACTTCCACAGAAAAATCAAGCAAACAATGGAAGTTATCGCAATACAAAAGTCTGCATTGGACGGGATGAAGAATGAGCTAAGGGAACTTTTGGAAATGACCGAAAAAGCCACGAGAAAATACATGCCTATTTTCAAAGAGGAGAAATGGCTTGATAACCAGGAAGTATGTTTAATGATGAACACTACCAAACGGACTTTGCAGACTTATAAGAACAAAGGCTTATTGCCTTATTCCAAACTGAACCGCAAGAATTATTATAAACACTCGGATGTGCAGGCTTTGCTCGAAGCAGGTCAGCCGTACAATACCAATACCAATGGATTTATTCACGAATGACAATGAAGAAATCATTATTCATCAAGATATGATTTCTCAGTTAAGAAGCCATATCGAAGAAATCTTGAAAAACTACCGTCCTGTAATGAACGGAGAGATTTACCTGTCGGGCGAAGATTTGTGCAGACTACTACACATTAGCAAAAGGACTTTACAGCAATATAGAGATGATAAAATTCTTCCGTATGTACAAGTGGGTGGCAAGATAATTTATAAGGAAAGTGATATAATGACTGTATTGGAAAAAAATTACTGTAGTAATAACACGGATACACAATAACCAAAGTCAGTCCAGATTATGTTTTCTTATAAGAACGAGTTTAGTATCTTTGCTATTGAAAATATAGAAAATCTTAAAGTGTTTTTGCTTTAAGTCCCACATTGAAAACTGGTAATTTTTAGACAACGGGACGATAAGGAAGAACGCTCATGCCATAGGCGTGGGCGCTCGCTTATTCGTTGTCGGGTATACCAGTACCTCAATGTGCGTTAAGTGTAGTTGCCTGCGCTTCTTTTTTTGTGCAGGACTACATCAACTTAAAAAAGTATGATGATATGGAAACTGGTACCGCACAACAAAAAAAATCACTCGCCTTTATTAATGATAGAAGTCCGATTTTGGATTTAATCTGCAACGAGTTCACTGCTTCAGGCATTGAAGTAATATTTCGGTCTGAAACGATAGAAGATGGATTACATCAATTGTCAATATTAAATACACTACCTAACATTTGTATAATCGACCTTGATTTCTACGAAAAAAAGATAATAGCAAAACTTCAAAAATTGAGAACGGAATATTCCTCTGTAAAGCTAATTGCTCATAGTGATATTGATGACGAGAAAGTCTGTAAAGCTCTCTTGGAAATTGGTTTTTCGAGCTGTCTACTTATTGGTAGCGTTACGGATGATTTTAAAAAAACCATTGACAATGCTGTCAATGGCTGAAATATTTTTTTACATTGATAGTAGCAAATTGCTGTGAGTAAAAAGTCAAGATATACAACGTGATAGTTCTGTAAGTATTCTCTCTAATCTGTTATTCCCTTAAAAATAAGTTTGATAAAACCTTCTATATTAGTTTCTTCCGAAACCCATATTTCTGAATTGACATTAAACCTTATATTCTGATCTTCAATATTGACCGAAATCCCATCTTTTCCACTATTGAGATCACTTTTCCTTATTTCGACTTCATTATAATCAGGATAAATATTATTTATCCTGTAACCTATATTACTTATTACCTTGGCGTGTTGCCTTAGGTATTCAACATCGGGGTCAGCACCATTAAGAGGAACTACTACCAATGCGTAATTATCTTTTTCTTCTGTTGCTTTTTGTGCTTGTAAAGGAGTCATAGCCGCATATTCTCTTCCTGTAGCTTTCAGTTCTATCAACCAGTCATTGATTTTGAAACCTTCACGTTCACCGTTTGCATTGACAAGATCAGATGATTCCTCAGTGAGTATATAATCACTACCGAAAGGTCTTCTATCTATATTTAGGGAAGCTCCTTTTGACCGCAGATCATCTATGTACTCCTTGAAAAGTATTTCGATCAATTTGCCTATAGACTGGTTTCTGCCAATTAATTTCCTCTCATTTAGCCTTCTTTCATATTCTTTCTTTATTCCTGGATCATTAAAAATCTCCTGAACCAATTCAGGATCTGCATCACTTGTAATCATATTTGTAATGGCTTTATCCCAGCTTAAACGGAGTTCATCGGAAGGAAGCGTGTTGCGTATTAGATCAGATACACCCACGCCCAATTTATTCAGAAAGCTCTGCTGTCTGGCACCACGTATGGTCTTTATCAATCCATCATCATTTTTTAGGAGTTCGGAGAGATTCTTTGAGGAAGGAGTTTCACTTACAAACTTTGCTTCGCTTCCTTCACTTTGTGTCTTTACATTAATCCAGTTTAGACCGCGTGCTCGGTATACCCAAAGGCTTTGCCTTAAATAGATAGGGTTTTCTAATCCTTCCAGCGTAATTTTTTGTTTATCTTCATCAAACAGTCCATCTTTATCTACTGCTTCTGTCAGCATAAATTTAAGTCGTTCTAGACTTGACTTCTGCGTCGTGTTACGACCATAGATATGCCCATCAGAGGTAGTTAGATATGCGAAATCTGAAAAAGACACTTCAAATTTGTATTTAAGCTGTCCGTCCGCATCTCGCAATAAATTCAGATCATTTTCATGTACTAGAAGATGCTCTAACAACTTAACCGTTGCATTCTCAGTTTTTATGACTATTGGAGTCAAATGTACAAACCCATTGTTGTTTAGATAAGCATAATCTTCTGTTTCTAAAAAAATATTATATACCTCATTTAGACAATCTTTATCCCTGACGAGATTAGCGTACAATGGAAATTCGGCTTCAAAGTAAACTTTGGGAGTCAACAAAAGATGATCTGTCTTTGGGAAATGGTCATATCCAAAACTTTCCTCATTCTTCTTATTTGCTCCTGTCAGTACTTTAAGGTCTTTAATAATATCTTTATGTCCTTTTACGATAAGCCATTTCAGTAATCTTGCACTTGCTTCTTGGTTTTTTATATTTACTAATGCTGTTTCGGTTAAATCATTTAATTCTGATTTCAGCTCAGATATCGCATTCTGAATCGAGAACCGTTCCACACTACTAATGCTGAATTCAATAATGTGTCTCGAAAATAATCGTTCCCCAAAATTAAGTTCAATTAGATCCGAAATAGCAACAAGTTCGTCATCTTTGGATATATCCCAACTAATACCTTCGGCTTTTCTGAAATTATCTTTTTGGTTTAATGATATCCTGTTACCTAGTGGAAACTGTCCCTTTATTTTAACGACCAAAGAATAAAATCGGTTCAACCATACGTGACCTTGGATATTCAAGGAATCATCAAGTTCAGAAAGAGATTCTTTTTCTTCAATTGTCTCAATAAGTTCATTAATACCCCAGACAAAATCCAGATCATAGGTACTCTCTACATTCTGCTTGATGATTGCAATTTTTTCAGCTACCTTAATCCAGTTAAAAAGTTCTATGTGTAATGGAATTCGAAGATATTTAATTTCTGAAAGAAGGTTCCATAGCTCTGAAGTATATTCTTTTTTATCAGTGAACGATATTGTCAGATCACTCAGTCTGCTGTATTTTTCATCTGCACCATTATAATGAATAAACTCTTCAGACGCCAAAAGCTCTATAGCCTTTTCCTTAACATCCGTGAACCATTTGTGATCTATCCACTTAAGGTCTTTTGAAAGATCAAAGCTGAATAACTCATACAGACCTTTTATGTTTTTGCTTTTGAACAGATTAGCAAAGGAGAGCATACTTTTGGTTAATGCTTTGTTTATGATTTCTTTATTGGAAGACTCACTTCCTTCCTCAGATACCTTTTTAAGGTAAATACCATCTCTTTCAACACGTGGGTCAAAATTTGTCGAATTGATAATAATAGGTATTCCTATTTCCTCAGTTCCAATCAGTGGGAATGTGTAATACAATCGGGGGTAATTGGGTGTCAGCGGAAAAATAAATTCTTTATCTTCCTGTAACTGTGTAATGATACAGGCTTCAAAGTTGTTATCTTTTTGAATGTATGCTTTTAAACTAACACATTCTATATTATCCACAACAGTATTGATTTGCCATTCTGCAATTCCCACTTCCTCATGTGTATCGAGTAGAATTTTTGAAAAAGTTTTGGTAGTTCCGTTCTCAGTTACTGTAACAGATTCTATCTGTTCATTAAAAAGTTGTGTTATTGGAATAAGCTCGTCAAGGCAGAGAAGACCTATCTTTGCTGTTTCCTTTCCTTTTGAATCTAACTCATAAGTGAATAATGTTTGAAATTCTCCCTTGTCGAGATAACTTTCTTCTCGGATTGAATTGTCGAACTCTTCATTTGAATCTAATTGTAACCGATAAAAATGATCGTTATCTGTAGCATCACGATTTAACAGAAAACTAAAACAACCCTGATTTTCAGTAAGCTTTCCAATGATATGTACCCTTTTTGAAAGTAGATACGTAGTCATAAAACCTGTACCAAATCTTCCAGTTTTACCTTCTTTATTGTTTTTTGATGATCCTTGTATAATTAGACTCAGAATATCGTCAAGTTCAAATGGATTTCCAGTATGCGAAAAGGAAATCTGTTTGTCGGTTATCTCTATCTTGACTCTAATACTTTGATTTTCCTCAATAGAATCTTTTGCATTTTGAAGTAGTTCCCAAAACCAGCGTTTTTCATATTCTTCTCTTTCTTCTTCTCTTGCTTGGATATCTCTATATACACTATCCGCATGTCTGATTTCTGCAATTTCTTTGCGCCTTTGTTGTACAAATTCTTTTTCAATCATTTATAATCTATACTAAGTTTGACTATTAATTTATTTAAGAATAGTCAATAGCTCTTTAGATGAATTCGAGCTCATTAACTATTATCAAATTTAATAAAAATAAAGCCTTGACTTACAAAAAGCCATCACTAACCAAGCGAGATTCTTTTGCTTCTTTTCTTTGGTCGCTGTGTGGAAAGAAATGAAGTCAGCTAAAATAACGAAAGGGATACCAAATATCCCAGCAAAGATTTCGCAATCTGTTTGATAAAATGTAAAGAGTGGAATTTGTGAAACGGTACATTTTAGCAAAGTGATTGTACCTTTTGAACGCAAAAATGCGTTTCCGACCGCAGGAAGGAATTGCATTTTTGCCGCCCGATTTTGGCTGTCAGGCGACTTTTAAGGGTTGGGTCTGGAAGTTCTTCAAATTAAGAAAAAAGCCCCTGTTTTCGGTCATTCCATAGCGGAACATAGACCATAATAAGGAACAACCCATTTGAGCCAATGTAGCATTGATATACAAGTCCTGTTTTTCCAATGCTTCGGCTAAACTGCAACTTGGCGTGTCGTCTGTTTGTTCGGACTGTTTCAGCAGTTCGCCAAATTCATCCGTAACCATTGGCAGGCTTGCCACCGTTTCGTATTTCTCAGAGTTGGGTTGTTTAATCTCTCCGATTGTAGATAGTATCACTTGTCCTGTTTGTTGGCTGTTGCCAAAGTCTAACCAATACTTTGGTTCGTCACGGTTGGCTCTGCGTTTGCTCATCGCTTTGAGCATTTCGGCAATATCAAATCGTGCCTGTACGTTATCCACGCAAGTAATGTAAATCGTTGCCTTTGCATTTTCGGGCAGACCACCGAAATTATTACGTTCAAATTTTTGGGTTTCTGCTTTCCAATTCGTACCCATAAAACGATTGACACGGTTTATCAAGGCTACGGATTTGTACAATCCTGTTTCACTCAGTGCAAATCGCTGTCTTCCTAAATTTGCTTCGGTTATAACATCATCATCCCACAAACGCACCTGCAACCCTGGGTGTTCCAATTCTGTTAGGCTGTGGCTCATTTCCATTAAAGCAGTTAAGACCTTTGAACCTGTGCCACCCGCACCAATCAAATTGACGTCAATCGGGTTGGTCGGACTTATCAGATAGTTGTCCGTAAAATGAACGGCTGTTTTTACTGTTTCCATTACAATAGATTTTTAAGGGTTTTATTATTCGGTTTCAATACTTCTTTTGGAAAGGGTTTGTCTGTGTTTACAAGGTCTTTCCATACGGTAACACAATTGCCTTTTATGGGATTATGTTTACCTAACAAGTGGCTGAAATAGGAATTGAAAAAATAGTATTCCCAAGCCTGTATAAATTCTTCCACCGAAGCGGATTTTTTAATTTCAATGCTCACCGTTCCCATACAGACTTTGCCGTCTTCGTAAATATTGAAATATGGTGTATGATACAGTTTTGTCTTTTCTGTGGGTCTTCTGTCGCTTGTTAGGGCAAACACGCTTAATCCATTTTTACTGGCTTTCCAAAGCATTGGCGGTACTTGTGCTATTCCGTTGGGGATTTGCAGACTATCGACAAAATACAACTGCCTTTGCTGTGCTTTTGTGTACCAAATTACCGCACCTTTATCCGCATTCGGATTGATGTGCAGAATGTTGGTCGGCAAAATTCCGTTCGACTTCAAAAAGGCTTTGTTCTTCTCCTGTTCGGTGTTCAATGCCTTTGCCAATACATTGGCTTCCTTTACGGTCAATGGGTGGGCGTTGATAGGGTTACCGTTTTTGTCCATATCAAAATGCTCAACATAAACATCGGTATTGCTTCCTTTGGTTTCATAGAATACCAAAGCCGATTTAGGGTTGTACAATGTGCCAAAGTCTTTTGTTATGTCGTTTGTAGCTTCCATAGTTCCAATTTTAAAAGGTGTGTAAAATGTCCCTTAATCTGTGCAGTAGTTCAAATAATCGGTTTTCAAAACAAAGGTTGTTGGCGGTTATATCCCTACCGTCAAACTGTTTTTGGATAATAGGTTCTTCGATTTGTCCGTATTCCTGTATTTCATTGTTTACCGATTCTATGAGCGTTTCATTGAGCCAGCCTTTGTGGTCTGCGTAAAAGGATATGTATTTTTCCATTCCTATAATGTTCTCCATATCTTCTTCCAATGCTTCTCCGTTAGGTTTAGCGTTGCGGAATACGTTTTCATTCGGATAGGTCTGATAAAGGGCAAAGGCTTCTTTTGCTACGTTCAAACATTCTTTATCAATATCGTCTTTGGCTTTAAAGCTGTTGACACGCTGTTCAAATACGGTCAGATTGATGCGGTTATAAATCCGCTGTTCCATATAATCCCCGATGTATTCGGCTTGCTTTATCTCTGCAAGATAAACGGCTGTTTCATCTGTATAATCGTCCTGTTCAACCCAGTCATTCATCATTTCATACATCCAATACAGATAGCTTGCTTCTTGTCTGTAGTACGGAATGTCAGCTATGTGGTACAGATAAGCACAAACGGACAATAGCAAATGGGCGTTTCTTTTCCGCTTACGGTTGTGCAACATTCGGTATAAGGAAGCAATGGGAATATAAAACAATGTTGAGCCTGTATTATAGCGTTCCTCACTTACGAAATAGGTTTTCTTAATGTCCTGTACCAAACGGATTTCTTCCCAATCCAAAACCTTTTGGTTTAGTTTTTCTTGTATATCCGAGATAGCCAATGCCATATTGTAGGGATAAGGAAACTGTTGTGTTTGCTTCGGTTCAATTTGGTAATGCTCTCCCAATTTGGAAAGGGACTGAAAAAAATCCCTTTCCATCTTCGATTTCCTGCAAGCCTGTACAGTTTTGGTTTCTTTCAGTTTAGGCAGAAACGTACTCTTTAGAAAACCATCGGCAACATTGCTGTCGGTACAGACTTGCGTTTGTCTTTCCGCATTTCGTTTGCATCCTTTGGCTTTTGCATCCAATTGGCGAACTCGTTCAGCTGTCGGTGCAATTGCCGTTGTCGTTGCTGTTCGGGTATTGTGATAGTTCCCGATAGGATATGTTTGTGCATAATTCATTGCTTTAAATATTTGGTTAACCTTTCGTTCCCATTACGCTCTCAAATTTGTACTCTACTGCATCGTCTTTGATTTGCGGTGCAGATACTTTTGCCGTTGTGAGTATCGGGTACATATTGGCGTAAAAATTCATTACGGCTTCCACGCTCCAACGTGGTTCGGGGTCGGTCAGTCTGATGTCCTGTCCTTTATCTTTGAGTATAAAAACTCGTTCTAATTGTGTTGCTAATAACATAACTTTTCGATTTTGGGATTAACGCTTTATTCTTCTTCGTCCGTTTCATCAATGGGATAATCTTCGCTAACCTCTTCCACTTTTGTCGGTTCGGTTTGCGGTTCTTCCATCGCTCCGAAAAGGCTCGGTGTGGCGAACTTGTTTGACAATTCCGTTTTGCATTTTCGGATTTCGTCCGCTTTTTCGGGAAACTCGGTTATGTCGGGAACTTTCATCCACGCTTCACGGAATTTGCCCTCTTTCTCCAATTCGTCAGCCTTTGCCATTCCGTCTTTAAACTTCTTGTCTTTGGCTTCTTTTTCCTTTTTGGCTTTCTCGGTCTTTTCTTTTTCCATTGCCGATTGCTGTTTGACAATTTCCATTTGTTTTAGGAATTTTTCCATATCCACCATTACACCCGAAACGGTTTCTATAGGCTTAGTTATTTGTTCAAAAAATCCCTCGTCAAACTCTTGGGGCGTGGCGTTAAATGTCAATGGTGGTATAAGGTTTTTGGCATTATCTCCGCATTGCTCGTTGTTGACCAAGACCGATACGATAAGGTTATTTTCTGCTCCTTTGGAAATGTTCAGTTGCAATACTCCCGTAAAATCCAACTGTGCTATTTGATTGAAAAAGTTAGTGTTCATCGTTTTGAAATTTTAATAGGCTACCACCGATTAAGACGGTAGCCTGTTGTTATCTAATTAAGTTTTAGGATTTCTGAACCATCTAAGGCAAAACCGCTACACAGTTCAAATGCTTTCTGTGATTTGAGTTGGGCAGTTCCACCCAATACAATGCTCTGCAATTTGGCTTCATCGTTCTTGTAATTTCTTACGTTTTGATAGTAGCCTGTAACGGCGTTGTACGCTCCGAACAATGTGCCTTTCGTGGTTTCCATCTGTTGTGTATCGCTTATCATAGCGTAGGCAAAGGCATCTTCTACGGTATTTTTAAACACGGTGGAAATTTCATCTTCCGCACCTTTTTTGATAAGGTCAAGCGTTTCCTTGTTCGGACAAAGTGCCAATTGGATTAGCTTTCGTATCTCTTGGTCTGATACTTTTACCTTTGTCCATTCGTTGAAAATACCCTCTAATTGGTTGCTCAAAGTATTGGCAAGTCCCATAATCTTATGGGCGTTCTCAATACGCTGTTTTGCTCCCGAAGTATGTTTGATACGCACTACATTGGTCATATTGCGTAGCGAAGCATTCAGCGTATTTTGGCATACAATCCTCACAGGGGTAAATGCAGCTGTGATGCTTCCGCTACCATCGTGCGAAGTGGTCAGGAAAATATATTTTTCCGTTACATCATCGCCATTGCCTACACGGATATAGTCAGGCAGTTTGGCTGTGATAAAAATACGTTCTCCGTTGCCCAATGCTCCTGCAGTTTCGTATAGAATACCCTCGCCACTGCTTACAATCGCATCAAAGAAATTAAAGGCTTCGCGGTTTTGTACGATATGGTAATCCTTCCCGACTACACCCAATACAGCATTGTTATCGGTGCGTATGTTGGCGAAATAGTTGGGCACTGCCAATTCGTTACTGCCTATCTCTATACCGTTTGCGGTTTCGATTATGCCCGAACCTTTGGTAAATAAAGGGGATTTTACTACTTCGTAATCTAACCCTGCGTGTTTGATAGCTTCCTCGCTCGTTGGGTATTGCTCCACAATTTGCCCCAAACCGTGCCACGCTTTTTGCTGTACGCTAAAAAATGAATAACGTCCTGTTCTCTCGTTGAAATTGATATTATGTGCCATTTTGATAAGATTTTGATGTTAAAAAATGATTGAATACTCGTTGTTAAAATGGTAGGTCGTCCTCTGTGCCTTTTCCTGCTGTGTTGTTAGTTCCTGTTTGTGCAATAGCCTGTACGGTTTCTGATTTTTTGCCACCGCCGTGCAATTTGATGTTTGAGGTATGGAAATTCAGCCCTGCGTGTGCTTCTCCGTCATTTCCTGTCCACGCCCTTGCACTTACCCTGCCTGTGAGTTCCACCAAAGTACCCTTGGTGAGTATCTTGGCCACGTTCGGACTTATCCAGTATGAGCAGTCGAAATAGGTTGTCTGCTCTATGCGTTCGCCCTGCTTGTTACGGTAGCTGTCATTAGTCGCTACTGAAAAGTTTACTACTTGTTTTTCCTGTGACGTTGTGCGTACTTCCGCATCCCTTGTCAATCTTCCTGTAATGTTCATGATTTCTACTTTTTTGCGTTATGAAATTTGTTCTTATTTGATTTTTTTAGATTTATTCGGCAATGAGAGGAGGTGCTGAAGTTTCGTTTCACTTTTTCCATTTCCAATGCTATATTTTTCCATTACTGACATTTTTTTTATTCGTCTAAAGAGCCGGAGTATGCTTTGTTTCGTTTCACGAGCATAAAAAGGTTAGTGTTTAGCAGGAACAAGGTTTTGTCAAAAAAATACGACCTGAATAGGTGGAGATTTTTTTGCAAACCTGAAGGGCATGACCTTGTTCCTGCGTTAAGAACACGGAAATACCTTTGCTCTTGAAATGGAACAAAACCAGCATACCGGTTCTTGAATAAAAACCTATGTGGAAGCCAATGGAAAAGGCATTGAGGAAATGTTTGGTGTGATCAGAATACATGCACCTTCAGTGCAGAATTTTTAAAACCATCCTTCATTATGTAATGGGCTCCGATAGCCCGATAAAGGGTATAGAAAATAACTTAGACATGAAATTGATGGCATTTTCTGTACTCTTTGTAGTAAAAGTCGATTAAAGCTCTTTTATGATGGGGATGAAGCTTGGAAAATGTGTTTTAGAAGACAAGAATAGGTATTAAAAAAGCTAGGAAGTTGGGCCTGGCTTATATGAAAAATCATTAATTAATCTATTTATAAGAACTTAAAGATGTTTTCTGTAATAAGATGTTTGGTGATATTAAAGATAAAAAAATGACCATAATTGAAACCCTCACTAATTGCAATTACGCCAAGAACAACCTTTGAAAGCCAATAGAAGCAACTCAAAGAGTTGTCATGTAAATCTTCGATAGTTTAGCTTTCTATGATTATCAAATTTTTTGGAGATGAAAGAGAGCATTCAAAATACAAAATTGACTCCCGAAAAGCTTGCAAAAGTTTTAAAAAATGGTAAAAATGAATTGGAAAGAGATGAGGCAGCGCAGGTATTGTTTTTTCTAAGAAAGCTGGCTCGTGTTGTTGTTAGAAAATATCTGGAGATATGAATGGTAGTAGAGATCCATTAGCAGATTTATATGTTCGTGTGAGTACAGATGAGCAGGCGGATAAAGGTTACTCGCAACGCAACCAGGAGGAAATGCTGCGTAAATACTGTGATAACCATTCTATAGAAATACGAAATGTAATCTATGAAGATCATTCAGCTAAGTCATTTAATAGACCTGAATGGAAGAAACTGCTTCAAAATTTAAAAAAGAGTAAGAATCAAATTGACCTTATACTTTTTACAAAATGGGATCGATTCAGTAGAAATGCTGGGGATGCTTATCAAATGATAAATCAACTTCGTGATCTCAATGCAGAACCACAAGCAATTGAACAACCGTTAGATCTTTCCATTCCAGAAAATAAAATGATGCTTGCCTTTTATTTGGCCGCTCCAGAAGTTGAAAATGATCGAAGGGCATTGAATGTCTTTTATGGAATGAGACGAGCGAAAAAAGAAGGTCGATATATGGGATTGGCTCCTGTTGGATATTTAAATCGTGTAGATGAAAGTGGCAATAAATATATTGTCCCGAAAGAACCTGATGCGACGATAATTGCGTGGGCATTTGAACAACTAGCAAAAGGAGTATTTAATACAGAACAAATTTGGAAAAAATCAAGAGAAAGAGGATTAAAATGTAGTAAGAATGCATTTTGGCAAGTGATAAGAAACCCTATCTACTGCGGTAAAATCTTCATTCCGGCGTTTAAGGATGAAGAAAGCTGTTTTGTTGAAGGGCAACATGATGCTATTATCACGGACAATATTTTTGAACAGGTACAGGAAGTTTTAGATGGTCGTGGTAGAAAGTACAGACCAAAAATAGAAAGTCGAAATGATTTTCCATTAAGAGGTTTTGTAATCTGTCCTCAATGTGGAAAATTGCTTACCGGTAGCAAATCAAAAGGCAGGCATAAATATTATACTTACTACCATTGTTTTCAAGGATGCTCGTACCGAATTAATACAGAGAAGCTGATGCACTTTTTTGAGTTGGAACTACGCAAATATATCCCTAAAAAAGAAATAATAACCATTTACCATAGTATACTGGTGGAAACTTATTATGAATTGACCAAGGATATACAGATTTCTAAAAAGCAGACGCTAGTACAGATTAAAGAATTTGAAAATAGAATGTCGCATATAAGGGATTTATTGGCGACAGATAAAATAGACGCTTCTGACTATCATGATATAAAAGCGCAATACAAAGGATCAATAGAGCAATTGAATGAAAAATTAGTTATGCTTGGTGAAAAGGTTCCTGATATCAACAAGTTATTACACCAGAGTATAGAGGCTTTTTTACAATTAGACAAGGTATTAAAAGATGGCAATAGCGAAGATTTCAGAGCAATAGTTAATATGCTATTCCCTGAAAAAATTAAACCTTTTGAAAATGGAATAGAGTATTCTAAACTAAACAACATATTAAAATTAAGCTATTATTACAATGATTAAGACTGGTAACTATTTGTAGCTAAAAATAGGGTCAAAAAAGACTAAAAAACTAAATTTTTCTGACAGGATTGTCACAGATTAAACTCCTACAAGCTAGGAGTTTTTTTTGTTCTTTTTTTCTAAAAAACAAGCTAATATTACTGAATTATAAGATTTTATATTATCCAAAGCTGTAAATTAGTGCCATTAAAAGCCAAATACAGCCATCAAGAGACAAGTGGAATAATGGAGATACTTTTTCAAGATAAATCTCTATTACAAATTTAAATTTGAAGGTCACATTGGTTTTCTTCGATAATGTTTAAAGAGTTAATTTCTTGAAAAGATGGCATACATAGCAGACTTATATATTCGTGTAAGTACCGATGAACAAGCGGACAAAGGATATTCACAAAGAAATCAGGAAGAGATGTTGCGAAAATACTGCAACAATCAGTCTATACAGATTCGCAATGTTATTTATGAGGATCACTCAGCGAAATCTTTTAACAGACCGGCATGGAAAAATATTGTATTGACTTTAAAGAAGAAAAAAAACAATGTTAATCTCATACTTTTTACCAAATGGGATCGGTTTAGCCGGAATGCTGGTGATGCTTATCAAATGATTAACGTTCTTCGAGCTTTAGGGGTTGAGCCTCAAGCCATCGAACAGCCGTTGGATCTTTCAATTCCAGAAAACAAAATGATGCTGGCATTTTACCTGGCAGCTCCAGAGGTAGAGAACGATCGTCGTGCCCTAAATGTTTTTTATGGTATGAGACGAGCAAAAAAAGAAGGGCGATATATGGGATTAGCTCCTGTAGCCTACGAGAATAAATCAGAGGAGAACGGAAAAAAATATATTGCACCAAAAGAACCAGATGCAACCACTTTAAAATGGGCATTTCAGGAGATTTCAAAAGGAACATATAATACTGAGCAGGTTTGGAAAATGTCGAAAGAAAAAGGATTAAGATGCAGTAAAAATGCATTTTGGCAAGTAATTAGAAATCCATTGTATTGTGGAAAAATCTTTGTTCCACAATTTAAAGATGAAGAAAGTAAATTTGTAGAAGGCCAACACAAAGCAATAATATCGGAATCTCTTTACTATGAAGTTCAAGAAATATTGGATGGTAGAGGCAGAAACTATCGTCCAAAAATCACCACTCATGATGAGTTTCCGATGAGAGGATTTTTGATATGTCCAGAATGCGAAAAACTCCTTACAGGTAGTAAATCTAAAGGTCGTAATAAATATTACGCTTATTATCATTGTGTAGGTGGATGTACACATCGGGTTAATGCTGAAAAGGTAAATGATTTAATTTTAAAAGAATTAAAAAACTCCATACCAAAAATAGCTGACCCAGCATTTTATCAAGAGATTATTTCTAAGAATTATTTCGAACAGACAAACGAAGTTCATTCAGAAAAAAAACAAATCCTGTTAGAAATTAAGGACTATGAGGAAAGACTATCTCATACGAGAGACCTTTTAGCTACACGTCAAATTGATGCTGATGATTATAGAGTTATGAAATCACAGTATACGTCAAAAATTTCTGTTCTAGAAGCCCAATTGACAAGGATAAACTACGACACCGACGATATTCAGAACACTATAAAACAAGGAATTATAAAGATTAACGAAATAAATGAAGCTCTTAATAATGATTGTTTGGGTGAAGTAAGAAAAGAAATTGGTTCAATTTTTCCTGAAAATATCGTTTTTAGCGATGGACAAGTTCGAACCGCTAGACCTAACGAATTTATACAATACATCAATCTGATTAACAGAAAGTTGAGTGCAAAAAAAAACGGGACAAAAGCAGAAATTTCTGTTTTGTCCCGTGAAGTCGGGGCGGCAGGATTCGAACCTGCGACCTCCTGGTCCCAAACCAGGCGCGATGACCGGACTACGCTACGCCCCGAGAATAATAAGTGCGGAGAGTAAGGGATTCGAACCCTTGGTACCGTTTCCAGTACGCATGTTTAGCAAACATGTCCTTTCGGCCACTCAGGCAACTCTCCTAAATAACGTCTTTTTGAATGATCGCTGCTCCGTTATTGCGAGTGCAAATATAGAACAGATTTCTTTATTTACCAAATAAATTTCAGGAAAAAATTGTGTATTTTTACGCTTATAAATGATTAAAAATTTAAACTAATGCGTAAGACATTATATATCATAAGCTTAAGTACACTTGTTTTTTCATGTACGTCACAAAAAAATATTAAAAAAAATACGTACCGCTCAAAAACTCCAGTCTCACAGCCAAAAACTGTCATTAATTCTACTTCTCAGGAAAAAATTAAACCACAAATAACAAAAGAAAGTGGAGTAGAGTTTTTTACTACCAATATTGCAGATATCACTAAAAATGATAACACGGCAAGTTACGGTTCTATTGTTTCGGCAAAACCTGCAGGATATAAAGTGGTGAAGACCCATTTCCCTGCAATTGCCCAAAATTTCAGACAAAAATATCTGATTCTTCATTACACCGTTTTACCGGATGATAAATCGGTAACAGTTCTTACTCAGCAAGGCGTTAGTGCACATTATCTGGTAAATAATTTAGGTGACAATGAAATCTATCAATTGGTTGACGAAAACAAACGTTCTTATCATGCAGGAGTAAGTGCATGGCGTGCAGATAAAAATCTAAACGACACCTCAATTGGAATTGAGATCGTAAATATGGGATTTACAGCTGATGCAACTGGAGCAAGAACCTTTCAGCCTTTCAGTGACGACCAAATTAAAAAAGTGGCAGCTTTGGCTAAAGATATTGTAACCAGATATAATATTCCTGCAACCAATGTTTTGGCGCATTCAGATATTGCACCGTTAAGAAAACAAGATCCGGGACCACAGTTTCCTTGGAAAAAACTTTACGACCAATATCAGATAGGAATGTGGTATGACGAGGCTGCAAAACAAAATCTTTTGACTTTAGCACAGACTGATGTTTCAACGAGATATAATGATTCTCCGTTTATCTTTTTGGTTCAGACTGCATTACAGAAATTTGGTTACGAAATTTATCCTAACGGAAAGTGGGACGATGCAACGAAAAAAACAATTGAAGCATTGCAATATCACTTCAGACCTCAAAACTACGATGGGATTATGGATGCCGAAACATGGGCAATTCTTCAAGCTTTAAATCAAAAATATCCTACAAAATAAAACTTTAAAGCGCATCTTTACGGTGCGTTTTTTATTAATCAAATAATTAAACTATTAAATAATATTTAATGGAAAATTTCAGACAAGAAAGTGATTTGCTCGGTGAATTAAATGTGCCGTTAAATGCTTATTACGGAGTGCAAACCCAAAGAGCAATAGACAATTTCAAAATTTCAGGACAGCTTTTGTCATCATATCCGGAATTTATCAAAGGTTTGGCGTATGTGAAAAAAGCGGCAGCAAAAACCAATTATGAATTAGGTCTTTTAGATCAGGATTTATATTTTAAAATTGCAGAAACCTGTGACGAGTTAATCGGTGGATTATTTCACAGCGAATTTCCGGTAGATATGATTCAGGGTGGAGCAGGAACTTCTATTAACATGAATGCTAATGAAGTAATTGCGAACCGAGTTTTAGAAAAATTAGGTAAAAACAAAGGTGAGTACGAATTTTGCTCGCCAAACGATCATATCAATCTTTCGCAGTCTACCAATGATGCATATCCTACCGCAATCAAAATGGGATTGTTGCAGATGAACGAAAATTTAGTAAAAAAATTGGTAGGAATCGTGGAAGCTTTCCGTGAAAAAGGAAAAGAGTTTCATGATGTCATTAAAATGGGAAGAACGCAGCTTCAGGACGCTGTTCCGATGACGATGGGGCAGGAGTTTGAAGCATTTGCAGCAACTTTGGAAGAAGATATTTCTAAATTAAATAACAACGCCAATCTTTTTGTTGAAGTCAATATGGGTGCAACGGCAATTGGTACGGGAATCAACGCTCCAATCGGCTATGCAACGCTTTGTGCTAAAAATTTAGCGGAATTAACAGGATATCCGGTGATTTCTGCTCCAGATTTGGTTGAAGCAACTCCAGATACAGGTTCTTATGTGATTTATTCTTCAGCAATGAAGCGTCTTGCGGTGAAACTTTCTAAAATTTGTAATGATTTAAGATTGCTTTCTTCGGGACCTAGAGCCGGATTATCTGAAATTAATCTTCCGCCGATGCAACCTGGTTCATCGATTATGCCTGGAAAAGTAAATCCTGTAATTCCGGAAGTGGTTAATCAGGTTTGTTTTAAAGTAATCGGAAATGATTTAACTGTTACTTTTGCGGCTGAAGCCGGACAATTACAGTTAAACGTAATGGAACCGGTACTTTCGCACGCGATCATGGAAAATATTCACTTCCTGTGCAATGCTCTACAAACGCTTCGTGAAAAATGTGTGATCGGAATTACTGCCAATAAAGATGTTTGTCTGAATATGGTAAAACACAGCATCGGAATTGTTACGGCTTTAAATCCTTACATCGGATACAAACAATCTACAAAAATTGCAAAAGAAGCTTTAGAAACCGGAAAAAGTGTTTATAATTTAGTTCTGGAACAGAATCTACTTTCTCAGGAAAAATTAGATGAAATTCTAGACCCTAAAAACATGCTGAAACCGCACAATAAATAATATTAACGATAATTGATAAATGATAATTGATGCAAGCTAACTGTTGAATTTTATCATTTATCAATTTATTCATCATTGATCATTTACATTGAAATTTTTAATCATAATTCCTGCACACAACGAGGAAAACAATCTCCCGTTTACTTTAGATTCTTTACAACAGCAAAGTTTTAAGGATTTTAAAGTGGTGGTGGTGAATGATGGCTCGACTGATAAAACTTCAGAGGTCATTAAAAAATATACTGACCAGGATTCCAGATTTGAAACTATTAATTTGGAAAAATCGTTGCATCAACCCGGTTCAAAAGTGGTTGCGGCTTTTAAAAATGGTTTACAGACCCAGGATTTGAATCAATTTGATATTATTTGTAAGTTTGATTCAGATATTATTCTGTCTGAAAATTATTTACAAACTGTCGCAGATTCTTTTGTGAAAAACCCTGATTACGGTTTGGTTGGAGGATTATTATATGTTGAAAAAAATGGAGAATGGGTGTATGAAGGAAATTCCAACAAACATCATGTTCGCGGTCCGATGAAGGCGTATCGAAAGGAATGTTTTCTTCAAATGGGAGGTTTGCGTGAAACATTAGGTTGGGATAATATTGATGCAATTCTTCTGCAAAATTTAGGCTGGAAAGAGGTTGTTCTTCCTGATTTACATGTAAAATTAATTAAAGTAAAAGGTGCAGATTATACCATAAAACCAGCTGATTATTATGGACGATATTTTTATTTTTTAGGGCTTAATCGATTCCTGACTTATGTTGCGGCGGCAAAAGAAGCTGCAAAAATAAAATCACCTTCGTTTTTGTTTCAGATTATTGGTTCGTACGAAAAATGCAAATCTCAAAATCTTGAGTTGAAAATTTCAAAAGATGAACAGAAAGTAATTAATCAGCAACGCTGGAATCAGTTTAAAAAGAAATGGTTTAAATTATAAATTATTTAAATTATAAATTATTTTGAATCAATAGGAATGGGCGTTTCATCCTGAGCTTTTCGAAGGAAGCTCGTTAAAAAAAAGAATCATTTCATTGGCTTTAGCCTAAACTTAAAATCTAAATTTTATATTTTTACTTTGAAAAAAATAGCTTACATAGAAATCGATACTCACGCAGAAATTGCGGCCGATTTCATGAATTTGATGAACGATTCAGAAGAATTTTCTGTGGATTATTATTTTTCACAAAGAATTAAAAATCAGATTCAAACGAATGATGAAGCTGTTTTTTTATCGGATAATTCGATGATTTTAGACCAGCTTAAATCTAAGAAATATGACCTCGTTATTATTGGAACGGTTCATCGGTATTTCAATACTTTTTTGAATATCACCAATAAATATAAAACGGCTGTAATTGTTCATAATCTTAATTTTTCAAAGGCTTCCAAATTAGATTTAATCAAAAATGTTTTCAAAGAAGATGTTATTTACCGATTGAAATTATGGTGGAAGGAAGGCCTTTTTAATACATCAAAAGTTTACAAAAAATCAAAGAATCTTTTGGTTTTGGATAAAGAATTTTCTTTGCAGGAATATCAATTTTTACCACTTTTTTACACCAAAGAATTTCCTCAAAATAAGAATGAAAGATTCACTGTTGTAATTCCGGGTGGAGTTTCTCAAAAAAGACGCGATTATCAACATGTTTTAGAGGTAATTCAAAAAACTGAAAGAGCGAAAAACATTGAATTTGTTTTTTTAGGTAAAGCAAAAGGAGAT